>NZ_JASDDJ010000110.1 GCF_030407455.1 Psychrobacter sp. 5A.1
ATATGATAAATTAGTGTGCCGCGAGCAACCCACTCCATTATTAAGAAAATAATAGCGAGATTTTAATTGGATTACTAGGGCATTTCCGCAAACAATAGTCATTTAAATAGACTGAAAATGGCTGTATTTTGCCAAAAAACGTCAAATGACGGGTTAATATCTCGATATTATTTGCCCTGTATTTCTCATTTTCACCACCATTTTTGAAATAAAGACACGGCCTAGTCAAAGACTCTATATCGTATAATGGGGAAAAGTCATTAATTGACATGTATTGTGATAAATATTGAGTAAATACTCGATACAGATTTAGACAAGTATCCTGTAAAAATAGTACTTATTGAATGATAGATAGACCTCTGCCAACCATCAAAAACAACGAATAAAGGAAGTACAATGGCACATTATTTTGGATTCGTACCCTCAGATAAATTAAAAGTATTGGTGAAGGAAGCCGAACAAGTCGTTGCTTCAAATGAGAAAGTAGACTATTACCCTTATCGTGATGCTTTGACTCATCAAACCGCTCGCGATTTGACGGACAGTTTATTGGTTGGTTTGGTAGACATTATTCCAAACCCTGAACGTCAAGCTTCTATGCGTAAAGTCGTTGGAACGATTGAGCGTGCAACAGATACCTTGCTCAACATCTTACTGGGTAAAGAAAATAACAAAGAGGTATTACCGAGTTTTAACTTCCTAAGAGATCACGCCACGTTCATCGATAATGAAGGGGTCGAACGTGTGGGCTTTAAACTGTCGGAAGCAGATGCAAAAACCATCGTCGAAGGTTTTGCTGCCATCACACCTGATCACGTAGATAGAGCCAAATTTAAAACAGCACTCGAAACCATGAACGAAGAGACATTGACCCAATTTATCAGTCGTTTTTCTGAGACATTGCAGCTAGGCATGATCAAACGCAAATCCGTACCCGTCGCCAAATCTGCGATTGATAAAGGCATGAGTATGGCACTTAACAAGCTATTGCCTGACCTACCAGATGACTCATTGAACCGTTTGGCCAATTATTACCGCCCATTTATTATAGAAAAGCCAGAATAATCCTAAAAACTGGATTAATTTTGTCCCAAAAGTCACATGACGTTGGGCAAATTCACTAAAATTTGCTAAAATAAGCGGCACTTTTTACCAAAGGCACACCCGATGACCCAAATCAGTAACCAAGAAATTGAAAAAACATTACGCAACTCAGAGTGCCTTATCAGCAGTATCGAAGTAGCCGCTGCTTATGAACGCTTGGCCGCTCAGCTTAATCTGCATTATGCTGGTCTAAACCCAATTGTCATGGTCGTTATGAACGGTGGATTGATTCCAGCTGGCCAACTACTGACACACCTGACCTTCTATCATCGCATGCATTATATCCACGCGACACGTTATCGTGAAAACGAAGGTACTAACGAGCTGGATTGGAAATTTAAGCCTGATGTTAGTATTGAAGGTGAGCACGTATTGCTGATTGATGATATTTTTGATGAAGGCATCACCTTAAAAGCAGTGGTCGAGGAGTTGAGTAAAGAAAAGCCTTTATCACTTGAATCTTGCGTTTTGCTCAACAAAGAGCACGATCGTAAAGTTGAAGGGTTTGACGTTGATTTTGTTGGTATCAACGTTGCTGACCGTTACGTCTATGGCTGTGGTATGGATTTTCATGGTTACTTACGTCACTTACCAGGTATCTATGCAATCAAAGAAAACAAAGTTTAAATCTTATATTTAAGTGCCTGAAAACATTTAAATCCTAAAAAAGCATCCAAATTGGATGCTTTTTTTATTGCTTAGATTTTATGACTCATATAGGGTCTGTTGAACATTCAAATATTAGGGCTGCTGATTGCTAAAATTGCACCAAACTAGGCGCAAGCCGACGATAATGTCGAGACCTTAACTAGGATTGCAACAACGTTTGGGGTGATTTTAGCATCAGCCTTTCAGGGCAGTACTATTTTCTGCCAATATATGGCGAAATTGTTTAACCTAGAATGACTAGGCGTCAAAAATTTCACTGCATATTGTCTAAAAAATAGTGACTGCCAGCACCACATTTGAATGTTCAACAGACCCTAGTCAAAGTACTCTAAAATGGGTACAAGGCAGCCGACTGCAGATTGTACAAGTAGTACATCTAAGGATGGGTAACGCCGTAGCAGTTTAGTTGTTCACCGACTATACAATGCCCGTATTTTTTCTGTCGGTAGTACGCCTGTATCCGTAACCGTGAAGAAATAATCGAGTTGCCAAGTCTGAGTCTTTACAGCAGTATTACTGGTTGGCTTATCCCAGCTAGGATAGACCCTTATGCCCATCTTACCTTTTGTAGAATGAGACTGAAGGATATTATGTCTCAGTAAGATATACTTCGGAAAAACAAACTGCCCAAATGTATGATTGTCTTTAAATGTCGTGATTACTAACAAGTCTGGTGACTGATCATATTGGAAAGGTTGATTAATGCCTTTGGCGTCCTTTTCCCAAAAAGTAACGAACTGCCCTACTTTATTCGGTGTTTGCTTAGCAGCTCTACCTCTAGCTGTTTTAATAGCCGATCGAGATGATAAGGTAAATAATCCTGCTGCGTATTCAGAGTTTTGTGCCTCCTGTTTAATTGAGGATACAATGAATTGGTGAGGCTCATAAATGATTTTATTGATATGATCTAGCACACTGTCAAAGGTATGCAACTTTAATTCCCCTTTTTATATCCTGTACTTTCATGTCCTGTAATACTTATCTATTAAAGCTTAGAAAACTGTAATGCCAAACCTGTATGGCGCTCAGTTGGCGTTTGAACCGCTTTTTCTAGGGCGTGTTTGGTACTATAAATGGTCACTTGTTTCTTAGCACGAGTCACTGCTGTATAGATAAGCTCTTTGCTCAATAATCTTGCATGACTATTATCAAAAGTAACGGCTACATGATCAAACTCAGACCCTTGTGATTTATGAATGGTCATCGCATATGCGGTGGCAATAACCTCTTCATTTAGTAAATTGACCGCAATGCCTTGTGCCTTATTTTCAAAGAACACTTCTAGTCGGCTTCTATCATTGCTGGTCTGCAAGCAAAAACCAATATCACCATTAAATAGCCCAAGCTCATAGTTGTTTTGTAAAACCATAACAGGTCGACCATGGAACCATGTGTTTTGACCCAATGGTAGTTTTAGTTCAGCAAGATGCCACTGGGTGAGATAGTTATTGATATAGTGGTCGCCCCATTCACCATTATGGCCAGCAGTGAGGATTCTAAATTGATTAAATACTTCCATTAACGAAGTGGTAGTATTTTTAACTGATTCTGGCACGGATTTCCCGACTG
>NZ_JASDDJ010000111.1 GCF_030407455.1 Psychrobacter sp. 5A.1
AACACCGTTAGAAAAAGAGAAGCGCTACTTTAATAAAAACCTCTTATCAGGTGTCCTAAATTAGTTGACCACTACACTCTGTATCATCGACCATCAGATAGTGCGGTTCAAAATCGTAATCCTGCAAGTTAGCAAAACAGGAATCAGGCGTCCTAAGTTTTTTCATATATCGTCCTTGGGTTAGAAAAATAACAGTGCATTCTGGTACAGGTGTTAGACAGTCTATTAGAAGTGAGTCTCTAAGTACTACTCGACTATCACTTGAATTAAGGACATGCCCTTAGAGTCAATCCTCTATAAATTGGGTACGGCGTCAGTCTTGCTTAGCCTTCTACTTGTCGTACTTTCACTCGGCTTTCTGGTATCCCAATGATATTGAATCGACTATATTGATTAATCGTTCAAAATAAAAACTATACCCTACAAACATTGGTTTCTGCAAATGGTAATAGTAGTGAGATTGAATATTAAACAGATTTTCAGTGCATTTGGAAAATATAAAATGCCTAATGAAGTATTATAAATATATCTTTAATTAATTTTATATTTATTTTGGAGCCTCATTATTTTTGATATATCGATGCCTTTGATAAAGGGGTAATTTTGATTTTAAGTCGTTAATAATAACACTCATTTTTGTGAAAAATGATTGACTTATTTATTATGATTTCAATAGGAGTGGTTTGGTATTATTGTGATGATAATCAACCAGTAATGTGATTTAACCTATAGAGCATAGCCCTATTAAAATGCCTTTTTTAAGCCTTCTGAATTGGACTCTATAAAGTTGACATTACAAAATACTTAACTTACTATTAAGCTAAGAAAATCCATTTTTTATTTAAACAAAATTGTCAAATAATAAAAAGACAAAAGTTTACTAATTAATTAAGATTATGTACGAAATTTCGACTATTTAACGGAATAATAAATTATACGTCGGCGGCACTAAAGCAAAAGAAAAATGCCATCTCAAAGAGATTATTAATTAGGAAGTCATCATGGAAAGAGTATTGAAGAGCACAATTGCAGCTATTGTTTTACCCACGATTTTGCTTGGCATATCTGGTTGCACGGCTATGGGAAGCAGCGGGATTGACAATGAGGGTGACAGTCGCCGAGTCGGCAATGTCATGTGGAATAATCAAGTCGATACAGACGTTCACGAGCTACTAGCAGCCGAAGTTGATAGCGATGAAACTCGATTGATATTTATTCGTAAAAATGATGATGATGTAGAGCAAACCAGTGCCAATATCTCTGTCAATAATAGATATCAAGTAAGCCTACACCCTAATAACTATACAGCTGTCAATTCTTGTGTTGGTACAAATCAGCTCAGTGCTCATGCCACTGGTTTTAAAGACAATAATTTATTAGCAGACAAAAAAGACTATCAGCTTGATGGTGGTCAAACTTACTTTTTTTATATCGATATGGATGAGACAGGCGAGAGCTCACTCGAACGAATAACGACTGACAGCGCATTACCATTATTAGAAACCAAACGGTATCAGACCCATCAAATCAGCCGAGTAGTCCCCAATTGTGCGGCACCTGTAGTACCTGTTGTAGCTCCCATAATAGAGGCAGCACCCGTAGTGCCTGTTTTAGCTGAAAAAGTAACCATTGAACTTGAAGTGTTATTTGAAACGGACAAAGCCATTGTACGACCTGAGTATTATTCTAAAATATCTGAAGTTGCTGAATTCATGACTCAATATCCAAATACGATGGTGACTATCGAAGGACATACTGATAGCCGTGCTAGTGAGCGTTATAACCAAGCACTGTCACAACGTCGGGTGAATGCGGTAAAAGAGGTGTTAATTGCTCAGTTTGGTGTGGATTCTGAACGTCTAAGTGCCATTGGTTATGGTGAAGTGCAGCCAAGAGCCAGCAATGATACGGCAGCAGGCCGTCAGCTTAACCGTCGCGTTATTGCTGTCGTCGAAGAGCGCTCAAGCAACTGATATCAAGACAGTTTTGCTATAAAGAGTGCTGTACCAGAAAAATTAGAACGGTATTGCTGCAATTAAAAAATTAGAGGTAAGAAAATGAATACTATTGTCGTAAAAACGAATGATGCCACTCAGACTATCAGCCAAGTAGAAGTCATAACCAAAGATGGCGTGCCGACAGTTATTAAAGCCACAGACAAAGTAAATTATGAGTTTCATGATAATGCTATCAACCGTGCACCTAACCACATTATCACCAAGCGTATCAAAAATGACCTTCATGTATCATTTGAAGAAGAGGGTGAAGACAGCGACCTCATTATAGAAGGTTTTTACGACAGCGCAGATAGTGCATTGCTTGGTATTGCTGAAGATGGTGAGTATTACTACTATATCCCAGATACTGGTGAAACCTATGACTATGTCACTCAATTAGATGTCGGTGATGTGGAAGGACAAGCTTTAGGTGGTGAAAATTATGTCGCAGCTGCTATACCATGGTGGATACCTGCTGCTGCAGGCGTAGGGTTGATTGGATTGTTGGCCAGTAGAAGTAGCAATAGTAATAGCAGGACCATCGATGACGGCACTCCCCCCAACGCCGTTGATGAAATTCAAACAGGCAGCCTAGGCCAACCCGTCGTCATCGACGTACTAGGTAACGACACCGATGCTGAGGGGGATCTTGACCCAACGAGCGTACTCATCACCCAAGCCCTTGCAAGCAGCATCATTGCTGCTGATGGCAAATCGGTTGATGTGCCAGGTGAGGGCGTGTGGAGCGTTAATCCAACCACAGGTGCCATCACTTTTACCCCAGCGACTGGCTTTACCGGCGATCCTACGCCCATCAGCTACACCGTTAATGACATCACGGGTCGGACGTCAAATGAAGCGACCGTCACTGTTGACTACCCACCAACTGCCCCTAATGCCGTGGATGAGATTCAAACAGGCAGCCCAGGCCAACCTGTTGTGGTAGACGTACTGAGTAACGACACCGACCTTGAAGGTGACATTGACCCAACCAGCGTCAAACTGATTAACCCAGACACAGGTCTTGAAGTCACCAGCTTAACCGTCCCAGGCGAAGGCGCATGGGACGTAGACCCAAGCACAGGCGTGGTTACCTTTACCCCAGAAACAGGCTTTACGGGCGATCCTACGCCAGTGGACTATGTGGTTTCTGACCTAACCGGCAACAAGTCTAATCCAGCCACCATCGTTGTTGATTATCCACCAACTGCCCCTAATGCCGT
>NZ_JASDDJ010000112.1 GCF_030407455.1 Psychrobacter sp. 5A.1
AACATTTACATCTCTTTGATAAATATCCTTAATAATATTAAGGGTTTAGAGGTAAACTACTGCACTCTATTATTTACAATTAAGCTGCTTAATTAATATTTAAGGATTTTACCGTAAAAAATGATATCTACTTGCTTAAATAAAGCTTGTAAAAAGAATACCCATTACCTTAGAATGGCATTACTTGCGGTCATGTATATTTTGTTAAGTATCTTTTCTTGAATGCTTCAAACTGATTTTTCAAAATATCAAGCCTCCCTAACTATAAATGTTACTAATATTACCTATGCATGATTAACAGCTGGGTAATAAGATGACCCTATCATGTCTACTAAGCATCGCAAGCTTGTTTTACGATATTCATCACCCGTAACAATGTGGTTGGGCACGGTGGTTGCATGTTTTGCTTGGATCATGCACATCTCTCTATTGCTGACACCTCTATGGGATGACAATACCCACTTAGGTCATGGTATCTGTGCTGAGCTTGCACCGATTGTATCGGCAGCTAAGCAGTATGAGAAAATACAGGCTAATATTACTCAAACGAATCACAACATACCCATTGATAGTGCCGCTCGTCATTTACCTCATCATAATGCATCCTTATCTTTAGCATCGCCTGCGACTGTTAAGCCAGTCGTAACGGTTGTCGCCGCACCTTCACAGGAAGTCTTATATACCGAAGATAAGGTTAGAAGCTCTGACCCTGACTCCGTAAAATACAATGGCTGCGACTTTTGCACTGCCATGTCTGCAGCACTATTACCAGTCGCTTTTACACATACTGATTCAGCTTTGATAGAGCTGTCTACTGTCTTAGTTACGCTTTTGTATCGCTCAAATGCCTACTATCCTAGTAATTTCTTACAACCTCTTACACGCGCTCCTCCACAATCTATACTCATATAATCAGTGATATTTAAAGGCAGGTAGTTGCTATCAATCAATGAGCTTATTTGAAGCTTTGATTGACGCGTTTGTATGCGTTTGCCTAAAACACTGCACTCAAAATACTGCACTCACAATATTGTGCTGAAAATACCGTCTATTTATATCGGAACATGCTCAGTAAGCACCTAGTCTAAACCCACAATTACTTGGCCTAAATGGCATCTTGGGACAAAAAACTGAATAACCGATTTTATAAAAGACGTTTAAAACGTTTAAGAATTTCTAGGAAAGTAAGATGTTAATTTCACCAATGAATGCTGTACCTACCTTAAAACTCAGTGTTTTATCTATAGCTTTATTTCAAATCAGTAGCGCCTATGCTGACACTGCCAACATAAATAGTTATGGTCATAGCGAAGCGCTTCCAACTGCAACCTTACCGACAATCACCGTTTATGCCCCCGTAGCAAGTACCAATATTCTAGGCACAGCTGCAACGCTCGATCGCAATGATATAAATAGCAAACAAGTTGCGACCAGTGATACCGCTACCATATTGACCAAAATCCCTGGTATCAATGTACAGAGTGCTGGCGGTATCTCAAGCTTACCTGTTGTTAGAGGTTTGGCCGACAACCGTTTACGTATTTTGGTAGACGGTGTGGACTCAATTGCTTCTTGTCCAAATAGCATGAATTCACCGCTATCTTATATCGCACCTAGCGCAGTGGCAGACGCTACTGTCTATGCTGGCGTCACACCAGTGAGTGTTGGCGGTAATAGTATCGGCGGCACTATCGTTGTTGAAACTGCAGAGCCAGTATTTTCTGCGGACAGCACTTTGGTAAGCTCAGGTGAAGTTGGAGCGTTTTATCGCAGCAATGGTAATGGCTACGGTGCCAACCTTTCAACGACGCTAGCGGATGATACTTTTAGCTTGACTTATAAAGGTAGCTATGCTCAGTCTGATAATTATACTGCTGGTGGCGACTTTAAGTCTTACACAGCAACAGGTAATGGTGATAAACAACTACCCAAAGATGAAGTCGGATCTACCGCTTTTGAAAGCAAAAACCAATCGCTAGATCTTGCTTATAAAAACGGTGACTATTTACTACAAGGCACTTATTTATCGCAGCGTGTACCAGAAGAGCTATACCCAAACCAGCGTATGGATATGCTTGACAATCAGCTCGATAGAATCAACTTACGTTACAAAGGTGAGTTGGGTTGGGGGCAGTTAGAAGCACAGGCTTATCATGAAGACGTTGATCATTACATGAACTTTGGTGATGATAAACAGTTCTTTTATAGTGACGCCAATGGCATGCCAATGTATACTGATAGCGAAACTATTGGTGCTAATATTAAAGGTACTATTGATTTGACTAACCAAGGCACAGTGACCGTAGGTGCTGAATATCAAGATTATACGCTCAACGACTTATGGCCAGCTTCTGGTACTGAGAAGATGTCACCAAATGAGTTCCAAAATATCAATAATGGTCAGCGCCAACGTATTGGCGTCTATGGCGAATGGGAAAAGCAAGTCACGCCGAAATGGACCACTCAAATTGGTGCTCGTTACGAAAACGTACGTACTAGCGCTGATGAAGTCATTGGCTATAACATGATGGCTAATCAAACTCGTGATAGCGCTAACTTCAACGCTAGTGATCGAAGCACCACTGACAATAATATTGATGCAACCGTGATAGCCCATTATGATATAGATGAACAACGTTCAATAGAGCTAGGCGTTGCCCATAAAGAGCGTACCCCAAGTCTTTATGAGCGATATACATGGTCAACATGGCCAATGGCGGCTATCATGAACAATACTGTGGGTGATGGTAATGGCTATTTTGGTGATCCAAGCCTGCAACCAGAAAAATCCAATACTTTATCGGCAACTTTTGATTGGCATGCTGTTAATAATAGTTGGAACATCAAAGCTACTCCTTACTATTCAAAAATCGACGACTATGTCGATGCTGTACAGTGGGACTCAGCTACGAACGCACCTGCAGCTACCCAAACAGTAGATCGATACAACGTGCTACGTTATACCAATCAAGACGCTAGAATATATGGCATCGATATCACCGCAGATCGTGACTTAGCCAATAATGACCCCTGCCGTCAAATCCGTATACATAAACTTGGGAGATTTTAGTTACGCAGCCTGACGATAATAATCAAACCAC
>NZ_JASDDJ010000113.1 GCF_030407455.1 Psychrobacter sp. 5A.1
TGAGCGCATTGCTGATGCTCATGCCAAAGCCTTCTGAGACCTCATAGAGGGCATCGTCATTCGGGGTAATGGTAAAGAATGGGTTGGCAGTGCTGCCTGCGGGAATGGTGACGCTAACCCCGGCTAAGGCTTCTGCCACCGTGAGGGTTTGGGTGCTGCCATCGCTGTTGGTGAGAACGATGCTGTCAATGTCACCAGCATCAATGTCGCCAAGCGTTAAGGTGGCGGTGACGCTGCTGTCTTTATCGGTCGCCCCTGTTTGGCTGATGGCAAAGACAAGGGTGTCCGTACTGCCTTCAATCGCGCTATCGGTCGTCGCCTCAATGCTGATCTCAGGAATGGCATCACCCGCATCGTTAATCGTGCCGGTCCCTATCACGCCGCCAATCGCAAGCGTGGTGGTTTCATTGTTCTCAAGAATGGTGTCATTTGACGTCGGATAGCTGACGGTAAAGCCGGTAACCCCAGCAGGGACGGTGATGGTGCCCGCTACTGGATCATAGGTGACACCGTTGCTAAAGATGAGATCAGCAGGGTCGCTGCTGTAATCACCAGCGGTTGCACTGCCATCCGTTAAATCAAAGTCATAAGTAACATCGGCTTCGGTGACGCCATTGACGGTGACTTGGTGAACCAGGTCGTCGCCTTCTGTCGCGCTTGCATTGCCAACGCTTAGGGTCGGTTTGTCGCCTTCTTTCGGCGTGCCGTCGGTAGCGTCTTCATCGAGGATGACGGCGGTATCTGTGGCCGTGCCAATGCTGGCATTCAGCGGATTGCTGATTTTCAGCACTAGGCTTTCTGATTGTTCATAAATAGTATCGTCGACTACTGTGACGGTAATAGCCGGTGCAGACGTATGCCCTGCCTGTATCTTGATACTTGTTCCATTGGTTAGAAAATCTTGGATATCACTTGCATTACTTAAAAATACAGTAACACCATCAACGCCCACGTAACTAATAGAAGCAATATCTGCCACTTCAATACTACTAGTTTCATCAAGCTTGACGTTAACCAACGTGTCAAAGTTACTCATTTTATCTTGTGATATAGTAAAAACTAATCCGTGGTTTACTCCTTCAACGGCTAGGTTGTCACTAGCTACAATGCTTACAGTTGGAATATCACTACCCGTGGTTGGGTTGTTAGGATCGACAGGTGTCGTACCATCAGTTGTACCATCGTCATAGATGACCGTATCTACGGTATCATTGTTAGCATCAATAGCAGCTCTACCAGCAGTCACACTCGTGATGACAACGGTAAAACTCTCAGCACCTTCATAGATATCATCATTGACAATTGGCACGCCAAAATCAATAGAAGTCTGTCCAGCCGGAATCGTTACCGTTTGTGTGATTGGTGCTATAAAGTCATCACTCTCAGCAGATTTAGGCGTGATAGTAATGGTAACGGTGGTATCCGTATCACTCACTTTATCCAGATTAACTGTATATAACGCCGTGTTTGCTTCGTTGTTTGCATCGGCTTCGCTCAAGCTAATAACACCGCTAAGGCTGACGATAGGCGCAGGATCAACAGGCGCATCGTCACTACTGCCTCCACTGCTGCTACCAGCGATTAAACCAACCAATCCAAGACCCGCTGCGGCAGGTATCCACCACGGTATTGCTGCCACTAGATATTCAGTTCCACCTAGTGCCTGTCCTTCGACGGCACCTTCCTCTAACTGCGTCACGTAGTCATAGGTTTCACCAGTATCTGGTATATAGTAGTAATACTCTCCATCTTCCGCGATTCCGAGTAATGCGCGCTCTTCATTATCGTAGAAACCTTCTATAATAAGATCGCTATCTTCGCCATCTTCTTCAAAAGAGACATGTAAATCATTTTTTAGACGCTTAGTAATAATATGGTTTGGCGCACGGCCTATAGCAGTATCATGAAACTCGTAATTTACTTTATCCATAGCGGTAATGATGGTGGGTTTGCCATCTTGAGTCACTACTGGCACTTGATCTATGGTCTGAGTCGCATCGTTAGTTTTAACTATAATAGTATTCATATGATGTTTTCCTTCGATTTATTAGTTCAAATAATACGGATTGATATATTCACATTAGGCAAGTTTGGTTGCCAAAGGGTAATACTATTATTAGTTACGTACGCGCTCTTCAACTACAGCAACAACGCGGCGATTAAGTTGACGACCGTCTACGGTATCATTGCTTGCTCGTGGTTGCGACTCTCCATAACCAATCGCACTGAGACGATCAGCTGCCACACCAAATTGAGTCATTAACACCTCTTTTACGGCATTTACTCGGCGTTGAGACAGGGCTTGGTTATAAGCATCTTTACCGCGACTATCGGTATGGCCTTCGATGGTTACCACTGTGTTGGGATACTGCTTCATGAAGTCTGCTACTTCAGTTACTTTTGAATAATAATCTGGTCGTACAATGGCCTTGTCAGTTTCGAACAGCACCTCAAGATCAATCGTCATTTTCTCCATTAAAGCGGGCGTTTGCACTTCTACCACTGGAGGCGGAGTGATAGGTTGTATCACTGCTATAGGTAGTGGACAGTTGGGTACAACACGGCTGATTTGATGGCTTTGATAACGCTTGTTCGCTAGGAGTGGCAATGCACTTTCAGGCGTTATCTGCTCCAACGTACTTTGTCCTTGTTCATTCATACTAATATAAAAAAAGTAAGTTTGACCGCCAGTCAACTCATAGTCTTGCTTATCTGCTAATAAATTATTATTTTTGAAACCCGTTGCATGAGCACTTAGCTGATTCGTACCGACACATGAGTTAACCACGGTATAGTTGTCTGCATGTAAACTGACTTGAAACCTATTATTCACGGAAACATTGGCGCTGGTTTGTTCAGAGTAATTATCATTTTTTCGGATGAATACCAAACGAGTTTTATCGTTAGCCACTTCTTTTTGTGGTGGTGTATCAAAAAGTATGCTGAGGAATTAAAGGAGGGGTGACAGCCGAAGCAAGATGATATATTTGAGGTTAT
>NZ_JASDDJ010000114.1 GCF_030407455.1 Psychrobacter sp. 5A.1
ATATATAGTAGTTGAAATATTGTTTCTATGCATCGCGTAAATATCGAAATTTACTCCTGCCGTATCAAATAATTGTTGAGTTAATTTTTTTAAGCCTTTATGACGATATTCACCATTCTCCCAAACATTCATATCTAGATAGACATGCATTGGAAAAGGATTGAACAGATATACATCTTGATTAGGATTATTTGAGACAAAGTCTTTCACCTGCTTAATAGTAAGCCCAGTTTTTTCATTAAAACGTGGAGAGAACAAGGCAAAATAACAGTCGTCATCAGCATGCTTCACTATCTCATCGTAAAATCTGATAAGATGCGCAATTTCACGCTTAAGAAATTCAGGCTTATTTCTACAATCAAAAGCTTCTATACCAGAATGTTCATCGGGTCTTGATTTCTCATCATACCAAATTTGGTAAAGGTGTAAATTCAATTCATAATCTCAATAGATATTGGTGAAAATTTGGTAGAAAAGTACCTGTAAGCTCTTACAGTTTTAGTTATTGTACGTCTTGAGCAGCTATTATACAAAATTTGAGTTTAATAGCTAATATATTTTACAGTTATTGCTACGCTTAACTGATTTAGCCGACTATACTACCTATACCCAATTTATCTCATTATGCGCGTACAAACCATAGATACAAAAATATAGTCGATCCACTATAAAATAAATACAGCGATACTGGGTACATTTTGCATAGCCTTTGTCTGCGCAGGCACAGCAAGCAAGGGAAATGTATGCCAGCATCGCATGGTTACATTTGTATCTGTTTTATTTAGGACTGACTATATCGCTTAATTGATAGTCTGGTTTATAGGACGTCAATGAAAAAAATATTTGCAAAAATTATTAGGGCATGTCCTCAATTCAAACAATAGTTATCTAACTGGGCTAAAAATGGCTAAATTTTGCCAAACATCGTCAAATAGCTGGTCAATATCTCGATATTATCGACGCTATTTTTCTCGTTTGACGGCAATTTATCTCATTTTTATCTCCACTTGTGAAATGAGGACACACCCTAGAATAACTAATAAGAATTTTATAAAACAAGTCTAAGTTGACCTTACTAATTTTTATAAACCATTATATTTGGAAGTAATATGAAATTTTCTCTGCTAATTGTGAACTATAACACTGAGAGCTATATAGAGAAACTATTATACAGTTTACATAGTCAGTCTATGCCTGCATCTGATTACGAAATTATTATTAGCAATAACGTAAAGAACGATAATCTTGAAAAAATGATTATGAACAACGAGTTCCACAAGACTTTTCTTCTTAGAACCTTAACAATGCCAGATAACTTAGGATTTGGGCGAGGTATGAATGCCGCTGCGGACTTAGCAATAGCTGAACACTTACTTATTATAAACCCAGATGTATTAATGACTGACCAAAACTATTTGAGCTCAATGTATGATTTTATTTTAGAAAAACCTAACTATGGTGTTATTAGTAGTCAAATAGTAAATGATAATGGTAGAGATGGTTGTGATCATTATAGCTATCAGTTCCATGAGACTTTTGGACTCGATAGTGGGATTAGTTGGATTGAAGGTTCATTGATGTTTATAAGAAAAGAAACATTTGCCAGTATCGATGGATTTGACCCTGATTTTTTCATGTATTGTGAAGATGTTGATCTATGCTACCGTATACGAAAAAATGGCTTAGAGTTGATTAAAAATAATTCACTGAGTGTTTATCACAAGGGAGGGTCAAGTGAGCCTAATAAGGACTATGCTTTCTATCATCGATGGTATAAGTCTCAAATATTATTCATGCACAAACATTATAACAAAGAACAGTTTGACGAATTTATTAAAGAGCTCAGCAAAAAATTTAGAATAAAAAAATATCGCTATCGTGTTTTAAGTATCTTTTCAAAGTCGTATAAGCATAAGGTGCTTAGAACTCAGGTAATGTTGGATGTAATTGGAAAGACTATTAATGAATCGGCAGACTGGTTATACTAAGACATCATTCAAAATGTAATATTGTATAGATGATTAAGAGCTATCAATGCATTGATTGAAATTTTCCAAAAGGCATTAAGTGCTTAACAGTACTGCCGTTTTTGCGAAACATCGAAAAAAATATTAATATTATTTAGATATCGGTTATCCAAGACCGGATTTAGTAGTTGATTTTATTTTTAATTTTATTTTCAACTTTTCTAATATTTCGCGCGTTGATCGTTTTACTCATGGCTCTAAAAGGTATAATTAGCTTTTCACCAATACCATCAACTAATACAAACTCTGGACGCCCTTGCCGATGTTCGGTGTACATGATGCCGCCGATATTTACTTCACCAAAAACTACATGATAATCACAGCATTGGTCGAAAAAAATATTTAGAGCTTCCTTTTGTTTTTCACCAAAATTTTTATTAATCAGAAGGTGTTCTAGAGTGAGAGGGTTCCCATCTGAACCTAGTGATTTTTTCAGTAATTAGTCCTAACCCTTTATTAGTAGCTATAAAACCATATACGGTTTCAATAGGAAAAATAAATTTATTAGCACCATAACCATTCTTGCATAACTGTAGGTACTGAAGTATTTCTCGACGAAACTGCCTATAAATACCTTGAGAGCGATGAGAGCGTAGATGCCGCTGATTGGCTCTACCACCATCAGCTGTAGCATTTTCAGGCTTCATTATCTTAATAACTTTGTTAGAATCGCCTGGATATTCATAAACTAATTTTTGAGTGCCTTGACCTAAAAACTTAAGATCATCAATTAAAACCATAATTTTTTGGCCTTCTATAATGGAAGTTAATTTATAGATTAAATCTACCTCAGTATTATAGTCAGTTCAAAATAAAACTGTTATGGCTAGGACAAATATCATAAAACAATTTAGATAAGTCATTTTCCATCCA
>NZ_JASDDJ010000115.1 GCF_030407455.1 Psychrobacter sp. 5A.1
CTGCACTATTTTCCTCGTTTGACGGCAATTTATCTCATTTTTATCACCATTTTTAAAATGAGGACACGCCCTAGATATACCGCACAAGGGGGCAGGTGATGGCACATAAAAAGGTAAATCTACCGCAAAAAACCTGCCCCGTCTGCCAGCGCTCGTTTACGTGGCGTAAGAAATGGGAGAAGGATTGGGAGCAGGTGATTTATTGTTCTGAGCGGTGTCGGCGGGGGAAGGATAAATCAGATTGAGTCAACAGTGTATTGTTAATACATTGTATAACCTCGATTATTTCAATTTTAACCAATGAATGAACGCTACTAAAAATTGTAACGGAACATAAAAACTATGTCGCTCTCTTTTACTCACTTTTCTTTTTTTAATCAAGTTGTCAAAATCTGTCTTGCTATCGCGCTATTAATAAGCCTGTCTCAAGCTCATGCCAAATTTGGTTGTGAGTTAAACCAGGGATATGAGCTACCCGAAGATATTGGCTTTAACTGGCTATGCTCGTTTAGTAATGAGCTTGCTCCTGCGCAGCAGATCTCAACAGAGAAGTACGGCGCTGTCAACCGACAGGGGATTGCGGTAATACCGTTTGAATATGATTCACCAGTAGAGTTCATCCAAAGTAGAGCGCTGGTAAAAAAAGCGGATAAGTGGGTGCTAATTGACATAGCAAATCATAAAATAGCCGAATTTGATTTTCAAGAAGCATGGAATTTTACTCCAGTAGGGTTGGCACAATTTAAGCAAGATGATAAATGGGGATACATAAACACCAGTGGTGAGGTCGTTATCCAACCTCAGTTCGATAGCATAGTGTATGGCTTTGGTTATCCACTACTCAATGAAAATGTTATCGCTATCTTTGAGTTAGATGGTAAACAAGGTGCTATAAATCAGGCAGGTAAGATTATCATACCAGCGCAATTTGATGATATTCGTCGAGCAAATGATATTTTATTCGTGTCTAATGACGACAAAGTGGGTATTTATGACTATCAGGGCAATATGATACAACCCGTTGAGTTCGAATTTACAATGTTTAATGGCTTTTATTCAGATAATCGCTGGACTAACGAGAACTGGCTATCCATTACCAAAAATGGAAAAGTAGGCGCAATAGATAAAAGAGGCAATATTATAGTTCCTACTGAGTTCGATGATGTAGAAATTATCAGTGAAAATACTTTTAAAGTTTCTAAAAACGGTAAATATGGCATAAATGGTATAAATGGTATAAATGGTATAAATGGTATAAATGGTATAAATGACCTAATAACGCCGCTAAAATTTGATTATATCGCAGACTCTTTGGAAGGGCCTACCCGTGTAAAGCTTGATGGTAAATGGGGCTATTTAGATAGGTCTGATTCATTGATGATGGTTGATTACGATGAGGCTTATGATTTTTCGGAAGGGCTGGCGATGGTTGGTAATAATCAAAAGCAGCAGTTCTCTCAAAAAGATGAATCAAAATCATGGGGCTATATCAATACTATAGGTGAGGAGGTTATACCCTTATATTACGAAGACGCGAGTCCTTTTAACGAAGGAATGGCTGCTGTCAAATTAAATGGTAAATGGGGTGTAATTAACTTTCAAGAAAACCGAATTGTGCCTTTTGAGTATGATGCTATTAGTAGCTTTGAAAACGGTTATGCAATAGTAGCTAGAGTAAATACAAATCTAGCCGATAGCAGTAGCGATACTGATGAAATGATAGATGGGGTAAAAGAGTATCCATTACCTGAAGAGTGGAATGACGAGGTATACGTTGATAGTTCTACATCCAGAGATAACTCCGAAATGAAATTTGGTATCATTAACAGTCAAGGTAATATCGTACTACCAGTAGAGTATGACGATGTTACTCAAGTTTCTGAAGGTATGATAGGCGTTAAAAACGATGATAAGTGGGGGTTTGCAAACCAACAAGGCAAATTAGTATTTCCCTATCTGTTTGATCAGATATTTCCACCTTTTGAAAATGGTGTCATTCAAGTTGATTATTGCTACGATGATAATGAAAATACTATTTCGTGTGATTCTGATGAGGTCGATATTCATACGCTACATATTGATAAGCAAGGTAATATTATCAACGAGTTATTTTCTAGCTTGGGCGTAGCAGTGGAAGTAGAAGAAACGATAGATTGATTTTGTACTGATCAAACAATATTCCTTGTCTAGTGCTATATAACAAAAGGACAGTCATGGCATATAAAAAGTAAGTCTGCCCCGTCTGCCAACGCCCATTTACGTGGCGCAAGAAATGATAGAAAGACTGGGAGCAGGTGATTTATTGTTCTGAGCGGTGTCGGAAAAATAAAGATAAAAGCTAACTTGGCCCTTTTAGGTCACTATCGATTGAATCAATCACACGCCCTAAAATTTCTATTATCGTATCTTCTTGATCGACTACGGTAGTCATGCAAATCGAACCAATTTTTTATTAATGTGTCGGTAGTCGTAGGCATAACTCAATATTCACCTCAAATCTATAAGGCTCTAAGGATAGGATGAAACAAATACAATTTAGAGGTAACGGGACAGAGTATTTTAAAATATGGATTGTTAATGTTTTACTATGCATTGTCACCATAGGAATTTATTATCCTTGGGCAAAAGTACGTACGCGTCGATATTTTTATGCGAATACTGAATATGCAGATCGATACTTCGATTATCATGCCACCGGAAAACAATTATTTTTGGGCTATTTAATCGGTGTGATGACATAGTCAGTTCAAAATAAAACTGTTATGGCTAGGACAAATATCATAAAACAATTTAGATAAGTCATTTTCCATCCAG
>NZ_JASDDJ010000116.1 GCF_030407455.1 Psychrobacter sp. 5A.1
GCTGATGGTCAGTTCAGTATGACAAATGCGAAAGACAATATTATGCTGTCTGCGCATACAGGAAAGCTTGAGGCGACAGCGAAGCAAGATGTGAATATGTCATCCTCAACTAAAGAAGTTGAGATAGTAGCGATGAACAAGATTACGCTGACGGCGGGCGGTGCGAGTATCACGCTAGATGGCGGTGATATTACGATTGCGGCGATGCAGTTTACGGAGAAGGCTGGTCAGCATAGTCGTGATGGCGGCGGGATGGATGGACAGGGATTGGCGGGGTTGCCTGCTTTTGGGCACGCTAACAGTATTTGTTTTCGTTTCACAGATGATGACGACATTCCTTTTAGTGAAACTCAATATATTGCTACAAATAAAGCAACGGGGGAAAAAATCCATGGAACAACAGATAAAGAAGGTATGACCCAACGCTTTTATACGAAGACACCAGAAGAATTTGAAATACATTTGGAAATAGATTAAATAAAAGGTTGCTCATAATGGGAACAACATCAGGTAGCTCCAGCTCTAACCATGGTACAAAAGACACGCAAATATCAGCTCCAAGACGTTTTTTGGTACATTTCCGACGACCAATAAAAGGAGGTTATAACGGATCTTACGGCTTCGACTGGTTAAGAGATGAGTACATTTACGATATTAAAAAAGTTGTACAAGCGGGATCTAAACCAAAAAGATTTTATCGGGGTAATGTTCATGATCTTATCAAGGAATATACTACGCTAAAACCAGGCAATAGCACGTTATCCGAAGTTACTGAAATTGGTAACACCTCCGAGGCCTATGTTCCTGCCTGGCTAGGTATCTTCCCTGATAGATCCGAAGTAGAATTATATTTGCAAATAGATCAGCTCACTACTGATGATAATAAACCTTTATCATCAAATGATAGTACTGTATTAGAATTCAGTACAAGTCCTGGTATCGTTGTTTCACCCACCAAAATCGCATTGAAAAAATTAATTACTAAAGGTCAGAAAAGCAGAAAGCTAGTTAGATCTGGCGAACAGACTGACGGGGAAAACGGATACTCTAGAAACATAAAATATTATGTTGATGAATCTATCAAGATTAATATTAAGGCTACAAGTTCTAGTAATAAGGCCAGATTTATTAAGGTTATTGCTAAACGAGGTAAATACCAACGTAAAGTTGGTGTTCTCATGATTTATCCAAATAGGGATATACCTAATGCAGATATAGTTATTGTCCATTTGTGTACAAAGTCTGGAGCTACGACTGTACCAACACCTCCTGCCTATCAGCACTACCTTAAATATAGATCTTTTAATCAAGCATTAGTTCGTGGTGAGGTGAAAGGTATAAGTTGGCTAAACCTGATTGATGAAAAAAATAATCATTCTCTACTTAGTACAAAGGGGAAAGCGCTCCATAAATTTCTTCTAAAATACCCACCAAACACTAATGTTTCAAGAAGCGAAGGCAGTAACTTAAAAAAAGATATAGTCAAACTATATGAGTTATTTAGTGAAAAATACGTACCTTCAGGTGGCATTGAAGGTACTAATAATAATAATAAAACTTTCGTAATATTTACAGACTATAAGGTTAAAACTGGTATTTACACTACATTAGGTAGCGCTCAAGCGCGTGAAAAGAATATGGTCGAAAACTTATTTGACTGTACGTTCAACGATGATTGTTTTTCAAAAGTTTGGGGTAACGCCGTGGTATTATTTGATAAAGGCAATATTCAATTAGATACTTTTGCACATGAATTGGGTCATAGTTTTAGCTTGCCGCATACATTTTCCAGTAGTTCGTTGACACGACACAGCTTTTACCAAGGGTATACGGATAATTTAATGGATTATTCTTATTTATTAGATCGCACAGGAAAAGAGAGTGGCGGGACGAATCCATATAAGCATCATATGTGGTCACTATTTAAGTGGCAGTGGGATCTACTAAGAAAAGACCAAAGCATTAAATAATACTCAAACCATAGTTTAATACAATTGGAATTCTATATGATTAAAGTTAAATATGTAATACTATTATTTTTGCCGTTAGCAGGTTGTCATGAGCTACCAAATAAAAAAGTTAGTACCGATAATGAAACCTTAGATTGTCGACAATATTCGATTGAACAAGAATCTGAAATGGTAGAACCCGTAGCGCCTGATACTGGCATACAAAGACAGCATCCCATTGACGTTATTTCCAGAGCAACGTTTATTGAAAGATTAAGGGTATCTCCCCTATGGAAGAAACTAGAAGACAAGATCGAAGAAAATGAAGATTACACTGACATTCTTACCTTCCATACCAGCCAAGGCTATGTGCTTATTCGAGGAGATGATTACCTTACAGATATTACATATAATTTTAATGGCGCATTTATCGGAAATGAGTTTGGCCATACATTGCCAAAACAATATCAACTTGAACTAATTGAAACTATTAACTTGATAGTTAACAATCATGATAAGGCTGTTGAAATATTTGATGAGCTTTACAGTAGCTATACGTATAAGGTTAATAATAATATCACCTTGTATAATGATATATCAATT
>NZ_JASDDJ010000117.1 GCF_030407455.1 Psychrobacter sp. 5A.1
CCTTACAATCTCTTGGTTGTAAGGATTTTTGTCGTTTAATATATAGTAGCAATCAATTAATAACTGTACTCACCGATACCGAAAAACGCTAAATATTCAAAAAAGTTACACGCAATACTGATAGAAAAATCCATACATCCACACCAGTAATCATATCTACGTATAGTGGCTCATCAATCTCATTTGTTATAATGATGAATAAGCCTGACTCGATATGTTGAAAGTCAAAGTTTTTGATTTTAAAGCACTTAAAACATCATTACTTCTTCAAGATATAAGAGTAACTTCCCACCTTCAAAACACAAAAAAGCCTTTCAAGCTTTGTACTTCATAGCTTGAAAGGCTTTTTCGATCGCATATTTTTATCTAGGTAAGAGGTTTAGGGTCTGTTGAAAGCCGCTCTCACTCTATGTTCAACATTGATTTCGCCACGGCTTCGGCCACTTTAATGCCATCAATCCCTGCTGATAATATGCCACCTGCGTAACCAGCACCCTCGCCTGCAGGGAATAAGCCTTTGGTATTAATGCT
Source organism: Psychrobacter sp. 5A.1 (assembly GCF_030407455.1). Taxonomy (GTDB): domain Bacteria; phylum Pseudomonadota; class Gammaproteobacteria; order Pseudomonadales; family Moraxellaceae; genus Psychrobacter. The sequence goes on from NZ_JASDDJ010000117.1 coordinate 532, forward strand.
TTGAAATTCTTTATTGCGTTTAATGCTGATTGGTGACGATGTTCTGGTTTCTACACCAGTTAGTAGACCGTCGTCAGATGAAAATCCTTTGATTTTTTTATTAAACGCTGGAATGGCTTCACGTATGGCATCTACGGCAAAGTCTGGCAGTGCTTTGCTTAAGTCGGTTAAGGTAATACCTGGTGTGTAAGAGGGTTTTACATCGCCTAATTCTGAGTCTGGTTTACCTTTTAAGAAATCGCCAATGGTTTGCGCCGGTGCATTATAGTCTTTGCCGCCTAATTCAAACGCTAAGGTTTCTAGTTGTCTTTGTAAGTCGATACCGGCAAGAGGATGGTTTGGGTAATCTCGCTCTGGGTCGATGCCTACCACAATAGCACTGTTGGCGTTACGCTCGTTTCTTGAATATTGGCTCATGCCGTTAGTGACAACACGGCCTTCTTCTGATGCGGCGGCAACCACGGTTCCGCCTGGACACATACAAAAGCTATAAACAGAACGACCATTTTTACAATGATGCACCAGTTTGTAATCCGCAGCCCCAAGTATTTCGTTTCCAGCATTGTCACCAAAGCGTGCTTGGTCTATGGTTGACTGTTTATGTTCAATCCTAAAGCCAATAGAGAAAGGTTTTGCTTCAACATACACGCCTTTATCATGGATCATTTGGAAGGTATCTCGGGCACTGTGACCAACGGCTAAAACAACATGGTTGGTTTTTAAGGTTTCGCCAGTATTAAGTGTCACGCCAGTTACTTTTGAGCCAGTGATATGCAAGTCGTCTACGCGAGTAGCAAAACGGACTTCCCCACCAAGCGCTATGATCTCGGCACGCATTTTTTCTACCATGGTGACTAACTTATAAGTACCTATGTGCGGTTTACTGACAAATAAAATTTCATCTGGTGCGCCGGCTTTTACAAATTCAGTCATGACTTTACGGCCATAATGATTGGGATCTTTCACTTGGCTATATAACTTACCGTCAGAAAAAGTACCCGCTCCACCTTCACCGAACTGTACGTTTGATTCTGTGTTTAATTTACGCTGACGCCAAAAGCCAAAGGTGTCTTTGGTGCGTTGTCTTACTTCATTACCGCGTTCAATGATAATAGGTTTAAAACCCATTTGAGCAAGGGTAAGTGCTGCTAATAAACCACAAGGTCCAAAACCAATAACAACAGGGCGCTCAGTTAAATTTTCTGGCGCTTCACCTACATATTTATAACTGGTATCTGGTGTTGCTTTAACATGGTTGTCTGACTCAAATTGAACCAATAAATCTTTGGTCAAATCCGAGTCGGTCAGTGTGATGTCTAGCGTATAAATTAATTGGATATTTCTTTTATTACGAGCATCATAACCACGTTTAAACATCACAAATGACGCCATTTGCTCAGCAGAAATTTTAAGTTTTGTCGTTATAGCAGTCGTTAGATCTTCAGGTGCATGATTTAATGGCAATTTAATTTCAGTTAAACGTATCATTGGTTACTCATAAACTCGTGTAGAAAACAGTCTCGCATTTTACTGGTACTGATACAAATAAGCGAATAAATATTTTACTTATGCAGGGTAAATTTGCAGATTTGACGGCAGGGGTCATAAGGATGGATGGCGAACAACTTGGATAAACGATTTTATGATATGGGTTGTATTGATTTTATATTGAACTGACCATACCTACTTCCATCTCTACATTATCTTGATACAAAACCACTAAAGTATAGCTCACTGCCTATACTTTCCTTTCTGTCACAATCTCGTCGACAATATTTTGACATCAACAGTCATTAAAAATGCCATTATGATATTAGGGTCTGTTGAACATTCAAATGTGGTGCTGGCAGTCACTATTTTTTAGACAATATGCAGTGAAATTTTTGA
>NZ_JASDDJ010000118.1 GCF_030407455.1 Psychrobacter sp. 5A.1
TTTTCTATATGAATCAGGATTTTGAACTATGGATTCTTAATTCAATCATGTTTGAAGGTGTCTTATATATCGTATCTTGGGAAAAATATAATATCGATCCCAAAACTGGGAAAATATCAATTGACTCTACAGTACATTACACTTCAATTCACGAATCGGAATCAATTTACAAAGGGTTGATAATGTAAGTGGTCAAAATAAAATATCAACGTTAAAATTCTATTTATCATAGGATAAATTTTCAATTGAATAAAAATTTATCACCGCTACGTCTCCAACATGCTCAGTCCTCACGATGATGGTACTACCCCGCCCCTACGCGCATTACAACTATCATCAGGGGCAACGCATGGTTGACAGTTCGCTCCTCGCATCAAGCAGCAATACGCTGTAGACGGCGAAAACCATCGTACGGCAATCAGGTGCTACTCAGTCGGATGTGGTGGCAGGCAATTATACGCTGACGGCAAATACGATTGACTCACTCTCAGGTGTCGGTGGCCAAGCTGGCCAGTCAGGACTACATATCAGTGCCAATAACAAACCTGTGGCGATACAAGCACAAGGCGGTGAGTTGCAGCTGCACAGTCAGCAAAGTATGACAATCGGTAGTGAGTCAGGACAGGTCAATGTGTCGAGTCCGAAGCGGATTAAGCTGCAAACGTCAGGCGGAGCGTCGATTACCATCGATGACAGTGGTATTAAGCTGGTGTGTCCAGGCACGGTTAAGATTAAAGCGGTGAAGAAAGAGATGGTGGCGGGGGCAAAAGCCAAACACGGCATACTTGATTATAAAGATCCTTTCGATGAGATGTTTGTGCTTAAAGATACCTTAGGTAACCCTATTTCTGGATTTGCTTATAAAATCACTACTGGTGACGGTAAGATTTATCGAGGAATAACAAATAAAGAGGGTCAGACAACAAGAATTCATACAGGTGCTCAGGCTGTTGGCATGACCGTAGAAGCCGACGATGAAGAATATGAGTAAGCCATAATTTTATACCAGTAAAAAATATTATTAATCAATAACCTGAATTCGGGATAAGCCACATCATAAATCATTGATACTATTTATAATGTGGCGACCTGCCCTTGCTGAGTCATATTTTTAATAGTGGGTTTATAGGGAAACCAGCAATAAGCAATCAAACCTGACAGCAAGTTTGTGATAAAACCCGTGACACTACGATGGCGTGAATGCTCAATCTGACACAAGTTTTTCAGCTCCCCAAACACCGTCTCAACCAAAGAGCGATGATTGAGTAGCGCCTCATCCATAGGCTCAAGTAATTGGGGTTTCATATTACGCCGAAGTTTGGTTATCAGCCTAGTATCACTATTGTTTGTAAGCCACGCGCCTAGTGCTTTACTGATATAGCCTCTATCACCGAATAGCTTACCAAACAAAGGCGTTGCCATATCCTTAACAGGCGCTCTATCATCAGTATTACCCGCAGTGACTTTGACGGAGACCAGCTCACCTTTATGATTGATAATGGCATGTAGCTTAAAGCCGTAAAACCAACCCATGCTACTTTTACCTCGGGTTGCAAGTCCTTCAAAGACTTTATGACGGTAAATACGCTTGTTATGACAAACCGCTATCTTGGTTGAATCAATATAGCTGATACCCGTACAGTCGCCCATCATGCTTTGCAAGTAGCTACATAAAGGCATGACACTACGCGGCACAAGCTCTATAAATCGCGAGTAGCTCGGCAGATTTGGAAACTCCCGTTTCATCATGCCAAGCATGTGATGGTAGTAAAACGCCTTAAACTGTCGATAACGTAATTGATGAAACAGTACCGAGATGGTCATAATCTCTGCTACACTTATCTGGCATGCTCTTAGCCGCTGACTGCCAGTTGCGATTAAGTGAGCGTCAAACTCAGGTTTGAATTGCTGATACAAGTCGTCAATATGGCAGTATAGTTCGGTTAGGTTGTCCATGTAAGAAGTCCTTATTGTGAAGTTTGTCTTGGTAAACTTACTCTAGCAATTTTGGACTTCTTTTTTTTGTGCGCTTATCCCGAACTGGGGTTAATTTATATCATGAAATTAGAGAACTGGGGCAGTTAATTAGTGCTAACACCTCCAACGCTCAAGGACTTGGCACACCGATCAGTCGACCACCTGGCACGATATTAGTCGTTCATATACGTCACCCTTTAACTAAAAAAATGGGTGGTGTATCAAAAAGTATGCTGAGGAATTAAAGGAGGGGTGACAGCCGAAGCAAGATGATATATTTGAGGTTA
>NZ_JASDDJ010000119.1 GCF_030407455.1 Psychrobacter sp. 5A.1
TGCTGAATAAGTCATAATCTTTTTACTTTTCGCTTATTTTAAAAGAACTGTACCACTTTTATAAAGGATGTACTATAGTCTGATACTCTATTTTTTTGGGATGGTTTTTTGACTTTGCTTTGGAATTATTTGCGACCTGTCTTCGATTTTTCTTATTATGCTTCCGATGTTTTCTTTGTTTATATATTTTCATTATTCTCGGTCTTTTCTAGTAGAGTGCTCTTAACTATATTAACATTGCCGCTATCTCTATCTTCAGCCTTTAGCAAAACTTGAATAAAAATTCTAATTTATAAATCAATATTTATTCTTCCCCCGCCGACACTTTTCAGAACAATAAATCACCTGCTCCCAATCCTTTTCCCACTTCTTACGCCACGTAAACGGGCGCTGGCAGACGGGGCAGGTTTTTTGCGGTAGATTTACCTTTTTATGTGCCATGACTTACTTTTACACTCTTCACTTACAAACCTTTAACCCTTGCTCAAAGCACTTGCTATATTTTTCTGCCATTTTAATCCGCAACTGGGTATTAGGATGGCTCGATAAGAAGTCGGACAGTTTGGCTGCTTCAACCGCTTCATCATCAACTTCAACTTCAACTTCAACTTCTTGTGTATCTGCGGATTCATCAACGTCTTCTGTCTTTGTTGCCGTCGTCGAGTAATCTTCCATACGGCTCAGAATATCTGCAAAAGCCTTTGGATCAATGCCAATCTCAAGCATTTTGTTAAAGGCAAACTCATCTGCTTCGGTTTCATACTGACGTGAATAGTGACTTGACACCAGTGCCGTACCTAACCCTGTGGCAAGCTCACTGATACCGTCTGGATTGCCCAATACCAATATCACCACCATAGTGGTCAGTGAGTTTTGAGTGAGCATCTCTAGGCTATGACGTTCTACCACATGGCCTATCTCATGTAACAGTATGGCGTCTATCTCATCATTATTTTGGCTCAACTCTACAAACTTATCGGTCAGAATAATATCACCAGACGGCAATGCAAAAGCATTTGGCAAACTCAATCCATTGATATTCATATCCCTAAAATGGATTTGATAATGAATTCTATCGTCGCCACCAAAGCGTTTAAGGCGTGTTTCAAATCGAGAGATGATTTTCTGTTGTTCAGCACCGCTTATTTCGGTGGGTGCTAAGAAGTAACGATCCATAAAATCCAGTGACTGCTTACCTATAAACTCGCCCATTTGTTGCGGTAGAGCATGAGCAACCGTTTGGCTCGTCCAAGGTATGCCCCATTTGACAAAACTGAATACAAAAACAATAGTCATGACCAGCATCGTTAAGACACTGGTCATTTTTGTTTCATGACGATGTAAGCATAAACTCCACTTTGAGCCTGTATCGCTATGCTTATTACGCTTGATTAAGGTATCAATAGCATCATTATCGTGAGTCGTAAATAACGATCCATCAGCGAGTGTAAGTTTACGCTCAATATTTCCTAGGCGATCATTAATCCTAACGTGAGGCCACTGACCCGTGAGATTCTGACGACGGTCAAAGCTATCATTGGTCTCACAGGATATGATTTGCACCTCATATCTCGTGTTATCTACCATGAGTTGCGCAGTGTATTGGACTGAGCTGTCTTTGGGATACCATTTGCCTGATATTAAACTTATCATTAATGTTCTCGTTGTATCCACTAGGATCTGGCTTAGATTGCAATACCTATATCGATATCTAAGACATCACCAATTTCTTCACCAATAGCAGACTGCTCTTTCTCTTTTTGAGTCAAATAATGATTGATATCTATATCTGAGGCTTCTATCCAAGAGTTATCGGCGATATAACGAGCCACACGGACTTTTGCCCAAGGTAATGCTAAGCCAGCAGTAAATAGAACCAATAGCATATTTGTCACTAAGATAGAAAAATAACGTTTTGCACCAACGGTTGACTTAAAAGTGATGGCGTTATCTAACGTGGTATTTTCGAACAGATACTGGCGTTGACGGCTAAATGAATAGGCAGTAGCAAATAAGAAGGTGGCAATAAAACCAAAATACATAATGACAATACCGACAACAAATAATGGATTTACATTTGCGACTTCAATGTCATTGGAAATATTACCAAGGTTAAATCCACCTGACATAGTAGCTGCGACTATAGTCAAGCCTACTTAAAAGTGTTATAAACTAATTATCAAACTTAATTATTATTATAAAGACCATGACTTACT
>NZ_JASDDJ010000012.1 GCF_030407455.1 Psychrobacter sp. 5A.1
TTCTACGACAAGGCTGGATGGAGAATAATTTACCTAAACTGTTCTATGATATGGGTTGTACTAGTTTTATTGTGGATTGACTATACAAACAATATAGCTGATCTACTAACAAAGTTAACATTAATTTATCCCTTTGTTAATTTTATTATATACCAAGTATTGGAATAGAGCACTTTAATATCTAACCGCTCATGAATAAAAAACGACCGTTGGTTAGGAAAAAACTAAAATATTCAATAATGAGAATTATTTATCGTTCAAAAACGTCATTTTTGATACCTAAACCCTATTCACTCTCTAATTCTATCAATAACATAACAAAAAAGAAGCAATACTTGAGTCACTTATAAAATAAAGGTCAATATACCAGTCATAAACCATTAGCCCTTATCAGTATTTGTGATTCTCATACTAAAAGTATGAATAAGGTTGCTAATAGGTTAAAAGTTGTAACAACGAGTCAAAATATATTTACGATGTTAAATATTACTTAAAGGAAGCATTTGAACAGATCGGTAAAACCAAAAAATATTTTACAAAAGCTGATATTTTTGAAGGTGAATTACGATTGATTGTGATGGTGATTAAAAATCATACGATTAATCTGCATGTCTTTTTTTAAAAGACCCGAGAATAGAAATACGAAACTTTAATTCGATTAAAAAACGTACAATGCATATGCACTGACTATTGATATAGATTTTTTCGTTTTCAGTAAGACGCATTCATTAATGATACGAAAATCCATGAGTCCTGAAAACTGGCACGATAGTCTTTGTATAACGATATAAGCAAACTACGATAGCATAGATAATATCGATACAAAAAAATCAAATTCAAGTAAGGAATCTTTGTACCCGCAGAATGCTGTTAATATTTGTGCCACTTTTATTCTGAACTGATTATATCGTTAGGTCAATATAAAAGAGTACGTTTTTACTGCGTTGAGTTTGTCGGCGCCTCTATCGTGCTTACGAACAGCCCAATGAAAAAACGTTAAACCCATACAGCAGCATAGACCACTTTTATGCCGTATCAACTATATAGGGTCTGTTGAACATTCAAATATTAGGGCTGCTGATTGCTAAAATTGCACCAAATTAGGCGCAAGCCGACGATAATGTCGAGACCTTAACTAGGATTGCAACAACGTTTGGGGTGATTTTAGCATCAGCCTTTCAGGGCAGTACTATTTTCTGCCAATATATGGCGAAATTATTTAACCTAGAATGACTAGGCGTCAAAAATTTCACTGCATATTGTCTAAAAAATAGTGACTGCCAGCACCACATTTGAATGTTCAACAGACCCTAGTCAAAGTAAATTCTTTTTTTATATGACTTCAGCCTAGGCCGTGTCTTCATTGCAAAAATGGTGATAAAAATGAGATAAGTTGCCGTCAAACCAGAAAAATAGCGCAGATAATATCGAGATATTAGTCAGCTATTTGACGCCGTTTGGCAAGATTTAGCCATTTTTAGCCCATGTAGATGACTATCGAGTGAATCGAAGACACGCCCTAATAAAGCATTCATTCTGACAAACAATAAAGAGTATGGTTATGATTAAAGTATTGGTGGTAGATGATCATGATTTGGTACGGATGGGCATTAGCCGTATGTTGTCAGACAGCCCCGATATCGAAGTAGTGGGTGAAGCAGACAGTGGTGACATGGCGATTAAGCAGGCCAAGCAATTGCGACCTGATGTTATTTTGCTGGATGTGAATATGCCTAATATTGGCGGGCTTGAAGCAACCAAACGCTTGATTCAGCTCGACATGGGCATCAAAATTTTAGCCGTTAGTAGCATGTCCGCCCAGCCCTACCCATCTATGCTAATCAAAGCAGGCGTCAACGGCTATATTACCAAAGGTACACCGCTTGACGAAATGATACGAGCGGTCAAAAAGATTTATCAGGGAGGTCGCTATTTTAGTCAAGACGTGGCTGAGCAGTTGGCAGATGTTTTATTGTCCGATAATGCCAGCTCACCTTTTGACTTATTAAGTGACAGAGAAAAACAAGTGGCCATGATGGTTGTCAACTGTCAAAGCCCTCAGCAAATCGCTGATCAATTGTTTGTCAGTGTCAAAACCATTAACACCTATCGCTACCGTATCTATGAAAAAGTCGGGGTTGATAGTGATGTGAAATTGACTCATTTGGCCATTCGTCATGGTCTGATTCAACCTTAACTCACTCAGCGTCTATTTTATTACGGTCAGTTTATGAAACCTGCTACCAGTCTTACCTCTGCCATGACTCGCTATGTACACCACGATGATACGCTACCTTTGCCACAATTGCGTAAGTTAGGGCTTATCTATAGTAGCTATCGTTTCGTCGTTAGCCTGTTTTCTATGCTCATGCTATACATCGCGGCTCATACTGAAGGCAGAGCATCCCTACCCAGCTTTTTGCAACAAACCACACTGAGCTTTTATGTCCTTTTGAGCTTAATATTGCTTGGGCTATTTTACGTCGTCAGAAAACATATGCGCCGCCAATTGGCGTTTGGACTGGCATTAGACGTTATTATATTGAGCTTGCTGCTCTACACTGCAGGGGATCCTGATTTGCAGTTGACCATGTTATACATGGTGGTGGTCGCAGCCAGCTTTATGCTCCTACATGGCTCACAAGCATTGGTAATTACCTTGCTGGCCATTATTTTTGTTATTTATCAGCAGTTTTTTTATGCCATTGCCAATAGCATGAGCCTGACGAACTTGGGTGATGCGTTGCTTATGTCGGCGAGTTTTTTGGCAGTGGGCGGCCTGAGCTGGTCTATTTCACAGCGTTTAGTGCAGCTTGAAAAGGTGGCCGCAACCCATGCCAAAGAGGTTGAGCGACTCAACGTCATCAATCAAGAGGTTATCACTCAGATGGTCAATGGTGTCATCGTTATCGATAGACAGCATATCGTCTTAGCAAACCTTGCCGCGCATCAGCTGCTTAGTGTGTCACTCGTTTCACCAAACGCGATGCAAGACACTTTTACCGATATAAAAGAAGCACAAAACAAAGCGCTTCTCTCTAATTTTGAAGAACAGCTCAGTCAACAACACTCTCAGCTATTCAATGCCTGCTTAGCCGTCGCATCAGGACAGTCACGCGCTTTTACCTATGATGTGCCTGCTATAGCAAATGCCTCGATATTTGGTAAATTACGTGTACAGATTATTCCATTAAAAGATGACAGTAAGCTCATCATATTAGAAGATTTACGCCGTGAGCAAGCCAACGCCCAACAACTCAAACTGGCTTCTTTAGGACAATTGACTGCCAGTATCGCTCATGAGATCAGAAACCCTTTGGCGGCGATATCACAAGCCAGTCAGCTATTGATGGAAGATATTACAGAGCAGGCAGAAGATAACAGCCTATTAGCCGGTACATCAGATGCGGCGATGACGGGTAATCATGAGCTTTATGAAATGATATTCGCACAAACAAAACGAGTGAACCGCATCATTGAGGATATTCTAAAGCTGTCTCGCCAGCAGACAGCCACTCAACAGGTGCTAACATTGGCTGAATGGATGCCAACATTTCTAGAAAATTATTTTCAAGGGCATGACATCTTTTTACGAGTCAAAACCCAACCCACCATATCGTTTGATACGCACCAATTAGAACAGATATTGATCAATCTAATCAATAATGGCCTGCGTTACAGCAGTTACACCCATCCCCATGCTTACGTAGAAATCGATATTTACTGTGCGGACAACGATGTTATAATCGACATACTAGATAATGGTGATGGCGTTAGCGCTGATAATTTACAACATTTGTTCAATCCATTTTTTACAACAGATAAAGCGGGTACAGGATTGGGGTTATATTTATCGCAAGCGTTTTGTCAAGCCAATCAAGCACGTTTGCTCTATATTCCCGAACACAAAAAAACGTGCTTCCGCTTAATTGTGCCCGCTATCAATTCTGATAATAAATTTCCAATTATTGAAGAAAATCTCTCCTAACGCTATTTTTTAAGCAAAGTGCTATTTCGCATCAAATCTTGCGAGATGACATATTTGAAGTCAGAAAAATAATATAAAAACAAACTGCTGCTCGATTTTTTATAAAGCGGTACGCCTATTTAGACCAAGCTACTACTATTTTGTAGCCATTGAATACGATGAGATGATGTATGACAACAACCGCGCTAGTCGTCGATGATGAAGTAGACTTATGTCGATTGATGCAAATTACCTTGACTAAAATGGGTATCAAAAGTGATGTGGCTTATAGTTTGTCGCAAGCAAGATCATATTGGCAAGATAATGATTACGATTTTTGCTTGACCGATCTGAAACTGCCAGACGGCTCAGGACTGGAATTGGTCAAAGAAATCAGTAATAGCTCTAATACACCCATCGCCGTGATTACTGCGCACGGTAGTATGGATCTCGCTATTGAGGCATTAAAGCTTGGTGCTTTTGATTTTGTGAACAAACCACTTGAGTTGCCTCGCCTACGGCAGCTGGTAGAAAACGCCTTAAAGGTCATCCATCAAGATAATGAAGCCAAAACCACCCCTGAATGCTCTCCTGAACAGCAAATGTTAGATAGTAGGCTGATTGGTAACTCTGCGGTCATGCACCCCCTCAAAAACACAATCTTAAAACTGGCACGCTCACAGGCACCCGTGTTTTTATCGGGCGCTTCTGGCACAGGTAAAGAGGTGGTCGCCAGACTGATCCATGACCTAAGTCCGCGACGAGATGGCAGTTTTGTCCCAGTGAACTGCGGTGCGATACCGTCAGAGCTCATGGAATCAGAGTTTTTTGGTCACAAAAAAGGCAGCTTTACAGGGGCTGTCGCTGACAAACAAGGGTTGTTTCAGCAAGCCAACGGTGGCACGTTATTTTTAGATGAAGTGGCGGACTTACCGTTAGCCATGCAAGTCAAATTACTGCGTGCCATTCAAGAAAAAACCGTCAGAGCCATTGGTGATACAAAAGAGGTTCCAGTAGACATTAGGATTTTGTCCGCAACCCATAAAGACTTAAGCCAATTGGTACAAGATGGCGCATTTCGACAAGATTTGTATTACCGCATCAATGTCATTGAGTTAAAACTACCGACGTTGAATTCACGCCGTGATGACATTCCTGTGTTAGCAAAACATTTTTTAGCGATGATCGCTGATGAATGGCAATTAGAATCACCGCCATCATTGACGCCTGAGGCATGCGCGCGTTTACAATGCCATGATTTTGCTGGTAATGTTCGTGAGCTACGCAACTTGCTTGAGCGTGCTGTGACGCTAGCTGAAACCTCTCACATTGACACCAGCCATCTGGGTCTACCCGATATTGAACCGAATCTTGCGAATACACCAGAGCAGAATAATAACTCAGCCATCGATGTGCCTGAACGATCTGATCGTCACGTAGAAAGTCAAATCGGCGTGCGATCGACCGCTCAACCAGCAAGCCAATCTAGCAGTAATGTAGCTGAGCAAAATACGACCAATTTACATCCCTATCGCACCAATACTCATCACTACCCTTCGATGGTACAACGCTCGTCATCTAATCATGTAGATTCCTCAACCAGCGTAGTCAACAGTCATGATAAAGCGTCACACATTGATTCTACTCATCAACAAGAAGCACCTGAAGATATCTCAAGCTTACAAGAATTGTTTGATGGTCAACTGCCCATTCAAGGGTTAGAGCACTATTTGCAAGAACAAGAAAAGCAGCTCATTATCACCGCACTCAAACAAACTGGCTGGAATAAAACTCAAGCCGCTGAATTATTAGGCACTACTTTTCGCTCATTACGCTACCGTATGAAAAAGCTAGAGATTTCTGAAGATGCGTTCGACTAATTTCCTTTAAACGGCATCTTCAAATATTTTTAACCGTGAGAGAAGTTAGGTAATGCGCGGTTAATTAATTGCTACGAAAATCTATTCTTTCGTAGCATTTTTTCTAACAAAGCGAATGCCAGAATCAAGTGCGCGCGCCTTTACTAATTCTAATGCTTGCTGTTCCCACGTGTTCTCGCTGCCTGATAAAGTCACATCAGGTTCTACGCCGATCTCGTCTATTTGTTTGCCTGCTGCCGTCATATAGTTGGCCACCGTTAATTTGACGGCTTGCTCATCGTTTAACGGTATGACTGATTGTACTGAGCCTTTACCATAGCTAACTTCACCGATAATAGTAGCGCGTTTTTGTGCTTGTAAACTACTGGCAAGCACCTCTGCCGCTGATGCTGAATAGCGGTTTTGTAGCACAACCATGGGTAACGGTTTGAGTATCGCATCACCTTGGGTCGATAGTACCCGTGATTTATTTTGACGTGCTTGCACCTGCACCACATCGGTATCATCCATAAATAAACTGGCAACACTCACTGCCGATGTCAGTACGCCACCTGGATTATCACGCATATCTAGTAAAATGCCTGATATCGGAGCGTTTAGGTTAATTAAACCTTCTAGTAATTTTTCACGGCTGTTGTTTTGAAACGCCGGTAATTTAACAATGGCAATGCCATCCACGAGCCTTGTCTCGATAATCTGCGGATGACTATTATTACGCTGCAACGTCGTTGTGTGCTTACGGCGGCCAGCTTTGGAAGTAATGATATCTATTTGTGTACCGGCAATACCTGTCAAAAGCTGCTCGATATCGTTGACCTGTCGTCCTTCGTCTAGCTTAAATTCATCAACTTGATGTAAATAGTCGCCAACTGCGATGCCTTTTTTGTCCGCGGGTGAATCGTCGATGACGTCTGTGACGACCCAATATCCCGCCTCTGGCTGATAGCTGACCTTAATCCCAATATCACCTACGTCGCCCTCGGTAAAAGCACGCAGGTTTTCATAGGCTTCTGCGTCCAAAAACTCAGCATGGCTATCAAGCTTGGTCAACATACCGCTCATTGCATTGCTAAATAATTCTTCATCATTGACCGCATCAACATATTGACGGCGTACTAAATCTACCACAGCCACAAAGGTCTTTAGCGTCTCAGGAGAGATAGCATTTAACGATACTTGTGCAACTTCTGCTGGAATGTCCGTATCAATATCATCGGCATCATCTGTTAGCGCGCTTTCATCTGGCACACTATCTATCGAGTCATCTGGCTCATCTGCGACATCTAACATATCGGCAATATTTGATAAATTATCAGCATCATTTTCATCCGCTATTTCATCTGCCTTTAGACTAATCAGCTGTAGACCATTGGTAGGATTATCCCCTTCTACTGCTTGCACATTCATGCTGGCAGCACAGCCAAGCAACCCTATCATAAGTGCAGGCTTCAAGACTCTGGACGCGGCAAACGCTTTCGCTGCTTGTTTGCTTAACTCTTTGGATAAAAAAGAACGCACAAAATAAATAGGCTGCATAAAGGAACTCATTTGAATAATAAAGAATACGAAGTGATGGTTATATACCCACTTATAAGATAGCACCAAAGGCACATCTCAAACCAGCATCGTATTGCAAGTAAATTAGGTAAAATGTATCACAAAAAAAGGAAAGGATAATAAGTTATCCTTTCCTCTTCTAGGGCGTGTTCTCATTTTAAAAATGGTGATCAAAATGAGGACACGCCCTAGTATGGCTAATACGGTACAACACATCTAAAGTGCAGTGCTTCTGCCCATTTGGTTTACAATGCTGGAATCAATAAACTTTCACCCATCATCTCAGCAGGGGCATCAATATTCATCAACCCTAAAATGGTCGGTGCCACATCGCTAAGTTTACCACCGCGACGTACTTGCAGCTTTTGCTCACCCACATAAATCAATGGCACATGCTCGGTCGTATGCTGTGTATGTACTTGACCGCTCTCATAGTCTTGCATCTGCTCACAGTTACCATGGTCAGCCGTAATGAGCATGTCACCACCAGCAGCACGGACTGCTGACTCGATACGTCCAACGCATACATCTAAAGCCTCTACCGCTTTGACCGCCGCATCAAAGATGCCTGTGTGTCCAACCATGTCACCATTGGCATAGTTGACGATCAGTACGTCATACTTACCAGACTCAATCGCTTCTACCAACTTATCTGTCACTTCAGGCGCGCTCATCTCAGGCTTTAGATCATAAGTCGCAACATCTGGAGACGGTACTAAAATGCGCGTTTCACCTTTATACTCTTCTTCACGGCCACCACTAAAGAAAAACGTTACATGCGCATACTTTTCAGTTTCAGCGATACGCAGCTGTGTTTTTCCTTGATCCTGCAAGTACTCTCCCAATGTGTTGGCCAAAGACGTTGGATAGTAAGCGATACTGGTTTTTGGATTGTCAGCCAAAACATCTGAATACTTGGTCAGCATCACAAATGCTGCCAGTTTCGGCTGTTTTTGACGAGCAAATCCAGAAAATTCATGGTCTGGCAGAACAAACGCTTGCGCCAGCTCGCGAGCGCGATCCGAACGGAAATTCATAAAAATCAGCGCATCATTATCATTGACGGTATACGGCACTTCATCACGCCCAATCACGGTCGTCGGACTGATAAACTCATCAGTCTCACGCGCTTTGTAAGCAGCTTGAACCGCACCATCCGCTCGTGTTGACAGGCGGTCGGCTTTACCTTCAGTGATCAGCTCATAGGCTTTTTGTACTCGATCCCAACGGTTGTCTCGATCCATCGCGTAGTAGCGACCGATGATACTGGCAATCTGTACACGGCCACCCTCGTAATGAGCGTTGAGCTTATTGATATAGTCACGCAAACGATTGATGTACTTGTCAGCAGACTTAGGCGGGGTATCACGACCATCTAAAAAACAATGAATAAAGACGTTTTTGGCACCATGAACCAATGCTGAATGACACATGCCTTCGATATGGTCTTGATGTGAATGGACGCCACCATCAGAGAGCAGTCCCATAATATGGACATTACCGCCGCGCTCATTGGCCGCTTTTACGGCATTGACCAACGCTTCATTTTTATAAAACTCACGGCTGACAAGCTCACTTGAGATACGGGTTGAATCCTGATAAAGAACTCGACCAGCCCCTAAATTCATGTGACCGACTTCTGAATTACCAAACTGACCATCTGGCAAGCCAACATCTTCTCCTGAGGCAGAGATCAGCCCATGTGGATATTGCTGATAAATTTTGTCTAAATTTGGCATATTGGCCGCCGCGATGGCGTTGTCTTTATCTTCTTCACGATGACCAAAGCCGTCCAATATCATCAAGACATGCGGTATTTTTTTATTCTGTGCACCATCTTGATTATTGCTAAGCTGTGTTTGTTTATTATCAATAGAGTCTGATGCTTGTTGGGTACTGGTCATATATTACCGCTCCTCGAGTGAATGAACGCCTATAATGCTGTGTAAGGGAATATAAAGCCCTCTATATTAACACACATCTTGAAATAGCTGAAAAACTGACAATTTTTCACTCGCAAGCGCTTAGTTTTATAAAATTGTCGTCTAGGACGTGGTCAATTCATCATGCTACGTATCAATCTGTAATTCAGACTTGCAATCATTCATTTCATTGGTTAAGATAAAACTATTCTGAAGTGTTGGCTAGTAGATGTTTATTCCCTGAGCCGATAATGCTTTACCAGGATGTGGTACCTATCGTCTCATTGTGTATGCCTGCACCGCTTGCGGTGTATCAGGAAACCTGCAGAGATGATGACGCATCCGCCCTGAACTTCACGGTTCATGGGTCGCCATCTTACAGCGGCGCTTCGGTTGTTTCATTCGGTTGGTACGTATATTCTTTATAAAAATATATTTCCTATAAATAGTATGCTTACGACCACTAAAAAGCCCCTTTCGTCATTGATGAGAGGGGCTTTTTTTATGCTTATGATTTAACTATATAGTTATTCGTCATTAGCAGATTTAGTAATCTTTTTTACATCTTTAGGGATGTTTTTGGCAGTACCATCAACCGTAGTATGCTGTTTAAACACATCACCGAATGGGTTTTGCTGCTGTTGACCAAATGGATTCTGGCCATTCATGCCACCTGCACCACCGAACGGATTTTGACCGCCCATGCCACCAGCACCGCCAAATGGATTTTGACCGCCGCCCATTTGACCACCCATCTGCTTCGCCATCATTTCCATCATTTTTTGCTGATTATTCATGACGTAATTATTGGCCAAGTCTTTGAGCTTCTTTTGTACCGGTGGCAAAATCACCAATAACGCGAGCAAATCACTAAGCACCCCAGGAATAAGCAGTAAAATACCTGCAGCTGCCATCGCGATACTCTTAATCATCGTGGTCTCTGGCGGACGCATGGCAGGGTTCATCATGCCACCCGCTTTCATCTGCTGTGCCATTGGATTAAGAGCTGCCATGCCTTTACGCATGAGAGAGATACCAATGACTGCGGCGATAATAAACCACATAAACACCCACCAGCCACTCATAAACTGAGCAAGCAAATACCACAGTAGCATTTCGATAATAAACCAAACGATGGCTATACCAACTATCTGACCCATAAAGTGTCGTCCTATAAAATAAAAACCAATAAATTGATCGCCATACAAATTAAAATGGCTAACATATGATGTATATGGGGATTGGTTGCTATACTATCAAACTTAAGGCTGATTTTTAAGCCATATAGTCGGTACAATATAATTTGGGTACAAGGAAGGTGAACGAAAGTGCTAGAAGTAGTAGGCTAAGCGAGTCTGACTCCTATCCGATTTATATAGGATCGACTATAAAATAAAATGTAAGCAAGACGGGATATTATGGCAATTATTATTGGGATTGATCCAGGGTCACGCATGACGGGTTATGGGATATTACAGCAAACGGGTGATAAGCTGACCTATATCGATGCAGGGACGATTCGCACAGATACCAAAGAGATGCCTGAACGCCTGAAACGTATCTTTAACGGCTTAACTCGTATTACTCAACATCATTTAAAATATGCTGATGAGCCTATTTATACAGCAATTGAGCAAGTATTTATGGCAGAAAATCCAGACTCTGCGCTTAAACTTGGGCAAGCACGAGGTGCTGCGATTGCAGCAATGGTTGCCTTAGATCTAGAAGTATCAGAATATACGGCTCGGCAGATCAAACAAGCTGTCTGCGGCTATGGTGCTGCTGCCAAGGAGCAAGTACAAGAGATGGTTTGCCGGATATTAGCGTTAGAAGTCGTACCGCAACAAGATGCTGCCGATGGACTTGCCTGCGCCATCTGTCATGCTCACTCAAGCCATTCAATGAACAAACTGATATTGAATAGCGCTATGCGTGGTCGCGGCGCTTCTAAAAAGAAAGGCCGTTGGCGCTTGACGGAAGAAGATTTAGGTAACTTACGTTAAAATGAACAGAGATTACAGTAGATAAGTTATAGGAAACACGCGCTATGAGACGCGTGTTTCTTTTATGGATATGTGCGTGTTTACTCTCTGCACTTAAGATGCCAAGCTACGTAGGCTACTCCACCACTGAACTTTCAATGACTGCATCTAATATATAAGCATACTGTTCATCCGCGGTATCATCTTCTGGCAATTCATTGATATTTATCTGGTAGCGTTGTAAGCGCAGCACTTCCTCATGCGTATTATCATGTTGATAGCCATCGATGTCACCAACGAATATCCGCCACTTTCCTTCATAAATTTTGATACCTTGATCATTGTAAGTGATAGGTTTAACTTGTAGACACTGGTTTGAGCGACTGTCTTCACAAGCGGTAGTCTGAGATTTCACAGCCCAAAATATCGTTTCACCCTTACTGTGGTATTTCGCTTGAGGGGTAAGCCTACCACTCCAAACCAAGGTGACATCATCGTTGGTAAACTGCGTCAATATTGGGGTTTCATCTTGATCAATTTTTAACTCACTATTGCCTAGCATCAAGGTATTCAAGGTATTTTCGGCCACATCCAGATCACTACAGGACATTTTGGTACTCATGCCATCTTCAGTACTCAAGTTATGGCCTTGTAACTGATAGGCCGCACTAATTGTGTTGCAACCTACGCTATAGCTTAACGTGTCTTGCCCTTGGTATTGGCTGAATGCGAGTGTTACTTGGTTTTTAGGCACTGCAAACTCAACCAGCGGTTGCTTATTAACGTCGGTCGCGCTCACCAGTGTCCAACGATGATGAGACAAAATCGTCGTCAGCTTGTCTTCAGCGGTCAGTTGGGGCGGGCTATCCGCTGCCGAGCTGGCATTGGACATGGTATTGTCACTCGCTACTGAATCCCTTGCTTTACCAGTTTCTATCGTGTCACCAGCTTCAGCTGTAACTGATATATCATTTTCATTAGATGCTGACTCTTTTTGGCAAGCACTTAACATCAGACTGACCATGAGCACACTGGGCAATAAAAATACTTTTAACGTGGGGTTTTTGTGGCTACCTACCATGCTACATACCTCTTAGTAAGCTTGTATAACCTTTTTCTTGTATCATCTATATGTTGACGTGCATATTTAAATAAGGCATCTATTTGACACCTTAATTTAGAGAAAGGTTGTTAAAGACAGCTTTTATTTAAAATAAGCACCTATTTATGGATAACTATGGCTAGGGCGCGTCATCAATTAGCACATTGAGACATTTAGTGGCCTTAATATGGCTAAATTTTGTCAAACATCGTCAGAAATCTTGTCAATATATTCATATTTACGGCGAGTTCTTCCTTGTTTGGCGGCAATTTTTCTCATGTTAAGCCCCGCAGTCTAAATGATGATACGCCCTAGTTGCCTGTTTTAAATATAGGTGGCACAACTGAGCTAGACTGACCACTATAACCTTGACGCTACTGTGATATGTAACGAAATGTTTATTTTTATTATATTTTAAAATAAATACTGAACCCTTTTGCCCATTGGCATCATTGATTGCACAAAAAAGACAGCTAACGATTGAAGTTAACTGTCTTTTTTAAAGCGATTTATTTTTCAAAAAAGTGAATAAATAAACGCTCTAATCGTTGGCACGGGTATATTTGGCTTTGGCCATATTTTTAATACTAAAGCGTTCATTCATCATTTGATAAAAACGGGCGAGATTTTCACCTTGTCCATTGGGATCAACTTTAAGCACTTTCCCAAAATCCAAACTTAGATATAGCACAATATCAGCAAAGCTTAGCTGCTCACTTACCAGATATTCACGACCTTCTAATATCGTCTCAAAGTACGCCATGGCTTTGACGGCACGAGCAATTGATGGTACGACAAACTCTGGCACTTGCTCAACACGCTTTGCTTTGGATGGATGACTGTGCTGAAACGCCAGCATCAAATTATACATCACCTCAAACTCTGCAACACGGCGCATAGAGCACACTTGCGCACGCTGTATCACATCATTACCCATGACTGAACGCTCACCATAAACGCGGTCAAGATACTCACAGACTGCCTGTGAATCATTCAGCACTGTACCATCACCTAACGTTAAAACCGGTACGGTCTGCATCGGATTCATCTGAGTAAAAGCTTCTGACATCTGCTCGTTTGCAGAAAAATCAATATCTATCACGTCAAGGTCATCCATATCATCGACATCGAACCCCTTTGAGGCCAATAAGATAAGTGCTTTGCGTGGGTTGGGCGCTGTACGGGTGACGTATAGTTTTTTCATGGCGAACTCCTTGTAAGAATGTCTAAACAGTAACTTAGGGTTGATACGCTATACCACAGTTATAGCCTAATCTGGCCATCATGGCAAAGTCTTATTGACCATAAGATAGAAATAAATAAAGCCCCATCACTTTGCGTCATGGGGCTTTATTGAATCGTATTTATACAGCAGCCTACTTACTTATTTGGTGCAGGTGTGGTGCGTAGATACGGCTTAATTTCTGTATAGCCTTTAGGGTATTTGGCAGCAATGTCTTCGTTTTTGACACTTGGTGGAATGATCACGTCATCACCATCTTTCCAGTCTACCGGCGTCGCAATGTTATATTCGTCAGACAGTTGCAGAGCATCAATAACGCGAAGAATCTCGTCAAAGTTACGACCACAGCTTGCAGGATACGTTAAGGTTAGACGGATTTTTTTGCTTGGATCAATGATGAATACGCTGCGTACGGTATGAGTGCTGTCCGCATTTGGATGCATCATGTCATATAGCTCAGCCACTTCTTTGTTTGGATCCGCGATGATTGGGAAGTTCAGCTCAGTCCCTTGTGTCTCACCGATATCTTTTGCCCAAGCATGGTGATCATCTATACCATCAACTGAGATACAGATTGGCTTGACACCACGCTTTTGAAATTCACCATTAAGTGCAGCAGCACGGCCAAGCTCGGTCGTACAAACTGGCGTGAAGTCAGCTGGATGTGAGAAGAAAACAACCCAGTTATCACCCGCCCACTCGTGGAAATTGATGTCACCCTCTGTGGTTACTGCATCAAAATTCGGTGCGGTATCGCCTAAACGTAAATGTGCCATGCTCTATTCCTTAGCTATGTTGATGAACGCTTATATCGACACGTCGGCCTCGCGCTCTATTATTATCATCGACGTGCTCCGTGATCAAATATAACACAGAGCGCCTCAGTAAAAACTGACTTTATCTTAACAAACTGGTTATGAATGTCTTGTGACGGATTGTAATGCGGTTATACCATTTGCAAATAAGATCACAATGAATGATAACGACTCATTAGCCTATCAGCGTATTACTCAACGCTAGCCAGATTTAAACATAGGTGCACCATCAATCTTTAACTCAACCTTATCACCCTTCCATGCCAACTGTGGCGTTGCCTCACTCATACGCTTACTGGTCTCCCCTGAATGTTGCAAGGTAATGCCCTGCTCATCAATAATGGCGATGCCAATGACGTAGGTATATACGAAATTGCTTTTGGCTTTAGGGGAAGCTTTTATGTTAAAGACACATTCTATAATTTGATCTTTATATTGCATTCGCATTTTGGGCTGCAAAGAGGCGATGGAGACTGCGCCATTGGATACAGCGGAATAGACTGAAAATACCAGCGCAACTCTGCCGCCATAATGTTTAGCAATGTCTGAGCTGACCAAAACGGTCTCTTTTCCTGGCTCATTGGCACTAGCAACCTTAATATCACCTTGATGCTCAATATAAGGCATACGGCTCAAACTACCGCTTTGCTCTGGTGCATGGACATAGCTCATGGCTTTACCATTCTGTGCCAATATGCCGACGCGTAAATCCAAGTCATCATTGTTGGCGCTGGCATCACCATTATCTATCCATATCGCTTCTACTATTAAATGATCGTTTCCACCTTTAGTAAGATTGATTCGATGTTCGCTACCCGGTTTATCAAGCGTTACTTTTTTTAGATTAAAAGGCTGAGAGGTTGATGGACTATTTGGATTATGGGCAAAGTCATCCTGTGCGTAAGTCGCTTTATTTTCTTCTATCTGTTTGTCTGCTGCCTCATCATCAGCCACTTCACCACCGAAATGGGTGCCCAAAGCACTCAAGCCACCATTAAAACCTTGTCCAATAGCGTTAATGCGCCAAACCTCATTTTTGCGATAGACTTGTAATAACATGATAGCGCGTTCACTATCAAAGCCGTTACCATCGAAATTGTAAGTGGTTAACGTTTGCCCTGCTTGCTCTAATGTTACTTTACTAGCACCAAGCTCTCGCATGGTTATTTGCCCATCAATGGTCGCGGTCAATACCAAATAATCTATCGTATTGGGCAGTTTATTCAGATCGATATCGAAGCGCTGCTGCTGATTTGTCGCTTGCCAACTGACTGCCCCACATGGCGTCTTTGGCTGATTATAAAAAGTCATATAATCATCACTTGCCAGCTTTTGCTGACTATCCAGCCCAAAGCACGCTACGTCTATAACCGCGCTATTGGTCATCAATTCCACCACCAAAGTAAACTGCTGCGCGATACCTACATCAGTAAACTTAGCTTTTTGACCCGTAATGAGATTTAGCATTATTATTGTCCTAATGATAACTTATTATCAATTTATACTTATTCACAAAAAAGCCCATCCCTAGCGTACTAGAAATGGGCAGGCTTGAAAACCACTATTGTTCAGTATTATCTCAAAACAAATGCCATTTGCACGGCTTGCTATGTATTAGGCAGGTTTATAGCTGTCACGTAAGCTAACGATTTGATTAAAGACTGGTTTATCAGTGCTATGGTCTTCGCTATCAGAGATAAAGTAGCCTTCACGCTCAAACTGAAAACGCGTGCCAGCGTCAGCATTGGCAAGTGATGGCTCAACCACGGCATTGAGTTCAGTCAACGAGTTAGGGTTCAATGCTTGATGGACGTCAGCAACGCTGCTTGGGTCTTCAACACTGAATAGCTGCTCATACATACGCACGGTTGCTGGAACACCTTGACTGGCCGATACCCAGTGAATGACACCTTTAACCTTACGGCCTTCGGGATTTTGACCCAACGTAGTCGGATCAATGGTGGCTTTTAGCTCGACCACATTGCCCGCTTCATCCGTAATATGTTCAGTTACTGCCAACACATAGGTATTACGCAGGCGGATTTCTGGCTTTTCTGGTGACAAGCGCTTATAGCCTGCTGGCGGTTCAATCTCGTAATCGCCTTGGTCGATATATATCGTCTCAGTGAATGGGATTTCACGTTCGCCCATATCGACATTGGGATGGTTTGGCTGAGTCAACCATAAGGTTTGTGCGGCATCATCAAAACGCGCGTTGACGCTATCCGCTTTTAGAGATTCCCAGCTGCTAACCGCTTCTGCAAAGTTAGTGATGGTCACTTTTAATGGCTTGAGTACTGCCATACCACGGGCAGTCGTCGTCTCTAACGACTGACGAATACTAAACTCTAATAAGCGAAAATCAACCACGCTATCTACTTTCGTCACGCCTACACGTTCACAGAAGTCACGTAAACCCTCTGGCGTATAACCACGGCGACGCATACCAGCGACGGTTGGCATACGCGGATCATCCCAACCACTAACGATGTTTTCATCAACCAATTGCTTAAGTTTGCGTTTACTGGTCAACGTATGGTCCACATTCAAGCGGCTGAACTCGTACTGGTGCGGCGGCGTGGCAAAGCCAACTTTTTCGATGACCCAATCATAGAACGGGCGATGGTCTTCAAACTCTAGCGTACATAGTGAGTGAGTAATCCCTTCGAGCGCATCAGAGAGCGGATGGGCAAAATCATACATAGGATAGATGCACCATTTATCCCCTGTTTGATGATGCGATTGATGCATGACACGGTAGATGACAGGGTCACGCATGTTCATGTTTGGGCTTGCCATATCAATCTTGGCGCGCAACACGGCTTTGCCTTCAGTATACTTGCCGTCTTTCATATCAGTAAAGAGCGCTAGGTTTTCTTCGACACTGGCATCACGCTGCGGAGACGGCGTGCCTGCCTCATTGAATGAGCCACGGTTTTCTTTCATCTGTTCAGGCGATTGCAAGTCAACATACGCATCACCTTGTTCAATCAACTGCATTGCCCATGCATGCAACTGGTCAAAATAACCTGACGCATGGTGCGCTTCACCTGACCACTCAAATCCGAGCCATTTCACATCGTTTTCGATATTGTCGATGAAGTCTTGCTTTTCTGCCGTTGGGTTGGTGTCATCAAAACGCAGGTTACACACACCATCGAATTCTTTGGCCACACCAAAGTTTAAACAGATAGATTTTACATGACCTAAATGTAGGTAGCCGTTTGGCTCAGGCGGAAAACGCGTCACAATCTGTTGCTGTTTTTGCGCTTTGATATCGTCACGAATAATATTACGAATAAAGTCGTTTTTGTGCTCGTCTTTTTGTGCATTATTGCTTGAGTTCTCACTCATCGGGTATTGCTCCTAACGCAAATTGTCAGTTCACGATGCATGCCATCACACATCATGGAAAATTCAAACCAAACTATTAGGGCATGTCCTCAATTCAATCGATGGTCATCTAAATGGGTTAAAAATGGCTAAATCTTGCCAAACAGCGTCAAATAGCTGACTAATATCTCGATATTATCTGCGCTATTTTCCTTGTTTGACTGCAATTTATCTCATTTTCACCACCATTTTTAAAATGAGGACACGCCCTAAAAACAGGTTATCAAAAATGATAATAAAAAGTTAAAGTTACGTTATTCTATCAGCTTTTGCGAACGCATTAACAGCCTGATACATGACACAGACTAAAAAAGCCGTTAGACTACCCATGACTTTTTATTAACCAGCTTTTTACCCACCACTTAACAGCGTCATTTAAGGCGCTGCGACCAAAAAGGAATACCCCATGGTAGACATGCCACCAGTAGTAGAACTTGACACCAGTATGGGTGCGATCGTTATCGAACTCAATGAAGAAAAAGCACCAAAAACCGTAGAAAATTTTTTAAACTATGTAAAATCTGGTCAATATGACGGTACGATTTTTCATCGCATCATTGATGGTTTCATGATTCAAGGCGGCGGAATGGACGCTGAAATGAATGAAAAACCAACCAATGCTCCCGTTGAAAACGAAGCAGACAACGGTCTAAAGAATGACAAAGGTACGATTGCGATGGCGCGTACGCAAGATCCGCATTCAGCGACTAGCCAGTTCTTTGTAAACGTAAAAGACAACGACTTCTTAAACCACACTGGCAAAAACATGCAAGGTTGGGGCTATACTGTATTTGGTAAAGTCACAAGCGGTATGGATGTCATCGAAAAAATGAAAGGCGTACCAACAGGTCGTTTCGGCATGCATGCTGATGTACCAAAAGAGCCAGTCGTTATCAACTCAGCGACCATCATTACTCAATAGTAGTTATTTAATAGCTGCTACTCAGTGGTAGTTACTTAACGATAGCTGTGAATTAGTGAGCATTACTCAATAAAATTTATTAAGCAATGCTCGCTATAAGTCACGAGGATAAAGATAAATGCAAACTTTTAATCATTTAATCACGACCCGCCCTCATGAGGTGCGGCAAGTTTTGATTAGCGATTTGCATTTATCGCCTGAAGAGCCTGCCTTAGTGCAGGCTTTTTTGGCGCTGCTTGACGATTGCTTTGCCTTGCCTGCTCTCAAGCGTCTATTCATCTTAGGTGATTGGTTCGAAGTATGGCTGGGTGATGATGTTTATCTATCGTTGTCAGAAGATGAACGCCAGACCCATTGGCTCACCCCGCTTATCGTGAAGTTAAAAGCACTGCGAGTGGCTGGCTGTGAGATTTTGGTGATGCATGGCAATCGTGATTTTCTATTAGATCAACCATTCTGTAATTTATTCGGTGGTGAGCTTATTTATGAGCCATACACCCTAAACGTTGGGCAGCAAAACTACCGATTAGAGCATGGCGATGCGCTCTGTACCGATGATAAAAAATATCAGTTCTTTCGCAAAATCATGCGCAACCGATTGACTCAATGGTATTTACTTAATAAATCACTAGAAAAACGCTTGGCAATTGCTGATAACATGCGGCAAAAAAGTCAAAGAAATAACGCTAATAAAGCCACCCATATCATGGATGTCAATGCAGACGCAGTCAGTACAGTGATGGCTGATAGTGATGCCTTATTACACGGGCACACTCATCGTCCAGATATTCATCAAACTGCCAATGATAAAATGCGTTATGTCTTAGGTGATTGGCGACTATTAGATACAGAGACACGCCAGCCGAAAGTCAGTGCCGTTATTGGTGCAGTGATAGATGATGAACAATCAAATGACAGTTTTAGTAGTAATAATACTGAGTTTGGATTGTTTGAATTTAAAGTACTCGTTTAATTTGATTTTGGAATATATATTGAAAACAAAAAGGGTCTGTTGATGATACAACAGGCCCTTTTTACTGTCTCGCAATTGCTCGCTTGTATCTAGAGCATTTTTCGTTTTAAGGAATTAACTTAAAGAAATGCTGACGGTAATGCTTTAACTCACGGATAGAGTCACGAATATCATCTAGGGCTAAATGACTGCCACCTTTTTCAAAGTTTCTTAAGATATCAGGGCGCCAGCGGAAACAAAGCTCTTTGATAGACGACACATCGAGGTTACGATAATGAAAGAAGCGCTCAAGCTCTGGCATTTGGCGTGCCATAAAGCGACGGTCTTGACAGATTGAGTTGCCGCACATTGGCGACTTGCCGCTATCCACCCATTTGTTTAAAAACTTAATGGTCTCAGCTTCGGCTTCTGCTAATGTCACCGTACTGCGACGCACACGGTCGACCAATCCTGACTGGCCATGCTGCTTGGTATTCCAATCATCCATCTTATTTAAGACTTGATCAGATACCTTAATGGCAAACACAGGGCCTTCTGCCAATACATTCAAATCTTCGTCAGTGACGACAGTGGCAATCTCGATAATCTCGTCATTGACGGTATCAAGACCTGTCATTTCTAGGTCAATCCACACCAGCCCTTTTTTGCCTTGGTTTCTGATTTTAATTTTATTGGGATGGTCATCGGTACTCATATTTTGTCCTATGGTCAATAAAGCTTGGAACAACTTTGGGGCAATGTGAACTAAATAAACCACCTATAAATGGTCATGCTCAAATGATATTATGTTGCGCTGACGGATTCATAACATCTCAAAAACTTAAAACATTACAAAACCACCGTCCGGTATAGGCGCTTTAGGCTGTATGTTAGCAAATTTTCACGCTACACTTAGCAATATTTTTTTAATAGGTTCAAACCCATGGCATTAATCCGGCAACGCAAACTGACCAAACAGCAGATTCGTCGCATCGACAAGCAGCAATTGTTAAGTCAAGACAGCATCGATGGCAGTTTGATGGATGGCGTGGTCATGGCGCATTACGGTAAGCAACTAGAAGTGCAAGTCACCAGCTTGCCTGCGGTGATACCTGAGCAGCCAGAGATTGGACCTGATGATCCTGAGCCGTTTTGGCAAACGCTTGAGTTGGGTGATATTTGGCGTTGTCATGTACGTACCAATTTGCCGATGCTAGCGGCAGGCGACCAAGTACGCTGGAACGCCGACTCCAATACTGGATTTGGCCGTATCGAGTCCGTCAAACCACGCACCTCGCTGGTCTCTCGACCTGACCGCTATCATAAGCTCAAACCCGTCGCTGCCAACGTCGATATTTTGGCCATTGTCTTTGCACCACTGCCTGCTGCTGCACCCACACTGATTGATCGCTACCTAGTGGTTTGTCATCTTGCTGACGTAAAGCCATTATTGGTGCTGAACAAAGCCGATTTACTGGCGCAAGAAAACAGCGTCGATACCAATGAGTTATTGGCACAATATGCAGCACTTGGGTATGAGAGTGTCTTAACCTCAGTAGATTGCCCTGAAAACGTCGCTGACAGTGATGAGCAAGAAGGACTGGATGAGCTAAAACGCTACATAGATAAAAAACTGGTTATCTTTGCAGGACAGTCTGGTGTTGGTAAAAGCAGTTTAATCAATGCGCTGCTGCCAGAATCGGGTCAAGTGGTAAACATCATCTCTGAGAACTCGAAGCTCGGTCAGCATACCACTACCACCAGCCGCTTATTACCGTTTAATCCAGACGACTTGACTCAAGGTGGCATCGTCGATACGCCTGGTATCCGTGAATATGGTATTTGGCATTTGAGTCCAGATGATATTATCTCAGGCTTTGTTGAGCTTGCACCACTAGCAGGCTACTGTCAATTCCGTGACTGTCGTCATACTCACAACAGCAAAGGTTGCGCATTATGGCAAGCCGTGGCTGACGGTGAAGTATTGCAGCGCCGTGTCGAAAACCTTGTGACCCTTAGAGAAGAGGCCGATACTAAACCTTATTAATCGCGGCCTTATTAATCGTTCATCACTAGGTTGACCATCACACGTTTACTATGGATGGTCTAATCGGTATAATAGCGCCTTGTTCAATATCGTTGGGCTGGCTTCTCGGCTTAACAGAACACTTATTTTTTTGGAGGTATGGTTTGGATCGTGCGCTGGAATTTGTGGGCAACCACCCGTTTTTATTTGGTATATTAGCCGTACTTGCCGTGCTGTTTTTTACGATTGAAAACAAACGTAGCGGTAGAAAAATATCGCCTAACACCCTTGGTATGATGGTCAACTCGCAAAACGCACAGTTGATCGATATCCGTGCCAAAAAGAAATTTGAGACGGGCTATATCCAAGGCAGCCGCAACATACCTTTCACTGATCTCAAAGACCGCTTAGAAGAAATTCGTGCCATTGAGCAGCCAGTGATTATCATCTGCGATATGGGCGTACAAGCAGGCGCTGCCATTCAGATGATTGGTAAAGCTGAAGTCTATCGCTTAGAGGGCGGTGTTGGTGGCTGGCAAGGCGCTGGTATGCCATTGGTTGGTGTAAAAAATGCCAAATCAAAGAACAAAGGTAAAACGAAGCCCAGTCTAAGCAAATAATAGACCTGTATAGGCGCTTAAGTGAAGCGTTTATACACATTGCTTAGCCCATGTTTGTGTGACCTGACTGACGGTATCATCGCTACCAATGCTATGAAGAAGACACCTTTTTATCAGGTGTCTTTTTTTGTACCGCATTTATGATACTACAACGCGTTTTGGGCTAAGGCGGCTTGAATTTGTCATGCCCATCCCCACTTTAGTAATGAGCTTCACCGAATACATGTGCACATTACTCATTGATAACAGATTATACCGATACTTAGACGATGAACCTTTATCATGCGCTCTATCATCCGTTTGTTATCTCATAAATTTATAAATAAGGATTTCCCATGACTGTATCTGTCAAAGTTTATACCACCCCTATCTGCCCATATTGCTCAAACGCCAAACAACTACTAAAAACCAAAGGCGTTGATTATGAAGAAATTGGCATGCATGATATGAGCAGTGAAGAGCGCCAAGCACTGATGAAAAAAACCAATAACTATCGTACTGTGCCACAAATTTTCGTTGGTGAAACCTTTGTTGGTGGTTTTGATGAACTCAACCAAATGAACCAACAAGGCAAACTTGACGAGCTATTGGCAGGTTAATCTGCTACCTTGCTTTACTGCCTGTCTTTATCTATGTAAAGATAGGCAGCAATGGGTTTAAAATAGCAATAAAAAGTAGTGATAAAAAAACATCGAGTTTTAGTTTCGATTTATATTACAATGAACTTTTATTGAAATGACAGTTTGCCCAATCATTTGATTTAATTTTAGAGGAATTATCATGGCTGAAGAACAAGCACAACCACAATTGGCACTAGAACGCATCTACGTAAAAGACATGTCACTTGAAGTACCAGGCGCTGGCGTATTCACCAAAGAGTGGAACCCAGAGCTTGATATCAATTTGTCTAGCAACGCCGAAAAGCTGGATGATGAGCATTATCAAATCATCTTGACTGTGAGCGTTACCGCTAAAAATGCTGATGAAGCAGCCTTTATCGCTGAAGTGCATCAAGCAGGTATCTTTTTGCTAAAAGACATTCCAGAAGACCAAATCGGTCAAATCTTGGGTGCATACTGCCCTAACGTGCTATTCCCATACGCTCGTGAAGTCATCAGCGACATCGTGACGCGTGGTAGCTTCCCGCAATTGCTACTAGCACCTGTAAACTTTGATCAAGCTTACGCACAAAGCCAGCAGCAAGCACAAGTTGGTGCTGAAGGTAATGCCTAAGCTTTAATCAGAAATATGCGAGCTTTATCAGTCACATGTTTTGATAAAAAGGCCGTTTACTTATGATGAGTGAACGGTTTTTTTGTGGGTGCTTTTTAATTCTAAATGAACAAGCCATTACGACAAATAGATTCGTGAGATATAAAATCATCAGATACAAGATCATTAGGGCGTGTCCTCATTTTAAAAATGGTGATAAAAATGAGATAAATTGCCGTCAAACGAGGAAAATAGTGCAGATAATATCGAGATATTGACCAACTATTTGACGATGTTTGGCAAAATTTAGCTGTTTTTAGCCCATTTAGAGGACACTCGTTTGAATTGAGGACACGCCCTAGCCATAAAAAGACCCTGCTATTAAACAGGGTCTTTAATGACTATACCAACTAGCTAAAATTGATAATTAGCCTTTTAGTGCAGACAAAATTTGTTGCTTCACATCATCGATACCTTGCGTACCATCAAACTTGTCATACTTAGGCGCATCAGCACCTTCTTTGGCTTTATCTTGATAAAAACCAACCAATGCAGATGTCTGCTCATGATAAGTCGCTAGGCGATCACGAATCGTAGATTCTTTATCATCTTCGCGCTGGATTAGCGCTTCGCCAGTCACATCATCAAGACCATCTTGCTTAGGTGGATTGTGATGAACATGATAGACACGACCTGAGCCTGGATGCTGGCGGCGACCAGACAAGCGGCTCACGATTTCATCATCAGGCACACTGATTTCGATGACATGATCGATGGCAACTTCAGCATCTGCAAGTGCTTGCGCTTGAGGAATAGTGCGCGGAAAACCATCTAGGATACAACCATTCACACAATCAGGCTTAGCGATACGCTCTTTCACTAGGTTGATAATGAGGTCGTCAGAAACCAAACCACCAGCGTTCATGATATCTTTGGCTTTTTTGCCAAGCTCGCTGCCTTCTTTGATTGCTGCGCGAAGCATGTCACCAGTTGAGATCTGTGGAATATCATATTCTTTAGAAATAAACTGGGCTTGGGTACCTTTACCCGCGCCTGGTGGTCCTAGCAAAATAATACGCATCATTACACGACTCTCCTTAATAGATAGGATTTTGGGATTAATAAAACTTAGGGATTAGTAGTTTGCAAAGCTACCTTACCCTGTGGCCTTGCAAAGCTCAAGTATTTTCATTATTGCTGTGATAAGTTGGCATGACTTATCTGTTCATATACTATGGAATTTGTTGATTAATTTCCACATTGGCCTGATTTTGTTCTGCGCTGATCACCACTGGATTACCAGATAAATCGCCTGACTCTGCACTGGCATTGCCACTATGGCTGATACGAGCGATGACTGCTAACTGAATTTTATCTGTGCGAGCAGATTTCAAAGTACGCTCAGGCATCATGGCATCAAGATCACTTAGGCTAATAACAGCTTCACCTTGCTTGATAGTACTGATTGGTAAGCGTTTCGCCGCAAATGGTGGGCCGCCTTTGACGTCACGTATCGCCACAAATAGCACATCATCAGCTTTTACCAAGGGTAGTAGACTCGCGCTGATTTTGACCGTTACCTCAACGCCTTCAGACGCTTGCTGCTGCTGTAGAACCACATTAGCACTCAGCTCATCTAGACTTGATAATGCTTGCGTATGATCACCTGGTTTAGCAGAAATACTCTCACGTAGCCGCTTGATCCAGCCTTGTGCTTGATCGAAGTTACTAGCGCGAGCTTCACCCATTGCCATGAGCATTTGCGCGCCCTCATGCTTTGGGTTATTGGCCAGTACGTTTTCTAGCACGCGGCGACTATTTGCATCTAGCTGACCTTTATTAGAAAAGAAGCTGATTTGCGCATAAGTGGTCGCAATTTCTTCGTTATCAGGCGATAGACGATAAGCACGCGATAAAGCCTCTAATGCCGAATCAGTCGCCTCTAACGACAAGAACAACTCTGACAAGCGCATCCAGCGATTGTAATCACTAGCATGACGATAAACGTTGGTCTGCATGGCACTAATCAGCTGATTGCCATCTTCAATCGCCCAAGCAGGCGGCTGATCAATTTTTCCTGTTAACAAATCATCGGCCACTTGACCCACTTTGTCCTCGCTTGCCCAAAGCTCAAACACAGGCGTACGATCACTGACCATCAGATATGCCATGGCAGTCAATACAGGTACCCAAACCATGATAATCAATCGGCTTTTGATACCAGGCGTGACCATCGGTGATACTTCACGCTGAGCATCCAAAAGCTGACGTTCAAGCTCAAGCTTTTGGTTTTGATAATGATGGTCATCAATGATACCACTGTCTTTGTCTGTTTTTAGCTCTGCTAATCGCTCACGAAATACAGCGACGTTGATATCTAGCAGTTGATTGTCCAAAGGCTTACTATGCGTATGCGGTGCTCTTAGCCATGGCTTGATGGTAATAACCGCCAATAACAAGGCGATAAGTAAGCTTAGCGCAATAAATAAGCCAACAGTAGAAAATATGGTCATTTTTTGCCCCCAAGGCTTGTAGTATCGGCTTTGTCATCATTGTTAGCCCGTGACAACAGGCGATCAAGTTCTGCTTTTTCGGCGGCAGACAACGCTTTGACATGGTTATCTACTGCCACACCACTCTCGCCACTGGCGACAAGCTGCCGACGTTTACTGTGCCAAAACCAACCGACCAATAGAACGATGAGTAATAACGGCGGGAAAAACCATAAAATCCATGTTGAAGGGCGGACAGGCGGCTTGTAACTGATAAAATCACCGTAGCGTTCTTGCATATATGCTCGAATCTCGCCATCACTACGGCCATCTTTTATTAAATCATAGGTTTTTTGCTTCAAATCTTGGGCAATGGGTGCATCAGACCCAGCCAAATTTTGGTTTTGACATTTGGGACAACGCAGCTCTTCGATGAGACCACGATATTGGGCTTCTTGTTGGACAGAATCAAAATCATAGACATCAATGGCAGCAAAACTGGCCATACTGAATAGACAAGCGATAAACAAGCTTGCTAACTTTATGGACGCATTTCTTATTTGGTAGGCTATCATTTGCAGGCCTCCGCAACTTGGCTCGGATCTGGACTGACACCATTATTGCTAGCATCATTGAGCACCATCAAGCAAGGCGTGATACGACTTTGCCAATTGCTCTCATTGATCTCGCCGATGATATGCTGACGAATGATTCCATCACCATCGACGATGAATGTCTCAGGCGCACCAGTCAAACCCAAATCTAGAGCGAACTGTCCTGACAAGTCCTGAATAGACATCGAGAACGGATCACCACCGCGATTTAGGTATCCTAATGCATCACCAATATCATCTTTGTAGTTTACGCCCACCAAGTTAACACCGCGCTCTTCTAGCGTCATCAAAAAAGGGTGCTCAATGATACAAGTCGGACACCAAGAGCCCCAGATATTCATCAGAAATGGCTTATCAGGCAGATTGTCATTGGTCATGATACGACTGGTATCTGACAGTAATGGCAGCTCAAAAGCAGGCACAGGACGTTCAAGCGCCGTATTGGTCACGATATCAGTGGGTTTACCCAAACGCATATATAGCATGGCGATCAAACCAATAAAGATCACAAGCGGAATCAAAAACCCAATCTTAAGTTTTTTCTTACTGTTGACTTTATTGCTGCTTGCCGTTTTAGTGTCGTTGACAGTCGCTTGCTGAGCTTTTTTATCAGATTCATTGTTTGAGGTAGTCATCTTAACGCTCCCCTATCTTTGTAGCTGATGCATCCAAATCCGCAACTGTCGCAAAGCCTGATTTTTTGGCCGCGATTTGCGCAGGGGTTTTGGTCTTCTTAATGCGGTAACGACTGTCTAGCATACTGAGCAATGCACCAAACGCCATGATAAGCGCACCCAGCCATATCCAGCGGATAAGCGGTTTGACGTAGATACGAAACGCCCATTCATTGCTGTCTGCGGCAATCGGCTCACCAAGTGCCACATATACATCACGCATCAGATTGGCATCAATCGCAGCCTCCGTCATCGGCATCATACTGATGATATAGTTACGTTTTTCAGGATATAACGTGGTCACTTCTTGACCATCTTTACTGACTGTTACTTCTGCTTGCGTAGCGTCAAAGTTACTGCCTTTTACTTCACTAAAGCCTTTTACCGTAAAGTCATAGCCTTGCACATTGACACTGTCATTAGGCCCTAATGCCACATCGCGCTCAATGCTCAACGTGCTGGTAAATGCCACGCCGATGACCGCAATGATGACGCCGATATGAGCGGTTTGTTGACCCCAATAGCTTAGGCGCAATTGACGTAAACCCTTCAATCGACTCGGTGCATTTTTGGTCTTGTCTTTGAAATCGACAACCATCCATAACAACACCCAAAAACTGACCGCTAATGTGACACCGATATTTAACATCGCTGATGGACTGGTGAAATACGTGATAATGGCGGCCAATACCAAACTACTCGCCGCGATAACCATGCCAGCACCCAATAACGGGCGGCTGTCTTGTTTCCAGCGGATATTAGAACCCATACCCATCGCTACCAGTAGCAGCCATGTCAACGGCACAAATAGGGTGTTGAAGTATGGAGGACCAACCGATACCTGACCTAAGTTAAAGGCATCAGCAATAATAGGATATAGCGTACCAAGTAGTACGACTAAGGTTGAAATTAGAATAATAACGTTATTGATTACCAAAAATGATTCACGTGAGATGAGTCGGTACTGACTCTCGACCGTCAAACGCCAGCCACGTACAGCAAACATCAACAAACCACCGCCGACAATGATACCGAGGATGACCAGAATCACTAGACCACGCGTCGGATCAGCGGCAAATGAATGCACTGACGTGATGACACCTGAACGTACTAAGAACGTACCAAGCAAACTGAGCGCAAAAGCAAAGATTGCGAGCATAATCGTCCATGCTTTAAACACACCGCGTTTTTCGGTGACAGCAAGTGAATGCAATAGCGCTGTCCCTGCCAACCATGGCATCAATGAGGCGTTCTCTACTGGATCCCAAAACCACCAACCGCCCCAGCCAAGCTCATAATAAGCCCACCATGAGCCAAGCGCGATACCGACTGTTAAGAACCCCCAAGCAGCCAATGCCCATGGACGCGACCAACGTGTCCATACCGCATCCAAACGCCCTTCCCACAATGCTGCCATACAAAACGCAAATGGCACAACCATGCCCACATAACCCATATAGAGCATCGGCGGGTGAATAATCAAACCAAAATCTTGCAATACAGGGTTTAGATCCGCGCCATCAACAGGTAGATTGGGTAATGTGCGATCAAATGGCGATGAGGTAAAGATTAGCATCGCCAGCATCATCATCTGCACGCCTGCCAATATCACCAGCACTCGCGCGCGCATAGACAACGGCAACCCACGGCTAAAGTAAGAGACCAGCGCACACCAAGTGGCCATGATGGTCATCCAAAGCAGCAGCGAGCCTTCATGCCCGCCCCATGTCGCCGACAGCTTGTAGTACCAAGGCAGCAATGTATTGGAATGCTGAGTGACATAGACGAGACTAAAGTCGTTGTAATAAAAGCCTGCCATCAGCGCAGCAAATGAGGTAATCATTGCCGCAAATTGCGCCCATGCTAGACTTGGCGCCAAACGCTGCCAAGCGACGTGGTCACGCATGACGCCAATGGTTGGTAGTACCACCTGCAAAATCGCCAGTATAAAAGCGGCCAGCAAGGCAAAATAACCCAATTCTGTGATTAACATACGGTCTAACCTTGTTTACCTTGGATACAATTAAGGGTTCACCGATGGCATTGCTAGCCACTGGCAAACGCTAAATAGTCCTTTATGCGGTCATAGTTTACGGTTAAAAACTGAGGTTTCAATTGCTGTAGAAGCACATAAAACCCGCTACTATCATTGTGACGTATCAATATGAATGATTGATACAAAATGCTTATCTGTCGTTAATTTTACATTTTTTTAATTATTCAAAGCTTATTCAATACAGTTATACATTACCATTTGAAAATACTTATTAATGCATTACTGCATCGAGGGGAAGAACACTAACACTAAATGCAACCAACCTGCCAGAAATCCGGTCAAACCGCCCAATACAATCAACGTCATTTCATCCTCACGAAACGCTGGACGCAACAGGTTTTGAAACTCGTTTGGCGTAAGCGCACGTATTCTATCGCGAAACAGCCCAAATATCTTACTGGCTCGGCTTTCATTTAGCTCAGGATCTCGCAGTGGCACCATCGTTGCGACAATGGATTTGTCAATAATGGTGTTTTTTAGCTGGCCATAATCACGGCGACCCAATCCGACTCGCAACGTCGTACTGATAACAGGTGACTCTAGCACCATATACAGATGCGATTTCATCAAATCACGGGTTTGTGCCGAGCGATCACCATACATCATCTCATTCATGATGTTTTCTAGAGTGACCAAATCCTTCACCACAATCTCAGCAAAAACGTCAGAGACTTCCTCTTGGCGCTTCATAAAGCCACCTTGGAGGCGATACTTTGCGATATGCGGCATTACTGGTTTGATAAATGGGAAGCGATTCTGGACCGCAAAAAACTTCAAATAAGAGATGAAATGTGGCTCTACTGGATTAAACACCATCCAAATGGCAATCCAATTGGTTAGAAAACCCCAAATCGCCGCAAAAAATGGTACGGTCCAATGCTGTGGCACCACTAGAAATATAAACAGCTGAATGATACCAAATACTAAGCCAATCAATGCGCTGATATGCCAGATAAAATCGATCTCTTTTTGACCGACTTTTAAAAACATATTGACCATCAAACGACGATCATTTTCCATCGTATTGACAATCATCTTACGCATATCGACCAGATCTTCGACATGATGGGTCAAATCCGTCACGAGTGACTGCATAATACTGGGCAATTCTTTATGGGCTTGCGCATAGACACGGCGCTTTAACGCATAAGGCAGATTGCCCCACAATGCTGGCGAGTGATCCAGCATAATCTCATCAATCAATGGCTCAAGATTTTTGTCTACCGTATCAGTGACGAATATCGCCATCTGTTCAGGTTCCATCGCCTTAAAAAACTCATCAAGCGAACCGAGTTTCGAGAGCGTCTGGTCAACGATAACCCCTGATATCTTACCCGCTTTGCGCGGCACGATACCTTGCCAGCCGATACCTGGCAACCCAAAAAACGGGAAGTTTGGAATACGAATACCCCAAAACTTGACCGGATAAAATAGCATCTTGAGCGCCATCCAGACATGTACCCAAGTGACAAATGCCGTCACTGGCGGAATGGTCAGCATGGCAAAAAACTCTGGGTGTTCCGCGATCGTCTGCCACAATGAAGTTACGCCCATGACTTATCTAGTCCCTGACAGGTTGATTGTCGTTGCTAATATTGTCGTTACTAATAACGAACCTGTAGCAAAATCAGAACGTTCCAAAAGACGCTCTGCCCATAATAACCACTATAAAATAAATCGCCTGATTTTAGCATACTTGCTATTTATTAGCACATGTAGACCCTCGGCAAGTTGTGACTAAAGGTGACACCTCTTATACCATCCTTTTGGTAGCTAACATATCCGTATGGCCCGTCGCTTATATAGCGGACAACCGCAATAAAATAAATGGCAGGTTACTGCGCCTTCTCATTTGTTCTGTTATAATTTGTAGTGAAATAACACAGACCACCTGCGTATCAATGGATGTGTGCTGATTTCACGCCATATCATCCTATGTGATTGAAACCATTTGCCTTATCCTTTAGACTCACCGCACTTTGGTTGATTAACCTGCCCACTTACTCCTCTCTTGCTGACTCACTGACCGTTTGGGCTCTGATTTTCTATGAATAAACCGCTAACTCCCAATACCGAAAAGGTCAACAGCATTTTTACCAATCGTATTATTATCTTTGGGATTTTGATATTCATTGGCTTAGGCGGCCTGATAATGCGTTATGGCTACCTACAAGTCTACGCTCATGACAAGTACACAACGCAAGCTGATAACAATCGAATCAAGCTGATATCTGCACCGCCTAGCCGCGGCTATATTTACGATCGTAACGGCGTGATACTGGCGGACAATCAGCCTGTATTTACGGCAATGTTAAGCCCTGACGAGGTCGAAAACCCTGAGCGTACGTTGAATTTGCTCGCGCCTATCTTTGAATTAACCGATAAAGATATTACCGATATTTTGGCGCGTCTAAGTAAAAATAAGAATGACCCTGTCACCATAAAAATCGACCTAACAGAAGCACAATTGGCTCAGTTTAGTGAGCGCAAGCCCTTCTTTCGCGGGGTCTCTATTCAGAGTAAGCTGACACGCTCCTACCCTTACGATAAGCTATTTGCGCATGTCATCGGTTATGTCGGTCGTATCAATGATAAAGAGTCTAAACGCATCGATAAAGATCGCTATGCGGGTACTGACTTGATCGGTAAAATCGGTATTGAAGACTATTATGAAGATATCTTACTAGGACAACCAGGCTATCAATCGGTAGAAACAGACGCTCATGGCAATATTTTACGTCAATTGGATACCAAACTTCCCATAGCAGGTAATGATATTACGCTGAGCTTGGATTATGGTTTGCAAACCATCGCCCAGCAGCAACTGGATGGTCGACGCGGGGCAATCGTAGCGATAGATCCCAAAAACGGTGACGTCTTAGCGTTTGTCAGCAACCCAAGCTACGACCCCAACCCTTTTATCTCAGGCATATCCTTTAGAGACTATGGCGACCTGCGTGAAGATTTGGATCAGCCACTATACAATCGCGCACTACAAGGGATGTACCCTCCTGCTTCTACTATTAAACCGTTCGAAGGTTTGGGCGGTATTCATTATGGCCTACGAGATTGGAACAGCACCATTTATGATCCTGGCTATTTTAGCTTACCGGGAGATACGCATCGATTCCGTGACTGGAAACGTGGCGGGCATGGCACGGTAGATCTCAAAAAATCCATCATGATGTCGGTCGATACTTATTATTATAAGTTGGCCTATGAGATGGGGATACAACGTCTGCATGATTGGATGACACGCTTTGGGTTTGGTCAACAAACAGGCATTGATTTGCCCAATGAGAAGTCAGGCATTATGCCATCGCCAAAATGGAAAAAAGACACTTACGATAGAGACTGGCTACCGGGTGAAACCATCTCGGTCAGTATTGGACAAGGGTATTTTTTAGCCACGCCGCTACAGGTTGCCAACGCTACAGCCATGACAGCCAGTAAAGGTCAGCACATTACCCCGCATTTATTAAAAAGCAGTGACGGTGCTGCGGACGTCAAAATCATTACTAAACCAGATGGCAAAATTGACTATAACGGTAAGCCGTCCGACTGGCTACGTATGCATGATGCGATGGAAGACACGGTCAAAAGCGGTACTGGGCGCGGTATCTACACCCCACGCTATCGCATTGCAGGCAAAACTGGTACGGCACAGGTGAAATCGATTGCGCAAGGTAAACGTTATGACAAGTCTGCTATAGATAAACGCTATTGGGATCATGCTTGGTTCAATGGCTTTGCACCAGTAGAAGACCCTCAGATTGCCCTTGCCGTATTGGTCGAAAATGGTGGTGGCGGTAGTAAAGTTGCTGCACCGATAGGACGTGCGCTGTTTGACTACTGGGTATTACAACGCAAAAGCAATCCTATACTGCCACCAACAGCTGATGAGTTGAAAGTCATCAAACGTCAAAAAGCATTTGATAAAGCACTGCGTGATGCCCTGCGCGATAAAGAAGAAAAAGCATTGGAAGCTCAAGAGGCGGCAGCGGCAGAAGCACCAACGACAGCGCCGTCTGAATAATAGTGCCTATTTTTGTAAATGTTCAACACGCTCTGACAATACTTAAGAAAAAAGATCTAAATAAAAACATCTAAGAAACAGCACCTAAGTGAACAACAGTAAGCGAGACACTCTTAATGAAAAAGACCTCAAACGGGCGCACACCAAAGAACAATCACAAAGCAAAGCGTGGCGCGGCTGGTGATGTTCGTATCATTGGTGGGCAATTTAAGCGCCGTATTGTAAGTTTCATCGATGCAGATGGCTTACGCCCGACCCCAGACCGTCTGCGCGAGACACTGTTTAACTGGCTACTGGCTGATATTCATGGGGCTTATGTGCTGGATAGCTGCGCAGGTAGTGGCGTACTGGGGTTTGAAGCGCTGTCTCGCGGTGCAGCTCACACCACTTTTATCGAAATCAATACTGCACAAAGCAACATGCTACGCCAAAGCGCTGAGCAGCTGCGCCTTGATGCCGCTGCTTATCAAATCATTACTGGCACTGCTGAGCAAATACTGAGCCAAGATCAACTAACCACTCGACCTTTTAATGTTGTATTTATTGATCCACCTTACGCTCAGGATCTATGGCAGCCAATTTTGACAGTCCTGATTACTCAGTCGTTAATTGATACCGAAACGCTGATTTATTTGGAAGCTGACAAAGATTTAGAGAGTCAACTGCAGCAATTGGCAAATACTTTAAATAATAATTTAATTGCTCAAGAGCAGACAACCCTAAAGGTTGTGGCGTTTGAATGCTTGAAACAAACCAAAGTTGGACAAGTTGTCGCTGGACTTTATCGGCTATCATCGTCATAATTGCACGGTGATTACCAAACGTAACATTGACGGTTATGTCATTTGTCATGTTTGATAAATCACTTAATACCCACTAAAAATGTCTAAAACCGCTTAAAACTGGCCAAACGCTGCAGTTAAATGTATATAAGGCAAAAATAAACCCTAATGCAGCTTGCAAGCGTAGGCTCTACTGCTTATAATGTGCAGTCTGTTTTTTGAGAGCCCCGTTCCCAGCTAAACTCTCAATGAATTCTAATTTTAAGGTTTTATCATGAAAACACTTAGTGCAAAACCAGCTGAAGTGACCCATGACTGGTATGTCGTAGATGCTGACGGCAAAACCCTTGGTCGCTTAGCCACTCAAATTGCTACTCGCTTACGTGGCAAGCATAAGCCTTCTTTTACGCCGCACGTTGATACTGGTGACTTTATTGTTGTCATCAATGCTGACAAAATCACGGTAACGGGTAAAAAAGCGCAAGACAAAAAATACTATCGTCACAGTGGCTACCCAGGTGGTATCAAAGAAACTAACTTCAGTAAATTGCTTGCACATAAGCCTGAAGATGTTCTACACAAAGCAGTTAAGGGTATGCTTCCAAAAGGCCCTCTTGGCTATGCGATGATCAAGAAGCTGAAACTATATGCGGGTACTGAACATCCACATGAAGCACAGCAACCTAAAGCACTAGACATCTAAGGATACACTTATGGAACGCAATTACGGAACTGGTCGTCGTAAGACTTCTACTGCTCGTGTCTTTTTATCAAAAGGTACTGGTAGCATTGTCGTTAACGGCAAGCCACTTGACGAATACTTCAGCCGTGAAACTTCACGCATGGTAGTACGTCAGCCATTAGAGCTATTAGACTCTGCTAACGCATATGACTTATATGTAACTGTTGCAGGTGGTGGTATTAGTGGTCAAGCTGGCGCAATCCGCCACGGCATCACTCGTGCGCTAATCGAAGCTGATGAAGCTTCGAAACCTGCTCTAAAAGCAGCTGGCTTTGTTACTCGTGACTCACGTCAAGTTGAACGTAAGAAATTGGGTCTACGTAAAGCACGTAAACGTCCACAATTCTCGAAACGTTAATCAAAGCTATCTTTTATTTTTTTGCGACTGTTGTCTTTATCTCAGAGCGGCAGTATTCGCATTAAATAAAAGAGTAGATTTGCAAAACCTTACAAGCTGTTCGCAGCTTGTAAGGTTTTTTTATGGCTATTGATTAGGGCGTGTCCTCATTTTAAAAATGGTGATAAAAATGAGATAAATCGCAGTCAAACAAGGAAAATAGCGCAGATAATATCGAGATATTAGTCAGCTATTTGACGCTGTTTGGCAAGATTTAGCCATTTTTAACCCATTTAGATGACTATCGATTGAATTGAGGACATGCCCTAGATAGATCGTTATCTT
The DNA here is from genome assembly GCF_030407455.1 of Psychrobacter sp. 5A.1. Taxonomy (GTDB): domain Bacteria; phylum Pseudomonadota; class Gammaproteobacteria; order Pseudomonadales; family Moraxellaceae; genus Psychrobacter. Next base: position 35,672 of record NZ_JASDDJ010000012.1, read on the forward strand.
TCATATTTTATAGATACGCCAATTCATGGCATTTTGATAGACTTATTTTGCCAAAAACCAACTTGTAAACCCGTTGTCACTACCCCATTATCATAATAACTTTTCATCAATAGCCACAATGCTATAAGATGCTATAACCCGATGCCATAAAAGTGCTGCAAAAGGATATTATGAAAGCGCCCGAACAATACGATCCCAGTAAACACTCTTCCAAAGACAGCATGCCCTCACCGAGCATACAGCCGTCGGCTAAGTCACCAGCACTCCCTGCTGGTACGCCAACGATTACGCAAACCCATAAGCGCACAGCGCAAGCCGATAAGAAATCCTTTCAATGGCAGTTTTTATCACCTAGATACTGGGGCATTTGGGTATTGTTCTTGGTCATGTTACCAATGATATTGCTACCATTACGTTGGCAATTTTGGCTAGGTCGTAAACTGGGTGTTTTGCTTTATAAAATAGCAGGCTCTCGCAGGCGGGATACGTTGATTAACCTCAAGCTGGCCTTTCCAGAAAAACCTGAAGTTGAACGTGAACTGATGGCCAAGCAAGTCTTTGTCAATCAAGGTATTGGGGTATTTGAAACTTTGTGTGCCTGGTTCCGCCCGAATATTTTTACTCGCACGGTCTCTATTTCAGGCTTACAGCATTTGGTCAATGCGCAAAAAGAAGGACGCGCGGTAATTTTGCTGGGCGCTCATTACACCATGCTAGATCTGGGTGGCTTATTTTGTGCCCAATTTTTTGCCTTAGACTGTATGTATCGCACACAAAACAACCCGCTGCTTGACTGGTTTATTTATAATGGTCGTACCAATATTTTTGGTAAGCAAATCTCCAGTCGTGACATGCGTAGTTTAGTCAATTCCATCAAGGCAAAACATGTTATTTGGTACTCGCCTGATCAAGACTATGGTCTTAAACAAGGTGTCATGGCACCGTTTTTTGGTGTGCCAGCCGCAACGATTACAGCATCGCGTCGCATGGCTAAACTGGGTGACAAGACACATCCACCAGCGCTAATGGCGCTACATACCTATCGTCAAACGCCGGACAATTTACCAAGGGGTAAACGTCCGCATTATCATCTGACGATTACGCCTGAGATAAATAACTATCCGAGTAATGATGAAGTTGCTGACGCCACTCAGGTTAATGAAGTCTTAGAAGGACTCATTCGTATCGATCCTACCCAATGGATGTGGTTTCATCGGCGCTTTAAACATGGTCCGAAAGGTCGCACGGATATCTACAAGTAGCCGTTATTGCAAAGAAAAATGGTCGAAAAGTTTGTTATACTTTGTGGTCAATATTTTCACTATGACTAGGGCGTGTTCTCAATTCAATCGATAGTCATCTAAATGGGTTAAAAATGGCTAAATCTTGCCAAACGTCGTCAAATAGCTGACTAATATCTCGATATTATCTGCGCTATTTTCCTTGTTTGACTGCAATTTGTCTCATTTTTATCGCCATTTTTAAAATGAGGATACGCCCTAACTCATAAATAACAACGCATTTATAATAATTTGATAAACGAAATAACGGATTTCCTATGACTAGTAATGGTACATCTAACAACCAAACCTCTACCGAAGTAGCAGCTGTAAAGCGCGTATTGACTGGTATCAAACCGACTGGCACTCTACATTTGGGTAACTACGTTGGTGCGATTCGTCCAGCCATCCAAGCTATTCAAAACAGTGACGATGAAGCATTTTTCTTTTTGGCAGACTATCACGGCATTATTGGCTGCTACGACCCCGCTATCATTCATGAGTCGACCAAAGCGATTGCCGCGACTTGGATTGCCTGTGGTCTAGACCCAGAGCGTGTGACGTTTTATCGTCAGTCAGACGTGCCTGAAATTCCAGAGCTAGCTTGGATCTTAAACTGCTCATGTGCCAAAGGGCTAATGAACCGTGCTCACGCTTATAAAGCAGCGGTCGATATCAATATGGACAAAGAAGACGTCGATCCTGATCAAGGTATCAATATGGGGCTGTTTGGCTATCCAGTACTGATGGCCGCTGATATCTTGATGTTTAATGCCACTCACGTACCTGTTGGCCGTGATCAAATTCAGCATATTGAAATGGCACGTGATATTGCTGGCACTTTCAACCATCGTTACAAAACCCTATTTACGCTACCGTCAGCGGTCGTCGATGATGATATCCCGTTATTGACGGGTCTTGATGGCCGTAAGATGAGCAAGAGCTATGGCAATACCATTCCTCTGTTCGGTGATTCTAATCCGCAAGTCAGCGCCGAAAAACAGATGCACAAAGCCATCATGAAAATCGTCACCAACTCGCAACTGCCTGAAGAGCCAAAAGATCCTGATGATTCAGCTATCTTTGAGATTTATAAGGCGTTTGCGACGCCTGAAGAAATTGCTGACATGCGTGAGAAGTTTGCAGCTGGCATTGGTTGGGGAGATGCAAAAAAAGCTCTATTTGACAAAATCAATGACGAAATCGCCCCATTCCGCGAACGTTATCAAGAGCTAATGGCCAATCCAAAAGAGCTAGAAGAAATATTGCAAATGGGCGCAGAAAAAGCCCGTCGCCATAGCCGTAAGCAATTAGACAAGACTCGCCGTGCCATTGGTATTCGTCCACTTGCTAAGCTTAAATAATCGTTGCTTAAATAATTGTTTCACTGGCGCAACGTGTCATCAGAGTGGGTGCTAAACGTGCAGACTGAACCAAAAACTAAACAGGCGGCTTTGTCTAAAGCCGCCTTATCTGCCATGGCTGATTCAACTTCTCAGCCTACAGATCCTCAGAGCGAGCATGATGAATCAGTGAACCCTGATATGTCGTTACGTATCTATCAAACGCCCGTGCAGCATTTACCAGCAGATCTTTATGTACCGCCGCAAGCATTTGCGATTTGGTTAGAACAGTTTGCGGGTCCATTGGATTTTTTGTTGTATTTGGTCAAAAAAAACAATGTCGATTTGACACAAATGCCGATTTTGCCAATTACCGAGCAGTACTTGGCTTATATCAGTGAGTTGGATACTGAGCATTTTGAATTGGCAGGCGACTACCTACTGATGGCATCGACGTTGATTGCCATCAAAACAGAGCTATTACTGCCTAAACCAGAAGCACCTACCGATGAGCGCGACCCAAAGGCAGAGTTGATTGAACGTCTTGAAGCCTACGCTCAAATTAAGGTAGCCAGTCAGCGCTTGGACAATTTGGTTCGTCTTGAGCGCGATGTGTTTTTGGCAATGGTCAGTATGCCTAGCCAAGACGTTATGAGTGCTGAATTGCCGAGCTATTCACCTACCTTGCTGATTGATAGCTTATTTAAAATGCAGCTACAACCAGACTATCAAATGCATACCATCAAAGTCGATGCCGTACCACTTGCCGATCGCATTGCCAGTATTAGTCGGCAGCTGAGCACGGATGGTGCTCACTCGTTTTATGAGCTACTGGATAAAGCACAAGGCAAGATAGGCGTAGTTGTAAGCTTCGTCGCGGTATTAGAGCTGATAAAACGGCAGCTGGTTGGTGTGGTCCATACTGAGACAGATAGCAATATCACCACCTCTGCGCCCCACGAGTCTGACCAGCCCAATATGGAAAATGAATCCACAAAACTCACGTTACAGTGGCTGGCCTAACAAGCGTCAGGATGGTTTCCTAGCCTATCCTTCATCCAAAACACAGTATTGAAATAAGAGCACATTTTAGATGGTAGATATTGACGACCCAAAGCAGCAGGATGAGACCCAAGAGCCGACTACGGTGACTGCATCTTCATCAGTTAACGCACAACTTGCAGTGCTTGAAGATGTGAGCAAGCGTATTGAAGTGCTCTTACATGCCTCAGAAGCACCGCTGACAGCACATGCATTGAAGAAGCATCTGTCATTATCTACCAAAGCATTAAAGCAGGCCTTAGACGTGCTACAACAGCGACTGGATACGGGTGTGCTCACACTACATGAGACGGCCAGCGGCTATCGTTTGCAGATATCGGATGACTATAGCAGCCTCATTCAGCGTATTTTTCCGCAGCGTCAAGAGCGTCTTAGCCAAGCGTTACTTGAGACCTTGAGTGTCATTGCTTACAAGCAACCCGTGACACGCAGCGATATCGAGCAAGTACGCGGTGTGACATTATCGAGTAATATACTGCGGCAGTTGTTTGATAAAGGCTGGATCGTCGAAAAAGGTTTTAAAGACACCTTAGGCCGTCCCGCATTACTCCATACCACCGCGCAATTTTTGGATGCGTTTGGGTTGAGCCACTTAGACGAATTACCACCGATGCCAGATATGGACGCCATAAGAGCCATGTCTTAGATAATTTAAATAAAAATATTTAACATCTTAGGGCGTGTCCTCAATTCAATCGATAGTTATTTAAATGGGTTAAAAATGGCTAAATCTTGCCAAACGGCGTCAAATAGCTGACTAATATCTCGATATTATCTGCGCTATTTTCCTTGTTTGACTGCAATTTATCTCATTTTTATCACCATTTTTAAAATGAGGACACGCCCTAGAACATAATTATCAAAGTATCGTTACTCACATAAAAAAGGACAGACCGCATAGGATCTGTCCTTTCTTTGAATGGCTAATTTTGAATCAATATCAAAGCTTAGCAATAAGTCCCACTCACTCATTTTTACTGATTAATAACATCTACACCCTTTGGTGGGTTAAATTTAAACTGACCGCTACCAATACTTGGGTTCATCTTGATGCCGCTAAACTTGATAGAAGTCGTCTGACCTAGGGTATCATTTAACACCATCATGACAGGTTTGCCGCCACTAAAGCTGATTGAAAGGTCTTTGAAGCTCGCATTGTCTGATTTTGGGTACAACACGTAGTAGTTTTTATTGTCATACGGCTGAGTGATTTTGAAGTTTTGATCGATTTTGCTAGGGTCACCTGATAGCAGTAATGCTGGGGTGTTACCTACTTGGCTATCGACATTTTGTTTGGTCGCTTGCTCTAAATCTTTGTCATAAACCCACATCGAGTTACCATTGGCAACGATTAGCTGCTCTGATGGTGATTTGGTTTCCCAGCGGAAGTTATTTGGACGCTGGACGCTCATAGAACCTGTAAATGTGCCGCTGCTTGCGCCTTTGGTGGTTTGACTAAAGTTGGCCGTCATACTCTTGGTATTGGTCAGCAATTTATTCAAACGCTTAGCAGCGGTTAAATTGTCAGCAGGTGCCGCTGTTGCCGTTTGGGTCAAAGCCATCATAGGGGCTGCAATACCAAGCGAGGTCATTAATACGCCGGCTAAAGCACCGCTCATCATTTTTTGTTTGGTCGATTTTTTCGTTGATAAAGTCATCATTAATCCTCTCTAAAAAAGCATCATCGCTTTAAAATTGTCGCTTAAAAAAATAAAACAGCTTACTAAAATTTTTGTTTTCTATAAATGCTTATTTTACCAAGATAAAACTGGTTACCATCAGCAATGGCAACAGTGTGCCAGTTTTTTTATTACACGCCTAGTCATGATTTGCAATCTTTACTACGGCTGCCATACACGCTTGTAACCAATACAGTTACACGATAAAAGTTCGCATTTACCATTATCAGTTATTGAAGCTATATTAATAAAAATGCCTCATCAAAGCCTTTGAGAGCGCCAACATACCGTAGTAGCTTTAAAAACATTACCCATAAAACGTATCATTACTCTCTTTATGGCACGCTATAAATATAAAAAGCCCCTACTACCATAAGGCAATAGGGGCTTTTTTCATTATCCAATCATCTCATTCAAAGAATAAAATGACTTAAGTGGACAATTATGCGTTTTCAACCATAACATAACGACGGTTAAATTTGCCTTTGGTCGCAAACTTTACAACACCGTCATTCAGTGCAAATAAAGTATGGTCACGACCCATGCCAACGCCTTCGCCTGCGTGGAATTCTGTACCACGTTGACGAACGATGATGTTACCAGCTGTGATAGCTTGGCCACCAAAGATTTTTACGCCTAGCATTTTTGGGTTTGAATCACGACCGTTACGAGTCGAACCGGCAGCTTTTTTATGTGCCATGAGAAAATCTCCTTGTTAATGTGACTTATCGCTGGTGCGATAACTCTTAAGCATTTAGTGCGCTATTTAGCAATAATGGCTAAATGGATAATTAGGCATTAATGGCTTTGATTTTTAACAAGGTGTACCATTGGCGGTGACCTTGTTCTTTGTGATAATGCTTACGACGGTTGTGCTTGATGATACGGATTTTTTCGCCGCGACCATGCTCAACAACTTCAACTTCTACGCTAGCGCCATCAACAACAGGCTGACCGATTTTGACGTTATCGCCGTCAACAACCATCAACACGTCTTCAAATTTGATTGTTTCGCCTTTCTCTGCTTTAAGCAATTCAACTTTAAGCAATTCATCGACGACTACACGGTGCTGTTTACCACCAGTTTTAATTACTGCGTACATTGTATGACTCCGTTTAACCCGTGTGCCGTGGCTGATGTTATACCAACGCTTTTACGACGAACACGACAGGGAAAAATTAAAGGCAAGATTTTACGGCTTTTTGCTCATAAAAGCAAGCCGCGCCTCTTGTTTTTGCAAGGTGGTTACACTAATGACCATCTCTCATTTTGCTATAACGGCTGCTCACCAAGGAAAGGCGATAAACGACAATACGAATATAAGCATGAGAAATAGTAATGATAAGTGATAGATTAAGCCCAACAGCGGCCATTATAACTTATGCAATCAGTTACTTACAGCCTTTTATAAGCCATTTATGTGACTAAGCAGCATGCAATACACCAACAGCCATATATGCAAAGCCTGCAAAGTTTTTTATAAGTTTTATGCTACTTAACGTAGAGGGTAAGGCCTGTATAAAATGCGCTCTATCTATTATGACCATATACTTTAACCAACAATTTAAAAATATAGCTATGCTATCATAAGCGAAATAATACCTTACCTATAGATAGATGAAGTCAAGGTTATAACAACTCTCTTTATTCTTATTAATATGACTATTTATTATGACTAGTATCTCTTTAAATAACACCGTGCCTGCTTCTCAATCAACGCCACGCTATGCTGATATTCAAAGTATTGTGGCCCATGATTTTGAGGTGATGGACCAGCAAGTATTTGGCAGTCTCAATTCAAAAGTACAGCTCGTCATGAGCGTCTCTCAGCATGTGATCAATGCTGGTGGCAAACGTATGCGCCCACTGATTACGTTGTTGTGTGCACGTATGTTTGATGACAATCCGTCAGAAAAAGCCATGCATCTGGCCGCCATCACTGAGATGCTGCATACCGCGACGCTAGTCCATGATGATGTCATCGATGAGTCGGGGCAGCGCCGTGGTAAGCCAACGGCAAATGCCACATGGGACAACGCCACTGCCGTTCTGGTCGGCGATTATTTGATTGCCCGTGCCTTCAATCTGTTGGTTGGGTTTCAAAGTTTGCCATTGTTGCAAGTGTTCTCAGATGGGACTTGTGATATCGCTGAAGGCGAAGTGTTGCAGTTACAGCATCAGCATAACCCTGCCGCGACAGAAGAAGACTACTTGCGCATTATCGATGGCAAAACATCACGCCTGTTTATGATGGCAACCCAAGGTGCCGCTATCTTGCAGGACAAAACAGAATACATGACGGCATTGGGCGATTTTGGGCAGCATTTTGGCAATGCCTTTCAGATTATCGATGATGTGCTTGATTATAGTGGTGATAGTGAGGTGATGGGCAAGAACCTAGGCGATGATTTAGCAGAGGGCAAACCTACCTTGCCCACGATCAAAGCACTTGAGCTACTCAAAGACAGCGACACCGAAGGCTATGAGCAACTTCGTATCGCCGTACAAACAGGTAAAACACCGAACGCCGAGTACCTTATCGAGTTGGTACGCAATTCGGGCTCATTGGCTTATTGCAAGCAACGTGCTTGGGAAGAAACCAAACTGGCACAACAAGCCCTTAGCACGCTACCAGACAATCGTTATCGTCAAGGTTTATATCAGCTGACTGAGCTTGCTAGTGCGCGTTTGCTATAGCGCTACGGTCATTATCTGCTGCTCGTAGTTTTGGCTGATAGGTTTATGCCGATCGTTTTTGTGCCTATGATTATTGTGCCCATAGTTGATAGTTGATAGCTGCTATCAGAAAACTGAACCACGCTTGATAAACGCTATAGGCAATCTACTATAAAAAAGTGACAACGTTAATGGTGCTTGAGGTCTCTCTGACACCTCTGCACCTATAGTCTGTTCAATATAAGTTGGATACAAGGAAGCCGAGTGAAAGTGCTACAAATAGTAGGCTAAGCGAGACTGACACCGCACCCAATTTATAGAGGATTGACTATCGTTACTTTCGCTCTTTTTCGAATTGAATCAACCCTATTAGAGACCTAGACGACAGTGGTCAGTATTAAAGGTTGCTAAAACGGTCATTTTGTTGACAAAGGTGATTTTTCACCGCTTAAAGACCTTATTCCTTATATGGCTTTGCATTTATAACAAAAGTTTACAATATATTTTGATGCTAGGTTGTACCTGACTCTATTAGCTGGTAATAGAGACAACGCTTACTATGACGTTACTTCATTAATTCGTAAAACGTAATATTACCATTTTTTAGTCCAACTCATCTCGCAAATCACTTGACTGTAGGGTTACCCCAATAGTTTATAATGACCCATCAAATTTATGAATCCATTCTGTGGATTGCTTAGGGTTTGTCCTCATTTTTATTACCCTTTTCAAAATGAGAACACACCCCAGTCTATTAGTTCTATATATTTAGCGCTAGCAAGCCCTTTATATTCAGTACACCAAACTTATTGATCGATTTTTATACTGTCATTATTTTTATACACATATCGCCGAGGACATTGATGAAGCACTCTTATCTTGCGCTTGTAATAGCATCTGTACTATCTGGAGCTGTACTGGTTGGCTGTGACAAAAACGAGGACGCCGCTGGTGAGCAAGCCGCACAGCAGCAAATGCCGCCCGCGGTTGTCAACGTTCAAACAGTCACTCTCGATACCGTCCCTCAAGTACAAACTTTTTCTGGACGTACTGCAGCCTACCAGATTGCTGACGTCCGCCCACAGGTCAGCGGTGTCATTGACGACGTGCTATTCCGTGAAGGAAGCAATGTCAAAAAAGGTCAGCCATTGTATCGCATCAATACTGATAACTATGCCTCGTCTATAAGCAGTGGCCAAGCAGCCGTACAACAGGCACAGGCCAACTATCAGACAGCAATGGCCAATAGCGTCAATGCACAAGCTGATCTGGTTAGCCAACAAGCAACACTGTCTCAAGCACAGAATGACTTGCAGCGCTTAAGCGGATTGGTCGAAATTAATGCCATCTCTAAACAACAGTATGACCAAGCGGTAACAACTGTCCGCACGGCTCAAGCTGCTGTACAAAGTGCCAATGCTTCTATTGGTCAAGCAAAAGCTGGCATTGAAAGCGCAAAAGCAGGTATTGAAAGCGCAAAAGCAGGTTTGCAAGCCAGCTCATTAGACTATAGTCGTACAACAGTACGTGCCCCAATCTCAGGTCGAAGCGATCGCTCAAACTTTACGGTGGGTGCGTTGGTTAGCGCCAGTCAAGCTGAACCACTCGTGACGATATCACGCCTAGATCCTATCTATGTCGATATCAGCCAGTCTTCTTCTGAGTTGCTAAAACTCCGCCAGCAGATAGCAGAGGGTACGGCCCAGCCAGGTATGAACTCCGTTGAATTGGTGCTAGAAGATGGCTCTGTTTACCCAGTACGTGGTGAGCTTGCATTATCAGAAGCCAAAGTTGATGAGTCAACAGGTGCTATCACCTTGCGTGCTATTTTCCCAAACAGTAACAATATTCTGCTACCAGGTATGTACGTCACTGCACGCTTGACGCAAAGCATGATTACCAACGCGGCTCTCGTCCCTCAAAGCGCTGTGACCCGTACGCCTAAGAGTGAAACGCAAGTCTATATCGTTGATAAGAATAATAAAATCCAAGTACGTCCAGTCACCATCAATGGTACTTACGATGGACAATGGGTTGTCACTGATGGCTTGAAAGCGGGTGATAAGGTGGTTGTGATTGGTGGTGCTAAGGTCAAGCCTGAACAAGAAGTGGTCGCCAAACCACTAGAAAGTGCAAATCCAGCGCCATCTGCCAAAAAAGCGCCTAATGGCAAAACGCCACAGCAAGCCGCAAAAACGATGGATAAAAAGCCAGCTGGCGATGAGACTTCTAGCAAAAAACCAACAGAAGCCGCTGCCAACTAATTCCATTCAAGACAGGAAGACTTAGGGATATACTATGTCACGTTTTTTTATTAATCGCCCTATTTTTGCATGGGTGCTGGCTGTTTTGGTCATGCTCATCGGGGTAATATCCGTTCTCAATCTACCGATTGAACAGTATCCACGTATTGCACCGCCAACGATTTCAGTCAGTGCAAGCTATCCTGGTGCCAATGCGCAAACCGTAGAAAACTCAGTCGTACAGATCATTGAACAGCGCATGAAAGGCCTAGATGGCCTGATGTATATGTCATCATCGAGCTCGTCAAACGGTGGTGCGTCAGTAACGCTGACCTTTGAAAATGGTACCGACTCTGATACTGCGCAAGTACAAGTACAGAATAAACTACAAGCCGCGATGAGCTCGTTGCCGGAATCTGTACAGCGTCAAGGCGTCAACGTCAACAAATCCTCTAGCAGTTTTATGATGGTGCAGGCGTTCATCTCTGAAGATGACAGTATGGATCGGGCTGATATTGCCGATTATATTAACTCTAATGTCCTCGACTCGATCAGTCGTGTCGAAGGTGTGGGTGAAGTACAAGTTTTTGGCTCTACTTATGCGATGCGCGTATGGTTAGATCCATCACGCTTGCGTAGCTACAACATGGTGCCATCTGACGTCGTCAATGCGATACGAGCACAAAACGCTCAGGTATCTGCTGGTCAATTGGGTCAAGCACCTGCCGACACAGACAAACAGGTTATCAACGCCACTGTTACTGTACAAAGCTATCTGCAAACCCCTGAAGAATTTAAAAACATTCTACTCAAAACCGACACCTCGGGTGCGCAAGTACGCTTGGGTGATATAGCAGATGTCGAAATCGGTAGTGAAAACTATAGTGTTGTTTCCCTATATAACGGACAAGAAGCCGCCGGTCTAGGTATTTCACTTGCGGGCGGTGCCAATGCGCTGGAAACCCGCGAAGCTGTTGGCGCACGTATGGCCGAGCTGGAGCAAAACTTCCCAGCAGGTCTAGTATCAGTTGTTCCTTATGACACAACGCCATTTGTACGTCTCTCTATTGAGCAAGTAGTACATACGCTTATTGAAGCCATTGTATTAGTGTTTATCGTCATGTTCATTTTCTTACAGAACTGGCGCGCAACCATTATTCCGACACTTGCCGTACCTGTCGTTCTATTGGGTACATTTGCAGTGCTTTACATTGCGGGCTTTAGTATCAACGTGTTGACTATGTTTGCCATGGTATTGTCCATTGGTCTATTGGTCGATGATGCGATCGTCGTGGTAGAGAACGTTGAGCGAATATTAGAAGAAGATCCTCACATCTCTATCAAAGACGCGACCATCCAATCCATGGGTGAAATCAGTAAAATCGTTATTGGTATTGCGCTTATTTTGTCCGCAGTATTCATACCGATGGCGTTCTTCGGTGGCTCAACTGGTGTGATTTATCGTCAGTTCTCTATTACTCTGATTACCAGCATGACGCTCTCTGCCATGGTCGCGCTGGTGTTCACCCCTGCCCTCTGTGTGACATTGCTAAAACGTGGCAAGAGTCATGAAAAAGGCAGTACCGAAAAGCAAAAAGGCTTCTTTGGTTGGTTCAACCGTGGCTTCTTTAAACTTAGCCGCTCTTACGAAAACTTTGTAGGCAAAAGCATTCGTTTTAAATGGCTATATATGGTTGGTTATGCTGCCATTATCGGTATCATGGCAGTTGTATTCTTACGTATTCCAGGCTCGTTTTTGCCAGAAGAAGATCAAGGTATTATGTTTACCTTGGTTCAGCTTCCTGCTGGCTCGACGTTGGATGAGACGCAAGACGTACTGGATAAAGTCAGAAACTATTACGATACTCAAGAGACGGATAACATTGAGTCAGTCTTTACCATTGCAGGCTTTAGTTTTGCAGGTCAAGGTCAAAATATGGGTCTGGCATTTGTTCGATTGTCGGACTGGGAAAAACGTTCTGGCGATGAAAACACGGCTCAGGCTGTTGCTGGTCGAGCGATGGGGTATTTCTTTACGCAGCTAAACGAAGCACAAGTATTTGCCATCGTACCGCCAGCGATTACCGAGCTTGGTAATGCCAGTGGTTTTGATTTAATGCTACAAGACAGTGGTAACCTCGGACATGATGGGCTACTTGAAGCCCGAAACATGCTCCTTGGTATGGCTGGACAGAGCGATCAAGTGGCGGGCGTACGTCCTAATGGTCAAGAAGACTCGCCACAACTTAAAGTGAATATCAATCAAGAACAAGCGGCGGCGTATGGCCTGTCACTAAGCAATATCAACAGTGTCATCTCAACAGCCTGGGGCTCAAGCTACGTTAATGACTTTATCGATCGTGGCCGTATCAAACGCGTCTATGTACAAGGGGAAGCCAGCAGCCGTACCAACCCTGATGATATTGGTAAATGGTATGTACGAAATGACATGAACGATATGATTTCGTTTGATGCCTTTTCTAGTAGTGAGTGGCAGTCGGGCTCACCGCGTCTTACTCGCTATAACAGCTTACCGTCAATGAATATTCAAGGTAGCGCCGCACCCGGTCTCAGTACTGGTGAAGCGATGAGCTCAATGGAAGCGATGATAGACAAGCTCCCTGAGGGTATCAGTTACGAGTGGACAGGCATGTCATTGGAAGAGCAAAAGTCAGGTGCCCAAGCGCCAATGCTTTATGCGCTTTCAATCCTAGTTGTCTTCTTATGTTTGGCGGCTTTGTACGAAAGCTGGTCGATACCTGTCTCTGTCCTACTAGTGATTCCACTTGGGGTCTTAGGTGCGGTAATATTTACGTGGCTACGTGGTTTTGCCAATGATATCTACTTGCAAGTTGGTCTACTGACTGTCGTTGGTCTATCCGCCAAAAACGCCATTTTGATTATCGAATTTGCAAAAGAGCACCAAGAAGAAGGTTACAGTCTCAGAGAGGCCGTCATGACTGCTGCACGTCAGCGTTTGCGTCCGATCATTATGACCTCACTTGCCTTTGGGCTGGGTGTTGTGCCATTATTCTTGGCGAGTGGGCCAGGTTCAGGCAGTCAAAACGCCATTGGTACTAGTGTTGTCGGTGGTGTAATCACAGCGACCCTTTTAGGTATCTTCTTTATCCCAATGTTCTATATCTGGGTCCGCAGTGCGTTCCCGCATAAATATGAGAACAACACACCCAACGATAAAGATGGTGACAATGGTACGCCTGACTCACACAACCCAACGCCTTCTGAGAGTTATCAGCCTGCAAGTCTTGGAGACAATACATAATGAGTGCTCAAAAAACAACTATCACTAACTCGTCATCGGTAGCTATTACAGCTATCGATGCGCAGCCAGCGCTGTCACGTTTGCGCAAAAACAGTGGTCGCCTATTAGGTTTGACTGCGTTAGTAATAAGCATGGCCGCTTGTAACACGATTCCAAAAGCAGATATGCGCCCTGTACTTGCTGAGCCTAATATTCCGGTTCAGCAAGCCTATGGCGCGTATGACAAAGAAACTGTCAGTAGTGCTGATCAGGCAAGTATCGCCAGTCAACGCTGGCAGAACTTCTATAGCGATGAGCGCCTAAAAGGTCTGATTGCTCTCGGTCTTGAAAAAAACAAAGACTTTGAAAGTGCGCGCCTAGCCATTGAAAAAGCACGGGCCCAATATCAGATTACCGATATTAATGACCTACCCGCTATCAACGGCAATGCTGGTTATACTCGTTCAGCACAGAATCGCACTGATCGAAATGCTAGTAGTAGCTACAGTGTCAACTTGGGCCTTGCCAATTACGAGCTAGACTTTTGGGGTAAAATCTCAAGCTTAAAAGATCAAGCATTGCAGAACTTTTTGGCGACCACAGCAGCCAAAGATGCCACTCAAATCAGCTTGATTAGTAATATTGCGCAAAGCTATGCCAATTTAAGCTACAGCTTAGCGCAGTTAAAGCTGGCTGAAGCTACGGTTAAAAGTCGTGAGCGCTCGCTCTTTATCGCGGACAAACGCTTTGAAGCAGGTATTGATCCTAAGCTACCTTCATTGCAGGCCTCTGCAGCGCTAGAGAATGCCAAGCTTGCCGTATTACGTGCGAATACCAGTATTCTCAAGTCACGCAACGCACTGCAATATTTGGTCGGTGGCGCTATTCCAAATGCTCTTATTCCAAAACCTGCCGTCAGTAATATCACCAGCCAGCAGATATTTAATGCGGGTCTACCCAGTGAATTACTGCGCTATCGTCCTGACGTTTTACAAGCAGAATACAACCTAAAAGCCGCTGGTGCCAATATCGAAGTGGCCCGTGCTTCTTACTTCCCATCTATTAGCTTGACCAGTAGTGTGGGCGTGAGTAGCGGTAGCTTAAATGACTTGTTTAAAAGTGGTGCCGTTGGCTGGTCATTTGGGCCAAGCATTAGCGTACCTATTTTTGATGCAGGCCGTTTAGATGCCAATTATGATGTGGCGCAGATTGAACGTAAGCAGACGCTTGCTGGTTATGAGCGCTCTATTCAAACGGCATTCCGCGAAGTGTCAGATGTGCTTGCCACGCGTGCAACTCTTGGTGAGCAGCTCGATGCACAGTATCGCCTGCAGGATAATTTTGAGCAGACGTATCAGATAGCAGATGCACGCTTTAAGGCAGGTATCTCAAACTATCTAGATGTACTTGATGCGCAGCGTTCACTGTTCTCAACTCAGCAAGGTATCTTGAATTTAGAGCTACAAAAAATCATTAGCCAGATTGAGTTATATCAAGTGCTCGGCGGTGGTTCAAATCTAGACATACCGACTGCCATTCCTGTGCCGCAACATACCAATTTAGCGCAAATCGCTAATGTAGCTGCCAATACCAATAAGGCAAAAGCGACCAAGGCTATCGATGCAGCTGGCTCGGCACGTGTTGCTTCTCAACAAGAAGCAGTGGCTATCAAACAGGCACAACCTGTAGAAACGACTACCTTTACCCCTACTGCTGTTGTCGATGTTAACGATGATGGTAAAAAAGATGCTGCCGTAGGTGTGATCACTGAAGAAACGCGCTTAATTAAAAAATAGTGTAGAGTCAGTTCACGTTACAAAGATTGTTAGGCCTTAAATTAGACAATCATCATCTTGTGACGTAACGGTATCCTCACATTGACAGTCGATACGTACAATCAGCCCTACCGACTTGGTGGGGCTTTTTGCTTTTATTGACGTCTTTTGGTTATAGTATGGTCGATTCAATTTAAAAGTAGTACAAGGCAACCGAGTGTAGATGTATATTAAATACTTCAAGCGAGGTTAATGCAGTAATACTTATATAATGATATGACTATAGTGACATTTTATCGAACACACTGTTACCTATATGAATTCTATAAAAAATTGGACTGCTTTATAAAGCAGATCTAACAGAGCCTGACGCAGTTAACATCCGAATAACCCTGATTGTAATTAAAATAAGGAATTATGATGACTTATACTTTTAATCGCCAATACCCTGCTACTCGCTTGCGCCGTCTACGTTATAACGATAACGTGCGAGCGATGATTCGTGAAGTTGAACTACATCCTAAGCATTTCATCGCTCCCGTCTTTGTATTAGAAGGCGAAAACCAGCGCGAAACAATTGCGAGTATGCCAGGTGTCGAGCGCCTATCCATTGATCTACTGATTAAATATGCCAAAGAGCTATTGGCAGAAGGTGTTACGACCATCGATATCTTCCCTGTGATTGATAACTCACTAAAGACACCGGATGGTAGATCAGCGTATGACGAAAATGCCCTGACAGCACGTACGATCAAAGCGGTCAAAGACGCTGTGCCAGAAATGGTCGTCATGACTGATGTGGCGCTAGACCCTTACACTTCACATGGTCAAGATGGTCTGCTTGATGACAGCGGTTACGTCATCAATGATGCCACCATCGAAGTATTGGTCAAGCAAGCACTTGTACATGCACGCGCGGGCGCTGATATCATCTCTCCTAGTGACATGATGGACGGCCGTATCAAAGCCATGCGTGATGCGTTTGAAGCCGAAGGTTTTGTCAATACCGCTATCATGGCCTATTCAGCTAAATACGCCTCTTCTTATTACGGCCCATTCCGCGATGCCGTCGGCAGTGCTGGAAACCTAAAAGGCGGCCATAAGAAACAGTATCAGATGGATTTTGGCAATCGTGCAGAAGCATTACATGAGGTGGCAATGGACATCAATGAAGGTGCTGATATGGTGATGATTAAACCTGGTCAGCCATACTTAGATTTGATTCGTGAAGTCAAAGATACCTTTGGCGTACCAACCTTTGCTTATCAGGTCTCTGGCGAATATGCCATGCACATGGCTGCCATTCAAAACGGCTGGTTGAGTGACGCGGTCATTTTAGAATCATTAATTGGCTTCCGCCGCGCAGGTGCTGATGGCATCTTGACTTACTTTGCCCTAGAAGCCGCACGTCAGCTAAACAATGCTTAATAGTATTTAACCTATATTTAATCTCACAAAAAAAGCCCCAACTACTATTAAGCAGTTGGGGCTTTTTTTGAATATTTTTTGATAAATATAGTCAAAGAACTCTAAAATGGGTACATGGGTACAAGGCAGCCGACTGCAGATTGTACATCTAAGGAGGGTAACACCGTAGCGGTTTAGCAGTTCGCTGACTATAAAACTATAGACGTGCACGGTTATGTGGCTCATTAAAATCAATCACTGGGCCAGCAGGTATGATACGCGTAGGATTAATATTGGCATGACTGGTGTAATAATGCTGCTTGATATGCGTCATATTCACCGTCTCTGCTATACCTGGCACTTGGTATAAATCACGCAGATATCCCCATAGATTTGGGTAATCAACGATACGATGCAGATTACATTTAAAATGCCCGACATACACAGCATCAAAACGTACCAAAGTCGTAAACAATCGCCAATCGGCCTCTGTTATGGTATTGCCTACCAAATAGCGCTGACCTGACAGGCGTACCTCTAACGTATCTAGTGCGTCGAATAGTGCGGTCACGGCTTCTTCATAAGCCTCTTGTGTGGTCGAAAACCCTGCTTTATATACACCATTATTTATCGCAGAGTAAACAAAGGCATTAATCTCATCAATTTCTCGTAATAACTCGTTCGGTAAAAAATCACCTGCTACAGCACCAATTTCGTCGAAAGCTGAATTAAACATACGGATAATTTCTGACGACTCATTGCTAACGATGGTGTTAGTCTGCTTGTCCCATAAAATAGGCACCGTGACGCGCCCTGTATAGTCTGGTTTTGCCGCGATATAAATCTCATAGGCATTCGATGCATGGTTCAGTGGATCGGTAATAACCCCTTCTCCTGCTGCAAACGTCCAACCATTCTCACCCATAAACGGATGAACGACAGACAGTGAAATCATATCCTCTAAGCCTTTGAGCTTACGATAAATCAAAGTACGATGTGCCCATGGACACGCTAGCGACACGTATAGATGATAGCGGTTAGGCTCAGCTTTAAAGCCGCCTATACCTGTAGGCCCTGCGCTACCATCTACTGTGACCCAGTTTCTAAAACCAGCATCTTCACGCTGAAAGTGTCCACCGCTAGACTCTGTGTCATACCATTTGTCTTGCCATTGCCCATCTACCAATAGACCCATCTTATTCTCCGATTTTTCTGACTTTTATTTAACTTTTGTGAAAGATGATTGGTTCTAACTTATCATCATGATAACAATCACTTCATTTCCAGAGATATCATAGCAGTTGTAGGCGCTTATTCATGAGACTTTACCCTTTCATTAACAATAAAAACTAAACCAGTTAAGCAAGACATTTAGTAAAAATACATAAAAAATCTTTCACAATACTCAATATAAGGCTTAATCCTAAATTTTATAATAATAAGGCAGAATTATGATAAAAAAGACTTGCAAAATTTGAAAAACTTGCTAAAATGCATGACCTAAATAGGCGTATAGCTCAGTTGGTTAGAGCGCTACCTTGACATGGTAGAGGTCGTTGGTTCGAATCCGATTACGCCTACCAGATTCGAAAAGCCCCAATCTTAAGATTGGGGCTTTTTTTTGTCCGTGAAATATAGGCTGTAGCGGAAAAGGAAACTATACGTCGATGCAAATTTCCTCTTTTCTCACTTTCAGCAAACGTCATCAAAAAACGTGTGTGCCCAAATTGTGCCTAAGTTGTGCCTGCTCTCTATTTAGCATTCCTTCCAGAGTAGCACTTTTGACCTCTACCCTGAATCATCTAAAGCGCTCTCAAGATTAATTTACTTCTCTTTATCTAGCGACTCGTTAGGTACATAAGTAAATAAATCACCTACTTCAATATCTAGTGCCTCACAAATTTTATCCATAGTGTCAAAATCTATTCTTGAAGTCTGTTCGTTATAGATCTTGTGCACTGTTGACTTGCTAATTCCTGTCATTCTTATTAGATCTGCCACCTTCATACGTCGTTCAGCTAGTAGCACTGGTAAATTACATAAAATCATTAATAATTCCTTAATAGACTAAAAAAGTACTTGCATCGACTAACGATAGCTAGTAAAGTACTTCTATCGAATAACAAAATACTTTCATAGAATTATTTGTTATCTCGATAAAACAACCTAGTTATTTAATTGGCTTACAAGGAATTTATTATGTCACATACTTACCTAACTACCCAAGAGCTTTCTGAGCTCATCAAATATAACCCTCGTACTATCCGTAATGAGCTCAAGGATAGTGTGCTTATCGAAGGCATTCATTATATACGCCCGTTCGGTGGTCGTAAGATTTTGTACATTTGGGAGGAGATTGAAAAAGATATGCGCACTGGTATCGCCGGTAGCGTCAACGCCATGGCACTACAATAAGGAGAAATATGATGGCTAGTATCAGAAGGCGCAAAGGGAGCAATATGCTATTTGTCGATTTTTATTATATGGGTATACGCTGTCGGGAGACGACAAACCTAACAGACACACCAGCGAATCGCAAGAAGCTTGAGAAAGTGGCTGAGAAAATGAAAGCAGAAATCATCTTAGGACTGTTCAATTACGCTAAGTACTTTCCAAAAAGTGACAAAGCGGCACAGATGGTAGCGTTAAACGATCGCAAGGAATGTATTAATACCGATACGCCCTCTTTTGAACAGTTTGCAGAATTATGGTTCTCTGAAAAAGAAATTGAATGGCGCGATACCTATAAGCGCAAAATAAAGGAGATTATTGATATGTACTTGATTGCTAAGTTTGGGACTAAACCCATTCATCTCATAAAAAAGACAGATGTATTAGCCTTCCGTTCATCGCTCGCCAAAGTAACGTACGGAAAAGCTAACAAACATCTGTCAGCGGCACGCATCAATTCGATAATGGTACCTTTAGGTATGATACTAAAAGAAGCAGCTAAACGCTATAAATTTGATAATCCTTACTACGATATCAATGCGCTCAAACAGCCTAAAACGGATATTCAACCATTCACACTAGATGAGGTTTGGAAATTTATTAATGGTGTAAGAGCAGACTATCGCAATTATTATCTGGTACGTTTTTTTACAGGGATGCGTACGAGTGAGATTGATGGGTTGACGTGGGAGAACATTGACTTTAATCGACGTGAGATTGTGATCAAACAAGCTTATGTCAAAGGCAAAATTGTTCCTCCTAAGACTCAAGAGTCTTACCGTGCAATTCAAATGTCACCTTGGGTCTACGATGCTCTGAAGCAACAGCAGACCATCACTTATAAGCGATCTGACTATGTATTTTGCGCGCATACGGGTGAGCCACTTGACTACAACAACGTGAATAAACGTGTTTGGCACCCTACTCTTAAGATTTTGGGTCTGAAGAAGCGTAATGCTTATCAGTCTCGTCATACCGCAGCAACGCTATGGTTGGCTGCTGGCGAAAGTCCTGAGTGGATTGCCAGTCAAATGGGACACGCTACAACTAAGATGCTATTCAACACATATAGCCGTTACGTACCGAATATGACTCGGCAGGATGGTAGTGCATTTGAAGCATTGGTCAATCGCAGTCAGATTGCTCAGGTATCTACCGATAAGGGACCTCACAATGAAAATGATTGATTACGATAAACTGCATGCGACGTTTAAACCTAGTGGCTATGTCAGTAATGGCGCAGATAATATTGCTAACTACCTCATTTGTGAGCTCTATATTCAGTCAGGTACTGGTTTGGCTAGGTTCCTAAGTATTGATAGTTGCTTTGATAATCATACGGCGCTGCGCATATGGGTACAGAAGCGCTTAGAAACTAATCTCGACTATGTCTTTGATGATATGTGTAGTCAGCTACAGAGTGAGCTCTACGAGCTACTACCACAAACTGGCTATGGATACTAAGGAGGGTATTATGAGCATGAACTTCGTCTTTGATTCAGCTCTAGAGGATACAGCAAAGCGTTTGTGCCATGAGTATTGGTCCTATGTGTCGCCCAGTGATTATATAGCGCATTTAGAACTGCTTTGTTATGAACACAACACGGAGACTGATGTTTTATTTGCTACACTTGCAAAATGTCAGGTTTATTTAGATGACGTACACTGTGAATACTGTGGTCGTCCCTATCAATTAGATGTCCCAGCAGATATTCCTCATGCAAGGAGATTGAACTCTTGGTTTTGTGAGGGGTGTATTAGCTTTTCTGGTGGACAGTTTGTCCTAGGCAGGTAAATCTTGAAATAGTTAGAATCAAAAAAACAAAAAAGCCTCAGCTCAAAGTTGGGGCTTTTTCAATTTAGTCAGTTCAGCTATATTTTAGCTAAAATTTTTATCAGATTACACTTTACAGACTACACTAGCTTCTTTAGCCTTATCATAGACCCCGTAAGCATCTAGTCCTAAAGACTCCACATCATCAAGATATTTCTTTGTACCTTTTTCAAGTGGGCCTTTCCAATCTGGGTCATTGAGTGGGTCTAGGATATCGACAACTTCGTCTCCTTGATCGATAGCTGCTTGTAGTTGCGTTGAGTAAGTCTTATCCCACATTGACCCTACTTTTTTGCTAAGAGTCATACCTGAATTGTCATCAATAACTTGTTTCAAGTCCTCTGGCAGACCTTCATACTTATCTTTATTCATAGTTACCATTAAAGCAGAACTATAAAATGGCATATTGGTATGATACTTCGTCAACTCATTTAGTTTGAAAGTCTCCATAGCTTCCCATGGAAAGCTCAAGCCATCAACGACACCACGCTGTAAAGAAGTATATATATCATTGGCAGGTAGCCCAACCGGAGATGCTCCCATGCTCTCGATGATGTCACCTGCAACGGCTGAAGGCCTACGAATACGCATACCTCTCATATCCTCATGAGTTCTGATCAATTTATTAGTACTGTGCAAGGTTCCAGGTCCTGTGGCAAACATAAAGAGCAAGTGAGAATCTTTATACTCGTCAGCAATCGTACCATTGTCATACAAGGTTTGCAGCATACAGCCTGTTTGTGTTGATGAGTTAGATAATCCTGGAAGCTCTGCAATCTGAGATAGTGGGAATCGACCACTTGTATAACCTTGTACTTGTGAGCCAATATCAATGGTTCCTTTTACAGCAGACTCATAAGCTGTATCCGCTTTACTGATAGTGGCCGAAGGATATACCTCAACTTTAAGACGCCCGCCCGAATCAGCTTCGATTTTTTTTGCCCAAGGTTCAAAAATCTCTTTATTAATATCAGATGTTGCAGGATAGAAATGTGAGAAACGTAAAACAGTGGTCTCTTCTGAAGAAGTCGTACCATTACTAGATTGGTTTGAACAACCTAAAAGGCTCATCGCGGCTAGCACACTTATCAGAAAAATGGGTGCTAATTTCATTATCAATTCCTTTTGATAGTAGTCATAAGTTCATTAATTTAACTTATGTTTTTATAGTATTTGACAGGTAAGTTAAATACACCATTAGTAGTGGTTATAAATAATTAGGTCAATATATACTTAACGTACAACTGAACACTCATCTGAAATTAGCAACTAAAGTGATAGCTGTCAAATCATTTAATGACTATTCTCTAACGTTTGTGATAATGTAATACCTTACAAACATCGGCTAGTTAAGTACGCTAGGAATTCAGATATTGCTTGCTTTTCTGGTATCCAGACCCTTTTAATACGCTGTTTTTGCAACCCACTGTCCGCAATGATTTTGTAAAAATGTATTGAAAGTAAAAATGTTAATAAGATAAGTAGTTACCTAATACTCTTGAAAAGCATTGACGCCTTATAAGAGTCTAATCGATATAAAAGCACTCTTACTTTTGCATCGTTCGATCTCAACAAGTGAGTATATATATACAAGGAAGAACAGAATGACAGGGATTGAATTTTATACTAATGGTCATATTGTCAGCGAAGCTGACAGCATGCGCCAAAAGCTAGGGGTTTTAGCAAAACAATATTCTGCCACCTCAGCTATAATCATTACAGATGCTGGAATCTCCGAACTAGGCTATGTCAATATCGCCCAGCAATCCTTACAGGAAGCCGGTGTTAATGTCGTTGTGTTCGACAGTGTCGTTGCAGACCCGCCCATTGAAATTGTTGAAAGCGCTATTGAGTGTGCAAGAGACAATAAATGTGACTTGATCATTGGCTTAGGAGGCGGCAGCTCTATTGATACAGCAAAGATTGTCGCCCTATATCCAAACGACTTTCAGTCCGTTAATGATATTTTGGATAAAGATATTAGCGGTTTCAAAAAACTGCCGCTATTTGCAATACCGACTACTGCAGGTACAGGTGCAGAGTCCACTTTTGTCTCCGTGATTACCGCAAAGGATGGCAGTAAAAAGGCTATTTATACTCCTAAAATTCTACCTGATGTCGCCATTTTAGATGCAACACTGACACTAAAATTACCTCGTCATATCACTGCAGCAACCGCGCTTGATGCTATGGTGCATTGTATTGAAGCCTACACGAGTCGTACTAAAAAGAATCCTATTTCAGATGCATTAGCCCTAAAAGGCTTACAAATGCTTTGGAATAATTTTGAAAAAGTGTTAAACCAAGGTGACGATATTGA
This sequence comes from Psychrobacter sp. 5A.1, assembly GCF_030407455.1. GTDB lineage: Bacteria > Pseudomonadota > Gammaproteobacteria > Pseudomonadales > Moraxellaceae > Psychrobacter. The sequence goes on from NZ_JASDDJ010000012.1 coordinate 59,005, forward strand.
TGCTCGTGCCGATATGCTGTTAGGTTCTACGTTAGCAGGCATCGCCTTCGTCAATGCCTCTGTAGCCGCTGTTCACGGGCTCTCCTACCCGCTTAGTATTAACTTCCACATTCCACATGGACATGCTAATGCACTCGTCATGTGCGGTGTTTTTACATTTAACTTATCAGAAGCTGCTCCTCTATACGCAGAGCTTGCTCGTGCTGTCATGCCTACTCAAACAGCTGGAATGACAGATTTAGACGCAGCGACTTCATTTATTAGTCAACTAAAAATATTTTTGGAAAACAGTGGTCTCAAATACCGTTTAAGTGAACTAGATATTACAAAGAACGATATTCCTGCTCTAGCCGACATAGTTATCAATACCTATGCGCGACTAATTGCCACCAATCCCAAAGATATGAATTTAGAGGAAGTCACTGCAATATATGAAGAAATAGCCTGATAAGAAATACTTTTTAAATAATTTTGTCTATCAATCAAGGAAGATGGTTATGTCGAAATATGAATTAGAAGTTGCCGTTGATGGCTTTCACTATCTAGAAGGGCCTCGCTGGTATCAAAATGCGCTATGGTTTGTCGATTTCTATACTCAAGGCGTTTATCGGGTCAACGATGAAGGAATAGCGGAGAAAATCATCCATGTTGAACATCAACCTTCCGGTTTAGGATGGTTGCCTGATGGGCGTCTGCTGGTTGTATCGATGAAAGACCGCAAAGTCTTGCGACTAGAAAATGATGGTAACTTGGTCGTTCACGCTGATATCTGGGAGCATTGCGGTGGTCATGCCAATGACATGGTGGTTTCAGTCAATGGTAATGCTTATGTCGGCAACTTTGGTTTTGATTTGATGGGTGGCGCTGACCATGAAAACACAGGGCTTGTATTGGTTAAGCCTGATGGCAGCTCACAGGTTGTTGCTGAAGGATTAGCATTTCCAAATGGTATGGTTATCTCTGCAGACCAGAAAACATTGATCGTTAACGAGCTATTTGGCAACAAAGTTACGCAGTTTGATATCAAAGAAGATGGTAGCCTCGGAGACAAGCGTGATTTTGCTAATTTTGGAGAATTAGGTGATGAGCCAAATCTGGGTCTACGTATAGAAAATGCCAGCATATTACCTGATGGTTTGGCCTTGGATGCCGAGGGTGCTGTGTGGATCGCAGATACCATAAACCAGCGAGCGGTACGCATAGCAGAGGGTGGTGAAATTTTAGAAACTATCGATACTGCACCTGATGGTATCTTTGCGGTTACTCTTGGTGGACATGATGGTAAGACATTATTTATGTGCGCGGCGCCAGACTGGGATGAGGCCTCTCGCAAGGTAGAAACCAAAGGACGTATGTTAGCTGTGCAAGTGAAAGTGGGGCATGCAGGTACGCCATAGTTAAAAAGCGTTTCAGAACTGAACTTAAAATAACCCGCCTGACGCGGGTTATTTTAGTTGATAGCTAGCTACTTTTTTGAAGGTGGTTTTTATGTTAATTGCGATAAAGGTATTATGATTTACTCATTCAAATAAAGCTCAGCCATCCCATCAAGTTTGGCTTTTACCTCTTTCCAGTTCGGCATCACCTGCGTTAATAAGCGCCAAAAACGCTCACTGTGATTATGCTCTGCAATATGACACAGCTCATGCAGTATCACATAATCAATGCATTCTTTCGGTGCTTTTACTAAGTGCGGATTGAGGATTAAATTGCCTTTATTTGAGCAGCTTCCCCATTGTTTTTTCATGGTCATTAACTTCAATGAAGGATTATTATTTACCCATGAAGCCTTATGAATTAAGGCTTCAAGCCTCTCTCTAGAGACCGACGTAAATTTATCTTTATACCATTCGTCAATAAGACGTTTAACTAAGACAGCTCGTTTTTCAGCGTCTAATTCAGAATCACTTTGAGACAATTCTACATTCAACTTACCGCGACTAAGCTTCACCGTGCTGTTTATCCCATCAGCAGTTTCTGTACTGGTTATCATTTTTAACACATAACGACGACCCAAATAAAACTGGGTCTCACCGCTGACATAACGCTTAGGTAATACATGATCTTGTTGCTTGGCAAAGTCCTGTAGGCTTTGCCATATCCAGCGAGCACGCTTCATCATCGCGTTATGTATTACTTCTTCGCTGGCATCGATAGGTGCGGTGGCAACCACACGCTGATCAGGATGTACTTTAATGACTACTTTTCGAGGCTTAGCCTTTTTAGCAATCAGCTTGTCGCTTTCAGGCTTATTTATCTTTTTTTTATAAGTTGCTTCTTTACGCACGACTTCATAATCAATCTTATCTTGACCATAATAAAATACGCCATTCTCAGTCATTACCTACTACCCTCTTGCTGCTCTTAGGCTACTTATCTCTTGAAAGTCCAAGACGGGTAATCTTTAGCACTTCCTCAATGAGCTGTTGCGCTTTATCGATACCCAAATCCATAAATAACATCGGCAGCAATTTGACACTAATAGCATTTTCAATTTCTGCTGGGTTAATAGAATACTCAGCCACTGCTGTCTTAACAATATTATCAATCTCAAAGGCGTAAGCAACTAGCTTGTCGTTATCTAACTCTTTATCTATCAAGAAATCAGTATCAAATAAGTGCTTAAACAGACCAAAATACGCCTGAGCATGTTTGTTTAATTTACCACTATCATCAATAAACGCATTCGGCACATCAGCGACATCGCGGTCTTTAACGGCTTGCTCAAAATCAGCAAACATCATGTACTGCTTCACTGGTGCATCGAACATGGCTTTGGCATCCGCAATCGCTTGCTTAAGCAATTTAGAAAAATACTCTTGGGCATAAGGGTCATCAGCCAAATCCTGCTCAATCATCTTGGTCACCCGACCAGTGATTTTATCCGTTTGGTTACGGGCTTCATCATCGCTTAATTCTTCAGGCTTAACATCCTTACCTAAGTTGCCAACCAAGTATGCACCTTTTGCCTCACGAACCTCAAGTCCAGCGATATGCTTATCAAGTAAGCTTCGAATATCCGCTTCATACTCATCGTAATCGATGGTTTCATCAGCATCCTCGCGCACTTGCTTACGTAGATTAACAAAGGCTTTTAGATCGGCTTTGTAGCGATCACGCTTACTATCGAATGACTTATCTTCAAAGAAAGACGCTGATTGCAAGGCAATTTTCATAGCGTTAGAAAATGTGGTTAAAGCTGTATAAAAGTCATCACGCTCTTTAAGCTTGGTATCGACTACTCTGCCATCGATTTCCTGCATCTTTGGTGCAAGCACCTGCCTTAACGCTTGCCCATCCTGTTTATTCTTCACTGATGAGAATATCGCCCACAGCTCGCTATGCAGTCTGGGTAACTGCTTATACTCGGTATCCATCGCGTTATACAGACCCTTGAGGTCTTCGATATCAAAGCCACCTTGCGTACGCTCGGCTAAGTCTTGATATTTCTCAATGGTGATATCCAGCTCTTTTAAGATGCCACGATAATCAATCAGATAACCAAAACGCTTTTTCTCATGCAAGCGGTTTACCCGTGCAATCGCCTGAATCAGGTTATGCTGTTTTAAAGGCTTATCGATATACAGTACGGTGTTTTTTGGCTCATCAAAGCCCGTTAGTAGCTTATCGACAACGATCATAATGTCAGGACCATCATCCTGACTAAAAGCTTCTATGATAGCTTTGGTATAAGCCTTTTCATCACCGCCATACTCTTTGGCAACATTGGCTTGCCACCAATTCTGAACGATGTCTTTTGATTCGCCATCGACAGTATCATGCCCTTCACGAGTATCAGGTGGCGACATGGCAACCACTGAGGTCACTTTGCCAATCTTATCTAATGCCATCTTATAGCGGATAGCAGAGGCTTTAGAGTCACAAGCCAACTGGCCTTTTAAATGCTGCTGTTTAAAGTTTTGGAAGTGATCAGAGATGTCATGAGCGATCAACTCAATACGACCTTCAACCTGATAGATTTGACCTTTTTGGGAGAACTTACGTTTGAGATCCGTTTTTTGATCATCGGTGAGCTTTTGGGTGATACGGTCAAACCATGCATCAATGGCTTGATCATTGGTATTCAATTCAGGGATACGCTCTTCGTATAAGAGTGGCGTGACCGTTTTGTCTTTGACCGCTTGCTGCATGGTATAAGAGTGAATAATGCTACCGAATTTGTTTTCGGTCTTATCATCCTTTAGCAATGGTGTACCTGTAAAGGCAATAAAAGCAGCGTTTGGCAAGGCTTGCGCCATACGGATATTGTTCTCACCATTTTGGCTACGGTGACCTTCATCGACCATGACGATGATGTTTGGGCTGTCGTTATAGCATTCATCATATTTAACGGCTGAACCAAACTTATTAATAATAGAGAAGATAACGCGCTCGTTACCGTGACCGATTTGCTGCGCTAGACGGCGACCAGAGGTTGCCATGGCATCGGATTTATCGCGATCACTGAGCACACCACCAGAAGCAAAAGTTTGACTAAGCTGAGTTTCTAGATCAACACGGTCAGTGACAACAATGACTCGGCACTTCGCAAGCTCCTCTAACCAAATAAGTGCTTTGGAGAAGAACACCATCGTGAATGATTTACCACTGCCTGTGGTATGCCAAATGACACCACCTTGCCGACTACCCGACTTACCATCAGAGCCGTCAAAGGTGCTGATACGCTCAATCAATGCTTTAATACCAAAGACTTGCTGATAACGAGCAACAATTTTGCCCACCTTATTGTCAAACAAGGTAAACATGCGTGTCATCTCAAGCAAACGCTCAGGCTGCAAAAGGCTGATGATTAAGCGGTCTTGGTCGGTGACGGCTAGATCACCACCAGCAATCAGTGATTTATATTCATCTGTAATAGAGACAGGACGATGCGCAAACAGACTCTCAATCTGCTCATCATTAAGTTTTTCGTTTTTTAGACGAACAAACTCAGGCTCAGAAATCTCTTCTTCCACCCATTTTGCCCAAAACTTCTCAGGCGTACCGCAGGTGGCATACAGACCGTCATTACCATTGACCGCTAGCAATAACTGGCTATAGGCAAATAAATGCGGGATTTCTTTTGGCTTTTGATTACGAATATGCTGGGACACTGCTTGGACATTGGTCGATTGCCACTCTCTACTAGAGTCAGGACGTTTGGCTTCGATCACTGCCAGCGGTAGACCATTCACAAAGCAAACAATATCAGGTCTACGACTACTCGTACCTTCACTATTGAGTATGACCAGCTCTTCGGTCACGTGAAAGCTATTATTACCGATATTATTCCAATCTATCAGAGCGATGGTCTGCGAGGTTTTTTTACCATCGATAAATTCGGTCACCGTCACGCCATAAAGCATGGCGTTATAAAGCGCCTCGTTTGCAGACTGCAAGCCTAAGTTCATCGCTGGGGTAAGCGTGTGCATGATCTTATCAATGGCGCTGTCTGACAAATAATGCGGTGTGCCTTCAAACACAAAAGTCTGCTTGGCTAAAAATGCACGCATGATAGGTAGTAATACAACTTGGTCAATAGCCTTATTTGAAACCACTTTTGAGCGCATGGCACTGCATTGGCTAGGCGGAATAAACTGATAGCCTAATGTTGTGAGTAAAGATAAGGCGGGTATTTTTGAGCTGAATTCTTCGGCGAAGTTAACGGCTGATGTCATAACATACTCCTATTATTCAAACGCCATTATATTTGCTGTTTCTAATATTATTTTTATCGCTCTACCTTTATATAGCGTGCCATCCATAAACCCATCCATATATACAGCCCATTCTTCTATCTTCTCCTCACTTGGTGTATAACTTTCTGTATTCTGAGTACAATCTCTGGCAAGAACTACCATCATCACTTCAAAAGCCTCGGGTCTAACAATATATTGATGACCGAGACTTCCGTTATTGATGACTGGAATCTCTTTGACTCCTAGAAAATCGCCTAATAAACTAGCATCAATATATTCATGTTTAATTCTATTCAAGAGTGAAGGTCGGAAGCACACTAACATCACAGCAATCAATCGTAGCAAGACGTAACCAAAATACATTCTTTCAGAAAACGTTTCCGAATTAGAAAGATTCTGCACAATTTGTATATGTAAAATTAGCGTTTCTATTTCTCTAAGAGAGAGATTTTGATGTTTAATCAGATGTTCGATCGCTTTTCTAAAATGTTGTTTTCCTAAAAGATCATTAGGTAAGCACTCTTTATCTCTTGCTAGTTTAAAAAAATGATCAGTAGCTGCTAAAACAGGAGAGTTCAAATCTCTAATAGAATGTGCAGACAATTCAAACCTAAACTTTATAAACTTATCTAAGTAACGTTGTGCATCGACTGCCTGACCATAACAATGATTTATAGAAGCTTTCAACTGCTGAGTATTAGTAATGAGTACGAAGCTGACGCCTTCAACATCAAAAGTATGCTTGATTATCTCCAGCATATCGACCGCAAAGTTTGGTCTACAGCGATCGAGCTCATCGATAAATATAATAATAGGATCTTGGGATGCAATAGCAGTTAGAGCAGTTTGTAACGTCTGTAAACTCTTTTCTGCCTCCACATGGTCTTTGAGTATTAGTTCTGCTGTTTTATCAATTGAATCATCAGCGACCTTTTGAATTGCCTCGTCAAAGTCATTTGCAAGATCAGCAAAGTCTTGTCTCAGAATATGAGAAACACTAGCTTTAGCGACTGTTTTAATGGTATAGCGTACAGCTGGCAATACTCTATTTATGAAAGCCTTCCTACGTGGACCTTCAGGTAATATTTTAATAATTTCTGCTAGTACGGTCATCAAAGGCTCATCAACATGATCAGCTTTAAAGGCATCGATATAAATTATATTATGTTTTCTGTCTACCTTCATCAAATTGATAAGCTTATGACAAAACTCAGTTTTCCCTGTTCCCCAACTCCCATCGATGACCATTGGAGAGATACCTATATCAGACTTCAGGAGCTTAATAACCTTTTCGGCTATGCTTTTATGAGCTATGCTGAAGAAACCGTACAACTAAACTTGGTAAACTAAGCACAATTATAGGAGTTTACCATGACCAAGAAA
>NZ_JASDDJ010000120.1 GCF_030407455.1 Psychrobacter sp. 5A.1
GGCAAATAGATTGTATAGATACGCTGTTCTTTTATTTTCTTTGGATCTGTGATTGCTTTACTTTGCCTTGACTATAGTACAAATCATAGGTTTTTACGATACTGCACCATGTCCGTTAAGCTTGCGACTTTGTCATACAATTGGCGTGCGTCAGTATTACTTTCTTGTGTTTTCCAATAGACGTGGTTGCAGCCTTTTTGAGTAGCAAAGTCATACACATATTCAATCAAGGCCCTTCCAATACCTTGCCCGCGAATAGATTCACTAACATACAAATCTTGCAGGTAGCAACATCCAGTACTGGTCCAAGTGCTGGGATGCAGCACCACATGAGTGATACCTACCAATGTATCACCCTGCCATGCGCCAAATCCATAAATAGCTATATTGCTATCTAGCAAGTTGTGCCATGTCGCATCAGTCGTGCTCATGGGCAAACTGGTCTCATAAAAGGTTAGGTAGTTTTGCCACAATGCTAACCAAAAGTCGTAATCTGCATTAGATAATGAAGTGATTTTTATAGAAGGGTTTTTCATTGTGTTTTATTCAACTTAAGTTTTGATAGTCATTAAATTATGCCCTAAAATTCAATAATTGAGAACCCTGCCATCCGCTTAGTTTTACACATCGATTACACTTTGCCCGTGGCAAGTAAACAGTAAAAATAGCCATCATTAATTATGCTAAAACGACTATTTTATAAGACGGATATTTTTATGGCTAAGCCAAACCATCAGACAGATAAAGCAGTAGATGTGCGCCATAACTATGAACATCTGGCTCGTTTGGCGAATTTACGCTACGTGAGTGATGATGAGCCTGGTTATGAGCGCCGCCGCTGGGGTCGCGGTTTTACTTATAAGGATGCCACTGGTAACACGGTCAAAGACAAGGCTTTGCGCAAGCGTTTTGATGCTTTGGTGATACCACCGATGTGGTCGAACGTTTGGATATGCCAAGATGAAACAGGGCATCTACAGTCGACAGGACGTGATGACAAAGCGCGCAAACAATACTTGTACCATCCAGAGTGGGATCGCGTACGTGATCGAGCGAAGTTTGATGCCATGATTGGCTTTGCAGAGGCACTGCCCAACCTACGCGCACAGGTTGAGTTAGACCTAGATGCCAAACCCTTGTCACGAGTTAACGTGCTCGCTGCGGTGGTTAAACTGTTAGAGACTACTTTAATTCGTATTGGCAATAGCCGTTATGCCAAGTTAAATAAAAGTTATGGTTTAAGCACGCTACGTAGTAAGCATGTCAGTGAGACCGACAATGGACTGGCATTTGATTTCGTTGGCAAAAGCGCAAAAGAGCATCATATTGAACTGCAAGACGAGCGTTTGACGGACATCGTACAAGCGTGTTCTGAATTACCTGGCTATCAGATATTCAAATATTTAGACGACAACGGGCACAAACAAGTCGTCGACAGTAGCGATATCAATGACTACTTACGGATGCATACGTGCGGCATAGACTGCGAAAGCAAGCTATACAGCGCAAAGGATTTTCGTACATGGATGGCCAGTGTACTCGCAGCAAGCTACCTTTATGACGAACTACAAACGACTGCAGGCGCTAACATACTAGCCAGCGCAGCAGAAAGCCCTGAGCGACAGCAATTAGTCATTAATATGGTAAAAAGTGTGGCAGCAGAGCTAGGTAATACACCAACCGTATGCCGTGCTTCTTATATTCATCCCATTGTCATTGAGCGATTTTTGGCAGGGCAGTTCTTTGAGACTTACAAGCAAGCGCGCCGCGGACGAACCAAAAAATACCAGAGCTGTGAAGAGAAAGCATTATTAGGGTTCTTAAGGACTGATGTTTAAGTGTGAGGTTTTAGGTAGCAATAGTATAGCACTAGTTCTTTAACACAAAATCGAAAACTTGCTTGTAAGGATAAGAAACGTAAGAAACTCTCTACTTCGTCCCCATGAGCTCTTATCTCTGAAAGAGCATATAAATATACCCCACTCTCAACTTGAAATAAGCAAATCAAACTGAAGTGGCGGATTACCTAGTTTTTTATTGAGTACAAAGCACA
>NZ_JASDDJ010000121.1 GCF_030407455.1 Psychrobacter sp. 5A.1
GGTTTTACACCGATACAGAAACTCAATCAGGCAGCTTAATTCTATTTATTAGGTGTCTTAAGTTTGGGAGGGTTACCGGTATTGTAGTGTAGTCCGCTCTCACTATCGTAGTACTGGTTCGATAAGCGTAGGTTTAATTCAAACGTGCTGTTCGCATTGATAGTGGCATAGCCAAAGTCTTCATTGTCCGCTTGCCAGATAAGCTTACTGGTGTTGTCAGTGACGGCTATCGGTGCGTTTCTATGATCAGTATGAATGTAGTACAGCTCACCTTGTTGTAGGATGGCAATAGGTGTGTCGTTCAGCCAGACATACTGTTTAAGATTGTCTGCTTGTTGTCCTGCGGTGTCTGTCGTTTCAGCAATGAGCTGATTGCCATCATAGAAGTAATAGGTGGTTTTTGTCTGATTACCTTGATGGTTATAAGTCGTCTTAGCGACACGCTGGTTAAAGGTGTTGTAGCGGTAGTCAGCGATAGGTATGAGCTGACCTGTCTCATCAGTACGGGTGATCTTGATCAATCGGTTTTGACTGTCGTACTGGTAGTGCTGATCGCCTTGCTTGACCGTTCTACCCCACTGATCCATCTCAGGGGTTTGACTGATCTGCTCAATGACATCTTTCTGCTGGACAAACAGCGGCTCTGGATTTCGGTTATAAATAACTTGGTCAAGCACTTGACGAACTTGCTTACTGAACCGCCCCGGGATTGTCGGAGACTTAATATTCTGAGAGAATACGACAATGAAAAGACAAACCTACACCCCCGAGGTTAAAGAACGCGCCGTTCGCATGCTGATTGAAGCGTCGAGCGACTATCCTTCTACATGGTCAGCCATTCAAGCCATAGCGTCAAAGATTGGCTGTACGCCTGAGACACTGCGATCCTGGCATAAAAAGCACATAGACCAAACCATTCCCGCCTCAGTGCAGGCTCAAAGTGACAAAGAGCGTATCAAAGAGCTTGAACGAGAGAATAGAGAACTCAAGCAAGCCAATGAGATTATACGTAAGGCTGCTGCTTTTTTCGCCCAGGCGGGGACGGGCCGTCCACCCAGATAATGGTTCAGTTTATTGATGACTATAGAGGTAGTTATGGGATCGAGCTGATTTGTAGAGTACTACCGATTGCCCCGTCAACCTATCACCGTGCTAAAGACCTAGAGTGCTGCCCTGAAAAGCGTTCACTGCGCAGTCAGCATGACGACTACTATCTCAGCGAGATTAAACGCATCTGGCAGGACAGCAAATGCCGCTATGGTGCTCGCAAAGTCTGGCGGCAGATGAAGGCAGATGGCATTTATATCGCACGCTGCACCGTCGAGCGTTTAATGAGTCAGCACGGCTTACAAGGTGTCTGGCGCGGTAAGGGTAAGATTACCACCAACAGCCGTGACGACCAAAAGCGTGCTGACGACTTGGTCAATCGTAACTTTAATGCCCATCGTCCTAATCAGCTGTGGGTTGCAGATTTTACTTATATCAAGACATTGAGCGGCTGGGTTTATACCGCTTTTATCATCGATGTATTTGCTCGCGCTATTGTCGGCTGGAAGGTATCAAAGCGCATGAACACCGATATGGTAATGGCGGCATTAAATCAAGCGATAACAGATAGAAACAATCCCAAAGATGTCATTCATCACAGTGATCGAGGGGTTCAGTATTTATCCATTCGTTATACTGATAAGATGGCTGATTCTGGCGTCATTGCCTCTGTTGGCACAACAGGCGATTCATACGATAATGCGTTGGCTGAAACGGTCAATGGACTTTATAAAACGGAAGTGATTGATTATTTAAAGCAGAACTGGACTGGTGTGAACGATGTTGAACTGGCAACCCTTGAGTGGGTGGATTGGTTTGTAGTGGCATAATAAACTTGGACAGCTGCTAAGAGGTTATACTAACCCAAAGAAGGAAAATAGTATGACCAACAA
>NZ_JASDDJ010000122.1 GCF_030407455.1 Psychrobacter sp. 5A.1
GTAAGTCATTGTCGTTTATAGTGATAATCATTTAGTTGATTTATTTTATAACATTTTTAAAGTCAGCGTACTATATATCACGCTGACTGTGTCAATTTTTGTAGTGTTACTCTAAGGTAATAGATAATAACAAATTGGTTAACTCTCAAGAGTTTTATTGATTATTCTTTATAAGAAAGTGTATATTAATTTATATACATATTATATAAATGGACTTTATTATGCATATCACGACACGTCATCCTACAGAAAATAGGAAAAGACATGGCGAGCATCTGCTTATTAGCCTAACGTATATCGGTAAAAACATCGAATTAAAAACGGGTATAGAATTGACTCGTGCTCTTGAGCAGTGGCGAAGATACTTTGAGGAAAGTGGGTTAGTTGCAGCGCTTGTGATCAATGACGGTTACTTTGTTCAAAACATTCAAGGCTCAAGACCGGCTGTCAATTCTGCTCTAGCTAAGATAATTGATGAGCATTTTAAGATTATTCCTAATGTTGTCAAGGTGGAAGAGATAGAATCACTTCGATGGGATGGGTTTGTAACCAAACACCTTACGTCAAGTGCCGAAGATGAAGAATATGCCTTAAAAAGCTTTTCAGCGGATTCTGACTTTAATCCTTATTTGATGAAAAGTGCTCAGATTGAAAACTTTTTAACAGCAATTTTTGAAGACAGTGAATCAAGCAAGTTTTAGATAAGTTCTCTATTCTGATTGGCGTAAAAAAGCCGCCTATACGTGTGTATAGGCGGCTTTTTTTGTTTTCGATATCTCATATTTATAGATTTTAAAATTAAATATTTTAATTCTACATATGTTGTGTATTATTATCTGAGGCATTTGCTATTTGAATAACTTAAACGGATTATATGTATGAAAAAACTGTCTCTATTGCTCGTAACGCTTTTAGGATCATCAATCGTATTAAATGGTTGCGCGACTACTACTCTTTCAGATTATACCCAAAGTAACAAAACGAAAAATCACACAAAAAAGGTCTTATCTGAGAGTGTCATTGCAGTGGGATATCCCAATAAGTCAATACAGGGCTATGAGGATGCTATGATTTTGGCAGGTAAAAACTACAGCTTTTTAGTGCAACCTGTGGTCTCTGCTGACACCTCATCAGATCTATTTAAGAGGATTTTCACACAAGTTGATTTAGGCTCATTATATATCGATACTAATCCCTCATACTCAAATCAAGATGTGCAGAAAAAGACACAGGCTGAGTCTAAAAAGTTAGTTCTCGATGTAAAAAGCGATGAATCAAATCAGATTAAAAACGTACCAGCAAATATCGGCTTAATCTATGCTAAGCCAATCAATGTGCTAAAGCTTAACGAGCAGTCACAATTAGAAAGTTTTGGCTTTGAATGCAAAACGGCCGTTGTTGCTGAACAACAAAATTTAATTTGTCAACGTGCAGTAAATATTAAATTGACGGTCGCTTCTGCAGTACAGAATATTAACGAAGTGAATTATAAGCTAAAGCAGCCTTTGAATATTCAGCTGACTTATAAGTGGAAAACCAGTAGCAATGCTAATAAGTTTGGCGTAGTACTTTTACCTGTTGCTATGGCAGTAGATATCGTGACGTTTCCTGTTCAACTGTTAGGTGCTGGAATTGCTGTCGGGGCGATAGCAGTAGCATATAGTCAATGCGGTAGTAGTTGCTTTTAGTCACTATTGAGGTGGAATTGATATTGTGATTAACGATAAAGAACAAGCTCGCATTGATGCACAGAATAGTTGCTTTTATGGACTGGGTCTTTAACTTGTAGTAGGTAGACTAAGGTTAGGTTTTGATAATGCTAATTTTTTTAACTTCTATATATGCAGGTATTGACATAACTCAATATGAGTCTCTCAGACCTGGCTATTACAATATGATGTATAATAGGCTACTGATTTTATTAATGATTATAC
>NZ_JASDDJ010000123.1 GCF_030407455.1 Psychrobacter sp. 5A.1
ATCCATGATTCATTGAAAGATATAGTAAAAATGGTTGTATCATATATAACAAACTCAACCTCATTTTCATCTCCAAAAGGATTGGTGACAGAAATACTTGTTACTTTTTTTTGAATATGTTTACCAGATATAGAATCGTGCCTCAAACGTGTAATAAGAAAACCTGATCCATTTTCATCAGTATATTTCTCCATACGTATTTTTTCAGACAACTCTTCTACAGAAATAGGGAAAGAACATTTTAACCATTTAAACGTTTTCATCTTCTAAATTACTCATTTAGGTTGGAGTATTTTGGTCAATTATTGTCTTGTGAGCGCACATAGCAGCTTTCTCTATCTTCTCTAAAAGAGTGCTTATAGCAATATTTGGCAATTTATTAGAGGCTGTTTGGTACGTGCCGTCATTCTTACTTTTATAAAACCTTAATGGAGCACAGTTGAAATCCATGCAATTTTCAGTGTCAGAAAATTCTGCTGAAAAATCAATTTTTTCGCCATTCAATTTTTTCTCAATAGCACTCCATTCAATCTTAGTAATATAGTAACCAGATTGATATATCTGATTGAAACTTGATGACTCAAGTACAGAATTACCTCTAAGTACTAAATCTTTAACATGGGGCAACAACGTACCATCATCTTCAATATCAGGACCACCAATAATGGAAAAAGAAACATGTTTGACATCATCAACTTCTAAATCATCCAATGAGCTTATAAGAATTTTAAAAAACTTATTTCTTTGAATAGAGTCTGTGATTGTAGATAATTCTATTACATATGATTCAGAGCTTTCATCTTCAGATTTAATCTTATCTTGAATCATTTCTATCACTTCTTTACTTTTTCTATCCTGCTCACCTCTTATATTTATTTTTCCACTTTCATCTTCCCATATGTAAACTTCCGAGCTCTTCGTCAACTTTTGAGACATTACACTCTTTGAAAGGTCTGCCTCAGTATAGGTAGTCACAATCGTAAAAGCTTTGCCATCTTTTTGTCTAGTTATCTCCACATTTTCATTGAGTCTTTGGCTATTATTTACTTTGACTTCATCAACAACAGTAGCGATATCAACATCGCTCATATTAGTAGAAAGAACAGCCTTGTTATATTTTTTTCTTGATGACGAATTATTTAGGGTTTCAACTATAAAGACCTGATCATGATAATTAAGAAAAAGCTGGCTTACATAGTCAATTATTGTATCTTTAGTATCTTGACTAGAAACTATTATTCCACGATCTTTGAGTTGCTCCTTTATAACCTGTGAGCCAAACTTTCTACTGTGTAAGGCATCAAATACGTCTTTATCGGAATTATAATATAAATAACCATTTTTACTCATCTTTCCAACCCCTTATACCCATCCCGATTTCTTGTTGATTGAAGTTAATTGTTAAAATCTCATTAATACTAGATGCTGTTATATTCTTTAATGCTTTTTCTTTTGAATCTTCCATACCCCAACTTTGAAGATATTGTTCAGTTGCCTTCCTAAAGTAAATCGCTGCTTTAGGATTACAGTTATAGAGTCTTACTGTTATTTTCTTTTCAACACCTATTAACTGGTAGGCTGAAAGGACGTCTATGAGATATACAAACTCATCAACACTATCTCCTCTTTCTCTATAATAAACAACATATTCAGAAATATCACTTTTATTCTTATACTTCATAAGCATCCAAGGAGCAGTCAAATATTCAATACTGGCAGCACAAGGCCAATCAATATGTCTCCGTTTTAATTTCAAATCAGGATAGTGAAAACTATAATCATCAAATTTATGAAAAATCTCATTGGACTTCATACTAGATATATCATTAGCAACAGTCTTCAAATAATCTATATCCTCTATACCAAAA
>NZ_JASDDJ010000124.1 GCF_030407455.1 Psychrobacter sp. 5A.1
TTCGTTAGACATCAGTTTGATAATATTTTAGAAAATGATGTTGAAGATTTATACAATCCTATAGGCTGTTGGAGTCCAACTTTTAAAGCTTCTTATAATGACATCTCTACACTTATACAGTTTGCTTTAAAACATATCAATATTATGATTAGTAACGAACAGCTAAATAGCTTTGTAATCAATCATGATGATAATTATGAGTCTTTGAAAGTGAGTAAGTTTTGACTATTACCAAACACTACAAGAATTTAAAATTAGTAGTCGAAGATAGCTTGTTAGAAAGTATTTATCAGTCAAGCTGTGTGCACTACCCTAAAGAGTATGGTGGTTTTCTGATTGGTAAATATTCTAATGATTTTAAAACCTTGTATATTGAACAATCAATTACAGCAGAGATTTTTAAGAGTAGTCGAGTTGAGTTTACTAGAGAATCTAACTATCTGAAATCCGAGTTTGAAAAATTATTTATAAACAAAGGACTCTACTATGTTGGTGAGTGGCATACTCATCCAGATGGTGAAGCATGGTATAGCTCAACAGATTTAAGTGCAATGATTAGCATTGCTCATGAGAAAAACGTGAAAATTGACAATCCTATCTTACTTATTTTGAGTATTACTAGCGATAGTTTGAGGGATTTTAATTTTTTTATATTAAATAATGAAAGGTTGAAATTGTATGAATAACATACCATTACCAGAATTATTTGCCAGTATGCAGAAACAGATGTCTGCTCAACTAAGCACTAACAGAGATTTTATACAGCATCCTGGTTCAAAAGGTGATTCGTTAGAGAATGCATGGATTGAATGGTTGAGAAGTTACTTACCTAATCGTTATAGTATAGATAAAGCAATTGTCATAGACCATAAAGGCAATACAAGCCATCAGATTGATGTTGTTATCTATGATAATTACTTTACTCCATTCATCTTTACACAAAATGGTTTCCATTATGTCCCTGCTGAAGGCGTATATGCAGTTTTTGAAGTTAAACCAGACATCAGAGGAAGCATTAAAGGTTCAGGGAACTATATAACTTACGCAGGCGAGAAGATTGAAAGTGTTCGACGCTTGACTCGTACATCTACATCAATGATTAATTCGGGAAGAACTTTTCCTGCTAGACCACTAACTAAAATTCTAGGCGGTATTCTAGCTACTACTAATACCTATGATAATCGTAATAATAAAACAATCGAGAAGCATATTAAAAGTTTGGTCAACCTTCAAGGTATTGATTTAGGCTGCGTTGTTGATTATGGCAGCTTCTTTGTTGATTATAATGGTGAAGAAAACACTGAAGAGCTTGATTTTATTAAACGAATAAATGAGTACTATGAAAAAAGAGAGTTCAAAGAATTACATTTTAGTCGACCTGAAAACTCTTTAATTACTTTCTTTATGCAATTAACTCAATATCTTCAGCAAGCTATAGGAACTATTCCAGCTATTGATTTGCAAGCTTATCTCAATGTTATTGGTGAAGAGATCGATAAAGAACTTTAAATATTTGGTGGTGTATCAAAAAGTATGCTGAGGAATTAAAGGAGGGGTGACAGCCGAAGCAAGATGATATATTTGAGG
>NZ_JASDDJ010000125.1 GCF_030407455.1 Psychrobacter sp. 5A.1
CTATTATTACTTAAAATCAGTGATAAATCTTTATCTTACGTAGGATACGTAAGATTATTTGGTCTGAAATCGTAACAGTTCATAGTCCTCTATCAGTACTATTGATAGAGGACTAAAATTTTTGATAAAAGGATTTTTAATTATGTTTAAGAGTAACACCCATTTATTTACTGAACATACACCATTTGACCCAAATTTATGGACAGGACGACAAGAGCCATACGAATCAGAAAAGGCTCGATACTGGTACCAGTTAGTTAAAAAATATGAAAGTCAGCCTGTTAGCTTAATAGGTTTTGCATGTGATCAAGGCGTACGTCGAAATTTAGGGCGTGTTGGAGCAATAGGTGCTCCTAAAAGTATTAGGACAGCCTTTGCTAAACTGCCTTGTAGTGCAACACTTCAAAATAAATTTGAAACTGAATACCTTATGAAGCTTGTAGGTGATGCAGGTGACGTCAAATGTCTCGATGATAATGAATTGTTAGATAAATCTCTTGAGGTAGCTCAAGCAGATTATACGAGGAGAGTCACAAGTCTTATCAAGCAAAATAGCTTTGTTATAGGAATTGGTGGCGGACATGAAATAGCTTATGCTAGTTATTTAGGTCTATGGAAGGCCCTTAATAGTGACAATAAATCACAAATGTATTCTGATTGTAAAACCACACAGATTGGTATTATTAATTTTGATGCGCATCTAGATTTAAGACAAGGACCAAAAGGCACTTCTGGAACACCATTTCGTCAAATTTCAGAACACAATTTAACAAATAATCAAAAATTTAATTATTGTGCAATTGGTATTAGTCAGTATTCAAATACACTTGCCCTTTTTGATCGTGCTGAAGAACTTGGCGTTACTATAATTAGTGATGATAGCTGTATACGTTTGCTGTGGGCAGATATCCAAAGCCAATTAGATAACTTTTTAGATACTGTCGATGTAATTTATTTAACTATTGATATGGATGGTTTTGAAGCTGCTATAGTTCCAGGCGTAAGTGCACCAGCAGCTAAAGGAATGCGTTTGGATTTTGTTGAACGTTGTATTGAATATATTTTTAGCAAAGCTAAGGTGATGATAGCTGATATAGCCGAAGTCAATCCTACTTATGATATTGATGGCCGCAGTAGTAAAGTAGCGGCACGTTTACTAGCTTTAATAATTGAATTGGAACTGACTAGTATTAAGTAAATTTTAGATGAAATTATAAATAAACATTGACTAAGTGGGAGTCAATGTTTACTAAATATGGTCATATACTTATGAAGTCAAAACATCAGCAAGGATCAATTAAATATTGGTAGTGATGGATTTAACCTATCACTACCAATATTTAATTGATTAGATTTATCGCCTTTGAATAAAGTAATATAAAGTTTATAAAGAAATTATATCTAAAGGTTTCGAGATTGCTTTCCTACAGCCCATATATTACAGACAAAAAAAAGCCCCAATCGTGAGATTGGGGCTTTCTAAATATTTGGTAGGCATAAGCAGACTCGAACTGCTGACCTCTA
>NZ_JASDDJ010000126.1 GCF_030407455.1 Psychrobacter sp. 5A.1
CTAAATAGAGTTTAATAGATTCTGAATTCAACGGACTTCCAACGTCAGAAAGAACTAGATCTATATTTTTATCACCAAAATCTTCAGTTTGTGCACTTTTCAATGTCTGTAATAGTGAGGAATAAATATACTCTGGTCCAGTAGCAGCACGTATATCAACTGGGAAAACAAAATACTTATTTTTATTCTGATAGTTTTCTGCCTTATCTCTCAACTTTGCAATTAATGAACTTTTACCCATTCCAGAGTTTCCAGTAATAGCAAATATTCTTGTATTTGTATTTCCTTCTTTAACATTTTTAAAAAAATTGAATATGAAATTGATATCCTTTACGCGTCCAACAAAATCCTCTGGTCTGGCTGGCCGATAGTCACTCCAATCTTCACCAGTTTGAACTTGAACAACATTGGCTGCTTTACTAGAGTCAATGTTTACTATCTTATTCTTATTGATCTTAGGTACTTGAAAGTTGAGGTTATTTAAAGAAGTATCAGTATCTGCTATGTTGCTTAACAAGTTAGCATCATCGACCAACTCATTATTTTTTGCATAATAACAAAGTACTCCTGAAGGTATACCTCCTACTAAAGTTGCTACAGCCCAAAATACTCCGTAACTAGTTACAAGTAATACCCATTCACCAATAAGATTATCACTTCCCATATATTCAGCAGCCAAATCTTCTGGCTGTTTTTTTATCACTCCTGAACTGATAAGGGATTCAATTACTTTTTCTGGATCATAAAAACTTAATTTTGTTGCTTGTTCTTTCGGTTTACACTTCCATTCACTGACAAAGCCTTTTGCTTCTTTACCATAATTTCCTGTACTGATAATCCATGCTTCATCATAGTCTTTAAAAACAAGAGTTCCGGCAAGATTCTTTAATATATTTGCATCAATATTTTTATCTCTATAAGCTTTACATTCTACATATATCTCTTTACCACTAATTTTATGTCTACATAGTAAATCTAGCTCTACTGCAGTAAATCTTATTTCATTTATAACTTCATATGATTGTGCAGATAGTAGTTTTTCAGTCAGAGACTCAAGAAGATCTCCTCTTTCCTTTGTAGTAGACGATTTATGCAGGGCAACTTCAATTTTCATTATATTTATCCATATTCGTTATCAAAGTACTGAAGTATTTACATATATTGTTAGTATGTAACAGTAGCTATATTACTGCAAATCAAAAGTCTAAACTAACTAAATTCTAAACCCACACGCAAAGAAAATCCCCCGCCTAGATAACTAGTCGGGGGATGTTTCAGAATAGAGAGCTGACGATGACCTACTCTCACATGGGCGAACCCACACTACCATTGGCGCTATGATGTTTCACTTCTG
>NZ_JASDDJ010000127.1 GCF_030407455.1 Psychrobacter sp. 5A.1
AGTAGCATAAGTTATATCTCAAACTTACGAGATCTTATATTTGATAAAGATCTTGTAAGTTTCAGTATAACTTTTGATCTCGAAGGTCTTAATGAAGAAATAAATTTTGAAGTAATAATTAATTCTCAATATCCATTTAAAATTAGTGGTTCTGAAACGATAAGTTTTAATAATATTGATCTGATTAAATATAGTCACGTGATGAGTACTGGCTCAGTATGTTTTCATAATCAACATTGTATTAATTTTAAACAGAAACTAATACAAGACTTCGATGCAATTAAAAATTGGATTATTAGATATATAGTTAAAGAAGAAACAGATAGTCATTATGAGCACTTAATAGTTAATCATAGTAAATTTAATAGTAGTTTTTACTCTTATCAATTTACTAATATAGAAGAAAGTTTTAACAAAGGTGAGTTTGGTACAGTCTCTATCAAACTATTGTCTCACTCTAACTATAGCCAGTATACTATCAACAATCACTTGGTTCAAAGCTTCAATGACTCAGCTCAACCTACTGTCAAACATTGCGATTGGAGTCATCACTATCTTAAAGCGAGTAGCAGTGAACAAGGTATATATATTTTTTTAGAAGAAACGCCAGCGATTAATCAACGTTTTTCTTTCAATAACTGGTCACAGTTTAATGGAAAACTCAGTCAAGATTTTTTAAGCTATTTATGGAAGTATATTTTTTTAAATAGCAGTAGTTTCAACACATCTAGACCATTGCCTATTTTTATAGGTTTTTATACTCAAAATAATGAAGTTCATTGGCAAGTAGCTTTAGTAAGTATAGATGAAATTTTTTTTAAAAGTAAGACTAATAACGAGAATCAAGAGCAGTATATCTTAGAAGATACTGCAATCAATTGGGCAGTAACGAATAACTCGTCCTATTCATACTTTTTTGGTCGCGGTGCATTTAATGAAGTATTAACTAATTCGAAGATATTAATTATTGGTATTGGTGCAATTGGCAGCAATGTTGCTAAAACATTAGTAAGATGTGGGTGTAAAAATATATTTTTGGTCGATTACGATATTAAGGAACCTGAAAATATTTGCCGTTCAGAATATGAATTTATGTACCCTTACAACAACAAGGTAGATGAACTATGCGACTTACTTTATAGAATATCACCGTTTGTAGAAGTGGGAGCAACTAGAAGCCTTATTACAGAACACCTTAAATCTGAACCTTACGCTAAATTTCTTTCTAATAAATTTGAGAAAGAATTATCGAACTATGATTACATATTTGATTGTTCCACTGACGATGACTTGATGTATATTTTGGATAATCTCAATGTCACAGCTGATATTATTAATTTATCTATCACTAAT
>NZ_JASDDJ010000128.1 GCF_030407455.1 Psychrobacter sp. 5A.1
GTCGCCTCAAGCTTTCCTGTATGCGCAGACAGCATAATATTGTCTTTCGCATTTGTCATACTGAACTGACCATCAGCGACCATTGTCAAAGACTCACTACTGACCTGATGATGACCATCACCACTACTCACCATCATATCTTGCTGAGTGGTCGTTATCATCTCACCCATCGATCGCTGAATCAGCGTCTCGTCACTGACATAGCTCGTATCAGCAGCGCTATCGATCAGCGTGTAGGGCGCTTGTTGATGGGTTTTGGTTTGCTGCTCCTCTGCGATACTTTCTAACTGAGTTTTAATCGCTTTGTGGTCATTCACATGACGTCCAAGCCCTGTCGCCAATTGCGTTAAACGTTCAGCCAGATGTTGACCGCCCAATGCTGTTTGGGTGAGAGTCGGGGTGTGCTGTTGATAGTTATGTTGTCCAGATTGTGCGTGGGTTTGCGGCTGGGTGGAGAAGACTAAGGCTTCGCCCGACTTGATATTGATTTGAGCACTGGTATTGGCATTGATGCCTTGACGTTTACTACTGGCGCCATCACTTGCAGCATTGATGATACCCATCTTTAGACTAGCAGCCACTTGACCATCATCGACGTTCAGCTGTGAGTACGCTTGCTCCGTTCTATGATCGGTAATCCATTCTGATAGACCGTTGCCCGTGTTACGATAGCCGCTCTCAACGGCTTGTTCATTGTCCGTGGCAAATAGGCTAGGGCGCGTGCTGGACAATAAGCTGCCAGTATTGATTAAGTGCTCACCATCACCGATAGACTGCATCAGGGTTTGGTCGTCAGTTCTATGAGTGAAGTGACTGCCATAGTTGGCCCCTGCTTGGGCTTCTAATCGATTGATAGGTTGGGCAGGGCTATCAAGCAGATAGCTTTTGGTCGGGGTCATGTGATTGCGACTGTCGGTATCGCTTTGAGCGTCTGTGATACCAGTCATTGGCGGTAACACGCGTTTGCTATATAAGCCACCCACCCATGGCGTGTCTGCGGTAATCAGCCGCAGTTGGGTCAAGTGAATGCCTGCCTCTAACTGTGAGGCATGGCGTTCATGATGTCGACGACTGATGGTCAGCCCTGTCACATGTGCCAAGCTGTTGCGAGCCAAATGTACGATATGGGTGGCGCGATAGTGCTGATTGAGATGGTTGTGATCGACCAGTATAAAGGTATCGGCAACATTCAAATCAGTGGCATGGGCGAGTGCATGATAGACGCTATGATGGCTGTGATGACTGTTTGCTACGACAGTCGCTTCATCGATGGTCTCGGTATCTGTCACTGGCGCAAATGCGGCAGGGGTGTCTAGTGTGAGTGATTGGCTACTTG
>NZ_JASDDJ010000129.1 GCF_030407455.1 Psychrobacter sp. 5A.1
CTTCATAGTAGTTCTTTTTTAATCCAACTTCATAAATATCGTTTGAAAAAGATTTGATATATTCTAATTTCAAATTTTCATCAGTTATACTCGAAAATACATTCTCATCCATCAAGCTAATTAAATATGGATATATAAGAGCTAAGTGATGTACTGTGTCTAAAAAATATTCTGTTGCAGATATTGATTTATTTTTGTCACTTAAGACCTGAATAGCATAGTTTAATACTGCAGAGTTACCATCGTTCTTTTTCATTAGAGCTATAGCAAAGTCTAGAAAATGAACAGTTTCTTTGTAGTCAAAATAATCACCTTCCTCAAAATACCTAAGCTCTCTGATCCAATCAGATTCATGTGTCATGGGTAATTCAGAAATTTCTGTTTTCTTATGATTTAGAGTCAACCCATACACCCTTAACTCGGCTTCTAGATCAATTAAAAAATTTTCTGCATTTTGATAGTCTTCAACGAAACATTCATAATCATCAATATTTCTAATGTACTTATATCTATCTTTGAGCTTTTCATCTACCGCTACTAGAATAATTTCTGAAATAATATTGAAAGCGTGGCCACCAATTAAAATACCGTGAGTCTCACCTTTATTAACATTCATGGTGTAGGTATCTATCTCATTATGCCAGTAGCCATTTCTCTGTATTTTTCCTTGGTTTTTTCCTATCAAAGCCCAAGAAAGTGCGTGTGTATAGATACTGCCAAAGCAATTTGAAACATCAGCATGCACTACAAATCTACTTTTAATTTTAATCTTTGGGATTGGATTGTCATCTTCAGATAAATTTTTATAATTCATTGAAAAAACTTTTGACACAGGACGATTAACCACCTTTTTAACCCAACTCCAAGTAACACCTGATGAATCATAGCTACTACCAAGCGAAAAAATTATTTTTGATTCTTTAATTCTACGTATATGAATTCTACTAATCTTAAAATCATCATTCTTAGTTTTAGATTCAAAACAATCTGTCAATTCTGGCCAGTATTGTGACAAGCAGTGGCATAAATTGAAATATGCTATTGGTTCTGGAACGGCTAATAATCTAGGAACGTTAATATTTCGCATATTTGCATACTGAACATACTCCGAAACATGTTTATTCTTAAATAATCCAGAGTTACTATTAGAGGATTTAGGATGGTTATCTCCATCCATACAAAAATCGTAAAAGTCTTCAGAAGTTAAGAATGGGGGAAGCTTCTCTGAGAAAAGTCCATATCCAACAAGTCCTTCAAGCAACCTTTCTTTAGTAATCCCTTTCATATGTTCAGAATAAGAAGTTGTCATTATGTACCTATTAATTTA
>NZ_JASDDJ010000013.1 GCF_030407455.1 Psychrobacter sp. 5A.1
CTGCACTATTTTCCTCGTTTGACGGCAATTTATCTCATTTTTATCACCATTTTTAAAATGAGGACACGCCCTAGAACATAAGATTTGTAGATGCATCTTCTTAAAAATATTAGAGAATCAAAGATTCCATAACAAATAGATATGAATGCTTGAAACCCGCTTAAACAGTTACTGTCACAACTCAGTATTAGTACCCCTCACGAACAGATAAGGATAACAATATGAGCCAGTCTTCTAACACCAATCGTATTCAAAAAGGCAGTCTTGCCATCGATCAGCAGTTATATGATTTTATTGAAAACGAAGTGCTACCGAAAGTCGGTGTTGATTCAGAAAGTTATTGGTCAGGTTTCGAAAAAGTTATCAAAGCGTTTACCCCACGCAATAAAGCACTACTAGAAACTCGTGACAAGATTCAAGCGCAGATTGATCAATGGCACCTAGATAATCCTGCAAAAAATGGCGAAATCGATTATCCAGCTTATAAGATATTCCTGCAAGAAATTGGTTATCTGCTACCTGAAGGCGAAGCGTTTACGGTTGATACCAAAAACGTCGATGATGAAATCGCTCACATCGCAGGGCCGCAGCTGGTTGTACCAGTTCGCAACGCTCGTTATGCGCTTAACGCGACCAATGCACGTTGGGGTAGCTTATATGATGCCTTGTATGGCACCGATGTAATTAGTGATGAGAATGGTCAAAAGGCGACTGGTAGCTATAATCCTACTCGCGGTGCGGCAGTTGTCGCTTATGCCAAGGCATTTTTAGACGAGCATTTCA
Source organism: Psychrobacter sp. 5A.1 (assembly GCF_030407455.1). Lineage (GTDB taxonomy): Bacteria > Pseudomonadota > Gammaproteobacteria > Pseudomonadales > Moraxellaceae > Psychrobacter. Next base: position 784 of record NZ_JASDDJ010000013.1, read on the forward strand.
CACTAGCATTAGGCTCATACAATGACGTGATTGGTTTTAAAGTAGTCGATGGTAAGCTCGAGGTCATACAAGGTGATAGCAGTACCGAGCTAAAAGATACCGCTAAATTTGTTGGCTTTGTCGGTGACGCTGAATCTCCTACGGGTGTTCTGTTAAAAAATAACGGCTTGCATGCTGAGATTCAAATCGATAGCAATCATCCAGTGGGCAAAGACGATCCAGCAAACATCAAAGACGTACTGCTTGAATCAGCGATTACTGCGATTCAAGACTGTGAGGACTCAGTCGCTGCTGTAGATGCAGAAGAAAAAGTGGAAGTCTATCGTAACTGGCTCGGCTTGATGAACAGCGACCTACAGGAAACCTTTGAAAAAGGTGGCAAAACGCGTACACGTAAGCAAAACCCAGATCGTGAATATAACACACCAGATGGTGGCAAGCTGATCTTACCAGGTCGTTCGTTATTGTTAATTCGTAACGTCGGTCATCTGATGCAGAACCCTGCCATCTTGGTCGATTTGGGCGAGGGTCAAGAGCAAATATTTGAAGGTTTAATGGATGGCTTAATTACGCCACTATTATCACTCAACGATATCAAAGGTAAAAACGAGCTATCAAACTCACGCCAAGGCTCAATGTATATTGTGAAGCCAAAAATGCATGGCCCTGAAGAAGTCAAAATGGCCAATGACTTATTCAATGCATCAGAGGACTTGCTAGGTTTAGAACGCAATACGCTCAAAATCGGCATCATGGATGAAGAGCGCCGTATGACGGTTAACTTAAAAGAAGCAATCCGCCAAGCCAAAGAGCGCGTTATCTTTATAAACACGGGTTTCTTAGACCGTACAGGCGATGAGATGCATACCAGTATGAATGCAGGTCCGTTCGTACCAAAAGGCGAGATGAAGTCGCAAGCATGGCAACCTGCCTACGAGCAGTGGAACGTCGATATCGGTCTAGAGACAGGCTTACAAGGCCATGCTCAAATTGGTAAAGGCATGTGGGCGAAGCCTGATGAAATGAAAGAGATGATGGATACTAAGGCTGCTCATCCTAAGTCTGGTGCTAGCACTGCGTGGGTGCCATCGCCAACGGGTGCGACCTTGCACAGCATACATTATCATCAAGTAAATGTGGCCGATGTACAAGACAATCTAAAATCACGTGAACGTGCCAGCGTAGACGATATTTTGACCATTCCATTGGCAAAAAACACCAACTGGACTGAAGAGGAGAAGCAGCAAGAGCTTGAAAACAACGCTCAAGGTATCTTGGGTTATGTCGTACGCTGGGTAAACCAAGGGGTTGGCTGCTCTAAAGTACCTGATATCAACGATGTCGGTCTCATGGAAGATCGTGCGACCTTGCGTATCTCAAGCCAACACATTGCCAACTGGTTGCATCATGATGTGGTTAGCGAGCAGCAAGTGATGGATACGATGGAACGTATGGCCAAGGTCGTTGATGAGCAAAATGCAGGCGATGATGACTATCAATCAATGGCAGATAACTTCGATAGCTCTTACGCGTTCAAAGCCGCTTGTGATTTGGTCTTTAAAGGTCGTGAGCAGCCTAGTGGCTATACTGAGCCATTATTGCATCAGGCACGTCTAGATCTAAAAGCAAATGCGTAGAGCGTACCCTCATTTTTAAAATGAGGACACAGCCTAAAATAATAGACTGGATATGAGACCAAACAGCGTCTATTTGAGCCTATATTATAATGGGTAGACTGGCTCGTTTGTAACTGTCAGACGTACTTAAAGTAAGTGATAAATTGTCTTATGAGCGCTATTTATTTATCGATAAGTAGCGCTTTATTTTGGTCAGTTAATGAGCATTTATTACGAGAGTTTAAGAATATTGGTAACTGTATTAACCAATATTATTCGTATCTATTTGAGTAGATAGAAGTTTTTTTATAGCAGCTCAGACCTAATGAGGCGTGGGTTATTCGATATTAGATGTATCGAAAAAGCAAAAAAATATGTTGCAAATTATGTCAAAGTTGTTATGCTTGTACTCGAAGTATGAGTTTGGTAACGGATGTTACGCAATGGAAGGATAAAAACTAAAGATTACATGGCAGTTACTTTTTTGATCCCAGTTATGTAAATCATGGTTTTTTTCATCTTACTGTAATAGAACTTCGCCACACTTGTTTCTGACTAATCTAGGTAGCCAGTTACACATTATATCTTTGAGGATTTGTGACGATACCATTATGAGCACCAGCTAATAATAGCTAGCTTATTACTAAAATTGTAAAGTGGAGATACCCCATGAAAAAACTACTTTTAGCTACAGCAGTTGCTGCCCTATCTGTATCTGCAGCCAATGCCGCTCCTACCATATATGGTAAAGCATTTGTTACTGCCGATTATGTCAATGCTGAGTTTGATGGCCCTGCTGGCAACATGTATGATGAAGATACTGTAGAAATTAACTCTAACTCTTCACGTATTGGTTTTAAAGGCTCTGAAGCCATGACTGCTAATACTGATGTTATCTATCGTTTAGAGTATGGCACAAGCGTTGATGGTGATAGTAATGGCTTCACTAACCGTGACACATATCTTGGTGTAGTAAACAAGCAGTTCGGTGAATTTCGTGCTGGTAACAACCAATCTAGCCTAGACAAAATTAACAACGTTGTTGTTAACCAAGGTTATTGGGACAACATGGGTACTAACGTAAATGATGGCGATGTTGTTGAAGCATTAAACATGGCGGATAGTGGCCGTATCAATAGTTCAGTTATCTGGATGTCACCAAAGTATGACGGTCTACCATTACAGATGACTGCAATGTATAGTTCTGATGAAGCAAATGGTAATAAAGACGACGGCTTTGGCGTTGCAATGATGTTTGACCAAGGCACTGGCTTCACAGCTGGCGTTGCATATGACAAAGATCAAAACATCAATGGTGATATCATCCGTGGTACAGCAACTGTAGATCTTGGTAAGTACATGGCCGCTCCTGTAACACTTGGTGCTTTGTATCAGGTTGCAGATTATGACGTCAGTGGTTATGAGAAAGAGAAAGGTTTGGTAGTTAGTGCTCAAATGGGCCTAAACAACTTTGCCCGTCCAGCGTCTGTATATGCACAGTACAACAAAACTGACAACTTGGGCGGTCTTGATAATGCCAATTCAGACCAAATCGTTGTTGGTGGTAAGTACATGTATAAAGACAACATCATTGCTCATGCCTATGCTGGTATAAACAATGCTGATAATGTAGGCTACACGGGCTCTACTGGCGATGCTGAAGTATTCGTACTTGGTACTGGTCTAGAATACTTATTCTAGTATGAACTAGCATTTGACTCTAAAAAAACTCATCCTTCGGGGTGAGTTTTTTTGTTATATAACGTTTTAATGACAGAAAAATGTTTATCATCAGCCCAAAAAAATAAGAGTTTCAGATAGTTTGCATTTTTGCCCTATATTTTGTGGCGTATTTTTAGTAAAATCCTTCTTTACCAATTACCGACAGAGTACTATGACCAAGTTTATATTTGTGACCGGTGGGGTAGTGTCCTCACTAGGAAAAGGTATCACCGCAGCTTCTCTTGCCGCGGTCTTAGAAGCCCGTGGCGTGACCGTCACGATGACCAAGATGGATCCATACATCAACGTCGATCCAGGGACGATGAGTCCGTTTCAGCATGGCGAAGTGTTCGTCACCGAAGATGGTGCAGAGACAGATTTGGATTTGGGTTATTACGAGCGTTTTTTACGTCACTCAAAAATGAGTAAAAGTAATAACTTCACCAGTGGTCGCATCTATCAGAATGTTCTAAACAAAGAACGCCGTGGCGAATACCTAGGTGGTACGGTACAAGTTATTCCACACATCACTGACGAGATCAAAAGTAAAATCTTAGCCAGTGGTGAAGGTTATGATATCGCTATTATCGAAATTGGCGGTACAGTCGGTGATATCGAGTCACTGCCTTTCATGGAAGCCGTACGTCAAATGCAAGTAGAGCTTGGCCGTAATAGAGCCATGCTGATGCATCTGACCTTAGTGCCTTATATTGCCAGTGCTGGTGAGACCAAAACCAAGCCGACACAGCATTCGGTAAAAGAGCTACGCTCTATCGGTCTACAGCCTGATATTCTGATTTGTCGCTCTGATCATCATATCTCACCAGACAACCGTCGCAAGATTGCACTATTCACTAATGTGGAAGAGCGTGCGGTCATCATGTGTGAAGATGCTCAAAGTATCTATCAAATACCGCGCACACTGCATGAGCAAGATCTTGATGATCTAGTCTGCGAGCGTTTCGGCCTTGATGTGCCAGAAGCAGATTTGAGTGATTGGGATAAAGTTGTCGAAGCACAGCTCAACCCTGAAGCGGCAGTGACAGTAGCGATGGTCGGCAAATACGTCGAGCTTCCAGATGCTTATAAATCTATCAATGAAGCATTGCTACACGCAGGTATCACTCATAAAGTTGATGTTAAGATTGACTATGTAGATGCTGAACGTTTGGAAGATGATGACAATTTATTAGCGCAGCTCAATGACGCCGATGCTATCTTAGTACCAGGCGGTTTTGGTGAGCGCGGTACGATGGGTAAAATAAAAGCCATTACTCATGCTCGTGAAAACAACGTTCCTTATCTAGGCATTTGTCTTGGTATGCAGCTGGCCGTCATAGAATACGCGCGTAATGTGCTCAAAATTGATGCCAATTCTTCTGAGTTTGATCGTAAAACAGCTGAGCCTATCATTGGTCTGATCACTGAGTGGTTAGATGAACGTGGCGAGCTACAGATTCGCAGTGATGATTCAGACCTTGGCGGCACAATGCGTTTAGGCGCACAGCAAGCTGAATTGGTTGCTGGTAGCAAGCTAAGCCAAATTTATGGTGCAAGCAATATCACTGAGCGCCATCGTCATCGTTATGAGATGAATAACCGCTATATCGAGCCACTAGAGCAAGCGGGTATGAGCATATCTGGTTATTCTGCCAAGCAACATTTGGTAGAGTCGGTTGAGATTAGCGACCATCCATGGTTTGTTGCCGTACAGTTCCACCCTGAATTTACTAGCTCGCCACGCGGTGGTCATCCACTGTTTAACAGCTTTGTAAAAGCCGCAAAAGATTATAGCGACAATAAATAATCGTTGAGGCATGACAGCTTTACTGGTATCAAAAAAGACTGATCTTCGGATCGGTCTTTTTTTTGCTTAATTTAGGGTGTGTCCTCATTTTAAAAATGGAGATAAAAATGAGATAAATTGCCGTCAAACGAGAAAAATAGTGTAGATAATATCGAGATATTGACCAGCTATTTGACGATGTTTGGCAAAATTTAGCCATTTTTAGCCCAGTTAGATAACTTATTGTGTGAATTGAGGACATACCCTAGATAGCTGGTCGTTATCATTCAGTAAATATGCTTGCTAATGATATCTAATTACGCTTGCATACTTTCTTTAATCAGGCTATCGGTTACAATATGCGATAACAATATTAATAACAAGATAAGGGGCAGATGCTTCATGGAAAACTTATTGACAGCACAATCACACATCACGCTTAGCACACCTAGCAATGGTACGATCAACATTGGTAATGACCAACCCTTCGTATTGTTTGGTGGTATGAATGTTTTAGAATCAAAAGAATTGGCGTTTGAGATTGCTGAGCAGTATGTAGATATTTGCCAACGTCTGGGAATCGGCTACGTCTTTAAGGCCAGCTTTGATAAAGCCAATCGCTCAAGTTTGCACTCATATCGTGGGCCTGGGTTGGAGCAGGGGATTGATTGGCTCGGTCAAATCAAAGAAAAGTTTCAAGTGCCGATTATCACGGATGTGCATGAGCCACATCAGGCCGCCCCAGTGGCTGAAGTTGCTGATATTATTCAGTTGCCTGCGTTTTTGTCGCGTCAGACCGACTTGGTTCATGCGATGGCAAAAACAGATGCCATTATTAACATTAAAAAGGCCCAGTTTTTAGCCCCTCATGAGATGCGTCATATCGTCAATAAATGCTTAGAGGGCGGTAACGATAAGCTCATACTTTGTGAGCGTGGCAGTGCCTTTGGTTATAATAATCTGGTCGTCGATATGCTTGGTTTTGATACCATGAAGCAGATGGAAATACCGGTGTTCTTTGATGTGACGCACAGCTTACAGCAGCCAGGCGCGCGTAGTGACAGTGCTGGTGGACGTCGTGAGCAGATTACAACCCTTGCACGCGCTGGTATGGCAACAGGCTTAGCAGGGCTGTTTTTAGAGGCGCACCCTAGCCCAGAAACCGCAAAATGTGATGGTCCGTGTGCGCTGCGTATGAGTCAATTAGAGCCATTCTTGCGTCAGCTCAAGCAGATTGATGATTTGGTCAAAGGTTTTGAAGTATTGGATACTCATTGATACGGTAAGTGATAAAAGGGTTATGCAATGGCAATTCAAACGGTACAAGTAAGCATTGAAAATATCGATGACGAGAAAGGGTTGGATAGTGTAATGATTGCGCTTAAGCATATTTCTGGCGTGACTGCTATCGATCTTGATCCTACTCATGATATCGCGACAGTGAGTTATGATGACACGGATACCAGTATCCATGCTTTCACGGCGGCGATTAGCATGGTAGATTATGTGACTCAGCCATTTCCTATCGATGCACCACAGAACCCGCACCATCGTGACTAGAGACCCTAATAAAGTAACAACCAAAGTATCTTGTTGATGATGATAGGGCTTATGCTGATTCAGTGTGGCTTTGGCAGACTTTCAAAGATAAGAACACAGAGAAAATAGCAATCAGTGTTGTTTTTCACTCATAAAAATAAGGAGCCTGATATGGCAAACCAAACACGTATTATTAAAATTGATGGCATGACTTGCGGTGGATGTGTGGCAAGCGTGCATACGGCGACAGCGGATATCGATGGTTTGGATGATATTAGTATTGAGCTTTTAGACAATCAAGCGACGGTCACTTTTGACGACAGCAAAACCAGTGCAGACGCCATTGCTTCAGCTATCGAAGATGCTGGATTTGATGCGACAGTTGCCAACTCATAAACTCGGTCATCTATTCAAAAAACCAGCTACCATGTTATTACTAGCATGATAGCTGGTTTTTTCATGATTAAAAAATCCTAAATATTGGCTACATACGTGGCATCACCCACTTATTGTTATTAATTGAATGATAGCGGGTTGCTTGAATAGATGACAGTCATGACCATCTAAAAGGTGTTTTTGAAAATAGTGTAATATGTCCATCTATAATGGCTGGATATGCCTTACATTGCCTCCTTTGTTTTATTTGAAATTTTTGCCAACCCACTGATATTTTATTGTGGTTCCTACGACTTTATAGGCACCATGACGAGTTTTATTTATGAATGATACTACCCGCACCACCAGCGAAAAACCCTACGATGTTGAAACTGATGTTGAATCAAATACACCGCTTGCACCGCAACGTGCGCATCTGCAATTAGCGATTGATGGCATGACCTGTCAGGCTTGTGCCTCACGAATTGAGAAGGTGCTTAATAAAAAGCCTTCGGTGTACGATGTGAGTGTGAACTTTGCTGGCGAGACTGCCAATGTTGATTATGATCCTACCCAGACGACGCCTGAGCAGGTCACAGAGTGGGTGAACAAAACAGGTTTTGTAGCCAATGTGCAGGCAGCCGATAGCTTATTTTCTCAAACTGACGAAGATACCGCCACTCAATATCCATGGCGTTTGATCGGATTATGGATTTGTTTGGTGCCGTTTTTGGTGGGTATGGCAGGTATGCTGACGGGTTCTGGTATGGCGTGGATGCCGCCTATCTGGGTTCAGTTTATTTTAGCAACAGTGGTACAGTTTGGCTTGGCGTTACCGTTTTATAAAAGTGCATGGGCATCTATTAAAGGCGGCCTTGCCAATATGGACGTGCTGGTGGTCATTGGTACAGTGACGATATGGGCATATTCAACTTATCTGTGGCTCACGCATGGCGATGGGACTTTAAACAGCCTCTTGCAAAGTGGATACACAGGCGGACACGGTGCGAGTAATAGCCCAGCCGTATATTTTGAAGCAGGGGTGATGGTCATTGCCTTTGTGCGTACGGGTAAATACTTAGAGGAACGTACCAAAAAACACAGCCTAAACAGTATCGATTTATTACTGTCGTTGACGCCTGATGAAGTAGAGCAGCAGCAGCCAAATGGTGATTTCCATCGTATTGCATTGTCTGATGTGCAAGTGGGTGACGTCTTACGTGCAAAGCAAGGCAGCCGCGTCGCTACAGATGGTACAGTCATAGAAGGCAGTGGTTGGTGCGTGGAGAGTCATTTAACTGGCGAATCAGTCGCACTCAAAAAAGAGCAAGGCGATGGATTACTGGCAGGTGCCTTGGTAGAGAATGGCAGTTTGCTTTATCGCGTGAATGCGAAGGGCAGTGACACGAAACTCGGCGATATGGTACAAGCACTGAGTGATGCACAAGGCTCAAAAGCCAATCTGGCGCGTCTCGCTGATCGAGTAACGGCTATTTTTGTTCCCATTGTGGTTACGATTGCATTGGTTACCTTTGGGGTCACATGGTGGCTAACAGGTATGGTTGATACTGCCCTAATGCATGCCGTATCAGTATTGGTCATTGCTTGTCCTTGTGCGCTTGGTTTGGCCACGCCAGCGGCGATCATGGCTGGTATGGGCGTCGCCGCGCGTCATGGGGTGTGGTTCAAGGATGCACAAAGTCTTGAAGCCGCGGGTAATATTGATACGGTGGTGCTCGACAAAACAGGCACATTGACTATTGGTAAACCGACTATCGTCGATCATGTCATGGTGGACAAATCGCTTGCTGTTGATGACGTATTGCAGATTGCCGCCAGTGTCGAGGCGCATGCCAGTCATCCACTAGCAACCGCTCTGGTCAACACAGCCAAAGACCGTCAACTGCCTCTATTTAATGTGACCGATATCAGCGTGATAAAAGGTGCAGGTATACAAGCCAACATCGAAGGGCTTGGATTGATAAAAGTGGGTACGGCAGAGTTTGCTAATTTGACGCTGCCTAAGCTGATGCCAAAAGTATGGCAAATTGCCAGTACCGTTGCGATTAGTATTAATGATGAGCCATTAGGGGCATTTGCTCTGGCTGATGACTTAAAAACAGACACGCCGCGTGCGATCATTGCGCTACAAAATGCTGGTATCAATGTCATCTTGATGAGTGGTGATAAGCAGTCTGTCGTCGACCATGTAGCAGGGCAATTGGGTATTGATAAAGCTTATGGCAAGATGAGCCCGCGTGACAAGGCCAGTCAAATTGCGCTATTGCAGACTGCTGGTCATAAGGTAGCGATGGCAGGAGACGGCGTCAACGATGCACCAGCGATGGCCACTGCCGATGCCAGTTTTGCTATGTTTGAGGGGACTGATGTCGCGCAGCATAGTGCCTCTGCACGCTTAATGGGTGAGTCGCTCATGCATATCGATGCGGCGCAAAAAATCGCTCAAGCCACGCTACGCAATATCAAGCAAAATCTGTTTTTTGCCTTCATTTATAACTGTCTCGGTATTCCGCTTGCTGCGTTTGGGTTTTTGAATCCGATGGTTGCGGCAGCAGCGATGGCGCTTAGCTCTATCTCAGTACTCATGAATGCACTACGATTGACACGGTTTAAGACAGAAGTTGAGCTAAAAAATACAGTATCTATGTCTCATTTTGATGAAGACTACTCAGTGAAAGGGTAGATATCGCCGTTGCGAAGGTATGCTACAAATGGAAACAAGATAGCCATCGTGTAGATGCATATCTAGGATTGTTTTTATGACCGCAAGTCAGTGTAAGATAAGGGAAGTTTGGTAAAATATATGCTATGATGCCAAGCACTATAGCCGTCCCTCGATCTGCTCAATACACCTTTTATTGCTATTTAAACCTAGCCATATGATAGAAAGGTTTGCAGGGGTTTTAGGGGCAGTCGCTATGTGATATTTTGCTTTATCTTTTTTGTATGCTAGCTGCCGTTATTTATCTCACAAACTTGGCATGACCAAAGGAATTAACAGACATTATGTACGCTGAAGAAACCAACAACGTCACCGCAATTAAAGACATTCGCGCTCGTGAAATTTTAGACTCACGCGGCAACCCAACTATCGAAGCTGATGTTATCTTAGCTGACGGTACTGTCGGCCGTGCTGCTGCTCCAAGTGGCGCATCAACAGGCTCACGTGAAGCGCTTGAGCTACGTGATGGCGACAAAGCCCGTTTTATGGGTAAAGGCGTCAAAAAAGCCGTTTCTAATGTTAATAGTCAAATCCGTAGTGCTTTGATCGACAAAGACGTGACTGAGCAACAAGGCATTGATGATGCCATGATTGCACTAGATGGCACAGAAAACAAAGAAAGCCTCGGTGCTAATGCCATGCTAGCGGTATCACTTGCTACGGCAAAAGCGGCGGCCAAATCACAGAATCTACCATTACATCAATACATTGCCAATCTGCGTAATCAAACGTCGTTGACCATGCCTGTGCCAATGATGAATATCTTGAACGGTGGCGAGCACGCGGACAACACCGTTGATATCCAAGAGTTTATGATTGAACCTGTTGGCTTCACAAGCTTCTCAGAAGCGTTGCGTGCTGGTACAGAGATTTTCCACAGCTTGAAATCTGTGTTGAAATCACAAGGTTTAAATACCGCCGTTGGTGATGAAGGTGGTTTTGCGCCAAACCTACGTAGTAACGAAGAAGCCATCACGGTTATTATGCAAGCGATTGAACAAGTTGGCTATAAAGCGGGTGAAGATATCCACCTTGCGCTAGATTGTGCGGCTAGTGAATTTTATAAAGATGGTCAATATATCTTGGCAGGCGAAGGTAATAAATCTTTTGATAGCCAGGGTTTCTCAGACTATCTAGTTGGTTTGGCACGTCAATATCCGATTATCTCTATCGAAGATGGTCTTGATGAGTCAGATTGGGATGGTTGGAAGTATTTGACTGAGCAAATTGGCGATAAAGTCCAATTGGTCGGTGATGATTTGTTTGTGACCAATCCTGCTATCTTGCAAGAAGGTATCGATAAGCATATTGCCAATGCTATTTTGATTAAATTCAATCAAATTGGTACCTTGTCAGAAACGCTAGATGCGATTTATATGGCGAAGAAAAATGGCTATGCAACTATCATTTCACATCGTTCAGGTGAAACGGAAGACAGCACCATTGCAGACTTGGCTGTTGGTACAGCTGCGGGTCAGATCAAAACAGGCTCATTATGTCGCTCAGACCGTGTGGCAAAATATAACCAATTGCTACGTATCGAGCAGCAAGTACGTGCAAGCTATCGTGGCCGTGAAGAGTTTATCGGTTTACGTGGCTAGGACACACCCCAATAGTCTGACTGGCTTTTTAGTGTGCAATGTACGTTAAAAAGCCTAAGCTTGACTCACAATTCAAGCCAGGCGATATATAACAATTTATATATCGCCTAACCAACTTAACCTTTACTATCATTCTTTTTATATCGTTTGGCGTTATCACCTTATGAAATATTTTAGCCAATTTATACTACTTGCTTTAGCCGTTGCAGTGCTTTTAGGATTGCAATATCAGTATTGGCTGGGTGAAAATGGCCGCTTTGAACACAACAAATTGACGGCTCAAATCGAAGAGCAACAACGTTTGAATGACAAACAAGTTGCTGCAAATAATTTATTACGTACCGATGTTCAAGATTTAAAAACGGGGCTTGAAGCCGTAGAAGAGCACGCTCGTTTAGATTTGGGTTTAATCAAGCCAAATGAGACTTTTGTCCAAGTATCCACCGCACCCACGACACATAGCAACTATTAGCTTTTACGAATACATTAGCTTTTACGCCATACATTAATTTTTATGACGTAATATCACAACGTTATTATCTAACACCATTCATCATACTTAACATCTGCTTTATTTCTCTTTAAATATACTGTCATGGGCTCAGCCATGAGTACACTACTATGAATACAACCCCTAATATACATGCCATGATCGTCGCAGCAGGTCGCGGCAGCCGTTTTGGTGCATCTATCGCCAAGCAATATACAATGCTGCAAGGGCAGACCCTACTACAGCATAGCGTGGCACGGCTTGCTTGTAGTGCTTATATTGATAAGTGTCTATTGGTCGTGGCAGCAGATGACAGGACGGCGCAACAATTAACGTTTGCACTACCTATATGCTACGCAGTCGGCGGGGCAGAGCGTTGGCAATCAGTACAGGCAGGCGTTGAAGCAATTAGTCAAACAGGTGCTGATGATTCAGATTTAGTACTGATCCATGATGCGGCACGTCCCGCTGTACCGAGTGTAGATATCGACACAGTCATTAGAGCCGCGATGATGGAGCCTTATGGTGCTATCCTAGCAACTCCAGTGGCTGATACGCTAAAAACATCCTATACACAGTGCACTGATGCGAACCGTCCATATTCTTATGCCAAATGTACTATTGATCGTAGCAACATGTGGCAAGCACAAACGCCGCAAGTATTCCGTTTAGGTCAATTAAAACAAGTCCTAACCCACGTCTCTGAACACCAGCTCAGTATCACAGATGAAGCCAGTGCTTTTGAGCAACTGGGCTTTCCCATACGCCTAGTCTCTGGTAGTCGCCAGAATATCAAGCTTACCTATCCTGACGATGCGGTACTGCTAACAGCGATTATGGCTATTCAATCTTAATTTGACTTCAGACAATCAAATGGATATTTGATTTATTCGTATTGAGTAGCAGTCCTAATATTTAAATGTTCAACAGACCCTAGGGCGTGTCCTCATTTTAAAAATGGTGATAAAAATGAGATAAATTGCAGTCAAACAAGGAAAATAGCGCAGATAATATCGAGATATTAGTCAGCTATTTGACGCCGTTTGGCAAGATTTAGCCATTTTTAACCCATTTAGATAACTATCGATTGAATTGAGGAGATGCCCTAATCTACTTTGGAATATAATATGGTTATCACATATATTTTTTGAGTCCGAATTAGCCTACAGCCATTAATAAGTTGCTTTGATGACTAAACTAACCTATGATGTAACTAACTTAATACAATTAATATAAAAACTTATAAAATCAATAGTATATCGGACCAATTCATTACATTTAGTTATGTTGTCTCTATATTTTTTCTAAAGTTAGTATGATTGTTTTATCGACATTTACCTGATGATAGGGAGAAGCTGATTGCCAACAATCAACGATTCAACAAATCCAGTCACGACAAATCTCTGCCAGCTTGTATATATAAGCCGCATTACGTCCACTGGTCTTTCAAGCCCCAGCACACTCAATGATATCTCAGAGATCTCAGTTGAGCGTAATCAAATAGACAACGTTACCGGTATTCTTTGCTATGGCAATGGTTACTTTTTACAGTGCGTCGAAGGATCCGAGCAGGCGTTAACCAATCTAAAAAATCGTTTACTGGTAGACGATCGCCATAAAGAGTTAAATATTTTAGACTTTTCGGAGATTGCAGAACGTCGTTTTGCCAGTTGGTCATTACGCTCAGTGACGCTTGAGCGTTGGATGACCAAAGACCCTGAACTTAAAAAATTAATGCCATTCAAGCCTTATGAATGGGATTCTAATGAATGGCAAAAATTCTTGGATGTTTTGCAAGGTTATTATGAAGAGCAAACCAGAACAGGCAACATCGATACGCCACCTGTCAAATACAGTACGTTAGGGGTCACGCTGAGTAAGGTCGTTGGGCAGCACCAAGCGTTCTTTTTAATTCAAACAGTATTAGGGTTGATGATAGTTGCCACGTTATTGTGGTTATTGCTGTAATCGATAACCAAATATAAGAAAGCTAAATAAAAGAAAGCCAGCAATTTAATTGCTGGCTTTCTTTTGTTCAAAATGCCCTAAATGAATGACTTGAGCGTTAAAAATAGGCATAAAAAAACCCAGTTCATAATATATTATGAACTGGGTTTTTGGTGGTACGCTTGTTAGTCTGATCTAATGCTAAGCAATAGTGCCAACAAGTGACGCCGTATAGTGGCGTCCCCAGGGGGATTCGAACCCCCGTTACCGCCGTGAAAGGGCGGTGTCCTAGGCCTCTAGACGATGGGGACTAGTAACAACACTTCAACTGCTTTCACCATTTATGCTGAAGTGGTGCGTATTTTAATAGCGTCTGCGCTTCTTGTCAAGCCTTTTTCTACGTCTTTTTAAAATTAAGTATCTTTTTTTGAGTGCACGACTAGGATGCAGGTCATTACGCTTCAAGTGATATCGAATCCATAAAGAAGTACAAGCACTAATCGTCAATGCAAGCAGCATATAACCGAGGATGGTGCCCCATAACTTGAGTTGTGGATCCATAATAAAGTCCCTCTTATTAGTCTTGATAGTATTTTTTATCAAGACAGGGTGAGCAACTTAAACCATCTATAGGATATAACTATATCGCTTAGGAGTGATATTTTATCATCAGACAGTTATTCATATCCAATAGAACAACTATGTCTGTAATCAATAAATAGTTCCATCTATATATTATGATATCAATCATATCCCTATTGATTGCCAAATCAAGATGTCAAAGTCATCAAGTATTACAAATAGCACTATTATGTATGATTGGCAATATAGGATATGTGATTTATTGACTGTCGCTATCAGCTGACTCTTCTTTCGCGTCTTCATTATGCATCGCATTGGCCAGCATAGGATAGTGGTTAAGGATGTAACAGAATAGCTCAGCAGTCTTTTGAGTGTCATACAGGGCCGAGTGCGCATTTTTACCATCAAAATCAAGCCCAGCTGCTTTACAAGCGCGTGCCAGTACAGTTTGGCCAAAGGCTAATGCGGATAAAGTCACGGTATCAAATACTGAAAAGCTATGAAATGGGTTGTGACTTTTATTATTGGTTCGTAGCACCGCGGCATTCAGAAACGCCAAATCAAAATGCGCATTGTGACCAATCAACACGCACTGACGGCAGTCTTCATCACGGCGTACTTCTTTTAAGCCCTTAAAAATACGGCGTAATGCCGTTTTTTCATCTTCAGCAATGGCTTTGCGCATGGGGTTATTGGGATCAATACCAGTAAAGGCCAGTGCGCTTGGTTCTAAGTTTGCCCCTTCAAAAGGCTCGATATGGGCATTGAATGCCTCACCTGGATAAAATACGCCATGCTCATCAAGTAATACAGGAATGCAAGCAATCTCTAGCAGTGCATCGGTCTGTGCATTAAAACCTGCCGTTTCAACATCGACGACAACAGGCAAAAACTTGCGAAAACGGTCTTTCAAGCCCATAGGCGTTTGCTCATCTGTCACTGAGGCTGCGTCCTCTTTATGATTCGATAAGTTTTCATCAGGCAAGGTCGTTATGTTTTGATTGGTCATATAAAGTTAAATCACTTTTATCAGTCGTACTATTATATTAAATTAAAATAAGCATCCTATGATATCAACCACGCCTTTAGTACAAATGGAACTAGGGCGGCATTGATATCATAGAGTAAAATCAGAGGTTGCTTTATGCGTACTATGCTTTGTGAAAGCTATGCTTTACGAGAGCTATGCTTTGATAGACCATTGTAGTGTTTCACCTGCCATGAGCGGCGTCAGTGATGTGCCATCAAAATAAGGATAGTCAGTCGGCACTTGCATGGGCGTGTTGACAAGCGTGATCGTGCTGTCATTTAGGGGTAGGCCATAGAACTGCGCACCAAAGCGACTAGCGAACCCTTCTAACTTGTCTATTTTTCCAACACTATCAAACGCACTCGCGTACAAGGGTAGCGCCGTAGCCGCGCTATAGCAGCCAGCACAGCCACAAGCGGCTTCCTTCTTATCCGTCGCATGTGGCGCAGAATCTGTGCCCAAAAAGAACTTTGGATTACCACTGGTGGCCACATCTAGCAGTACTTTTTGATGGCTCTCACGCTTTAAGATAGGTAAGCAATAAAAATGCGGTTTGATACCACCAACCAATAAATGATTGCGATTAAACATTAAGTGCTGCGGGGTAATAGTAGCAGCAACATGATTGCCTTGAGCCAATACAAAATCCGCTGCATCACTGGTGGTGATATGCTCTACCACAATTTTTAATGTAGGGAATTTCACGATAATTTGTGCCAATACTTCATCTAAAAAGCGCTTTTCACGATCAAAGATATCTACATGGTCTTGTGTGACTTCGCCATGTATCAACAGTGGCAGATTGTACTTTTCTAATGCTTCAAACACATCCACACAGGCATTGATATTGGTAACCCCATCTGCAGAGTTGGTCGTCGCGCCAGCAGGATAAAGTTTGACGGCTTGTACAATACCCGACTGCGCTGCCAATTCGATATCTTGGGCGGTGGTTTTGTCCGTCAGATATAAGGTCATACGGGGATCGAACGCCGTTTTGCGCTCTGTGCTCAAGCTACTAGTTTCTAGATGCGACATGATACGCGCGCGATAGGCACGTGCATCGTCGACATTCTTGACGGGCGGTACTAGGTTTGGCATGCAAATCACACGGTTAAAGCTGTTTGCTGCATGCAATACAGTCGTGCTCAATGCGTTGCCATCACGTAAATGGATATGCCAATCATCTGGCTGAAGGATGGTCAGTTCTCTAATCGAATCAGTCATAATGTCGTTGCGCTCTATATCGTCATATACGGAAATAAAAGAAAAGGATGCTGTACCGCTATCATAACAGATTTGCCTACTTGACTAAATATAAGGCTAAATATCTGTACATAATTCATTGGGTGTTTTTCATTTGAGACAGTCAGATATCACCCAAATGCGCATAACCAAAATATAACGATCCAAAACTTAAACCAAAAGCGCATTCCTGATGGCAGTGGCACTTTTGCCTATAGTAAATATGATGTACACTGAGTAGGTAATTATCGTTTATCTCGCGATTGAATCTTAGCGCTTTTACCAAAATTAAATTCTCATAATAGGAGTTATTCATGGCTCAACTTGATCCAAAAAACATTAATAAAATCGTATTGGCCTATTCAGGTGGTCTGGATACCTCCATCATCGCTAAATGGTTACAAGAAACCTATGATGCAGAAGTCATCACCTTTACGGCTGATATCGGTCAGGGCGAAGAAGTTGAGCCAGCACGCGCCAAAGCAGAAGCCATGGGTATCAAGCATATCCATATCGAAGACTTGCGCGAAGAATTTGCCCGTGATTATGTATTCCCAATGTTCCGTGCCAATGCTATTTATGAAGGCGAGTATCTGCTAGGCACGTCTATCGCCCGTCCATTGATTGCCAAGCGCTTGGTTGAGATTGCTAAAGAACATAATGCTGATGCTATTAGCCATGGTGCAACTGGTAAAGGGAATGACCAAGTTCGTTTTGAGCTGGGTGCTGTCGCCTTGTCACCAGATGTTGTGACCATTGCTCCTTGGCGTGAGTGGGATTTATCAAGCCGTGAAAGCTTAATGAAATATGCTGAAGAGCATAATATCGCAATTGATTATGCGGGTAATAAGAAGAAATCTCCTTACTCAATGGATGCTAACCTGCTACATATCTCTTATGAAGGCGGTGTCCTAGAAGATCCGTATGCTGAAGCAGAAGATGATATGTGGCGCTGGTCAGTCAGCCCAGAAGAAGCGCCTGACGAAGCACAGTATCTAGAGCTAGAGTATCAAAAGGGTGACATCGTTGCTATCGATGGCGAAGCGCTTAAACCGTTTGAAATTATGATTAAGCTAAATGAAATCGGCGGCAAACATGGTATCGGCCGTTTAGATATCGTCGAAAACCGTTATGTTGGCATGAAGTCACGCGGCTGCTATGAGACACCAGCGGGTACGATTATGCTAAAAGCGCATCGCGGTATTGAATCATTAACTTTAGACCGTGAAGCCGCACATCTAAAAGATGAGCTAATGCCACGCTATGCAAAAATCATCTATAACGGTTATTGGTTTAGCCCTGAGCGTATGATGCTACAAGCATTGATTGATAAGTCACAAGAGTACGTCAACGGTACGGTTCGTGTGAAGCTATATAAAGGTGCAGTGAGCGTGGTTGGACGTAAATCTGACGATTCATTATTTGACGAAAAAATCGCAACTTTTGAAGATGATGCAGGCGCTTATGATCAAAAAGATGCAGAAGGCTTTATCCGTCTGAATGGTCTACGTCTAGCTATCGAAGCCAGCCGTGGTCGCGATTTATCGAAGTAAGCTTTTAGGCTGCTTGTCGCCAATTAAAAAACTGAAATCGTAAACAAAAAAACAGAGGCCTATTTCAATAGCGCCTCTGTTTTTTTGTTTTGTTTTAGATGATTTTTAGCTATTCAGCCTTTATAGACCCGTCGGTGACGGGTTCATCATCGTTTACTTTGACGATGGCCACGTCCTGTTGCTGCCGCTCTTCGAGGCGGTCTTGCTCCATGACTTCTTCTGTTGCGAGGATGGCACCATCAGATTTTTGGTTTTGATATTTGAGCATGGCCAATGCACCAAGAATCCCGATAACGATAAGAATAATCAGAATAACGGGGTTTTTCCAAAGCGGCGTTGCAGCCTCGTATTCAATCGGTTTTTCACTAATTGTGGCCGGCGTGTTGTCATTATTGACACCGATTAATCCCAAGCTAACCAGTGGGGGTTTGGGCGGAGTAGCAGGTTCAGAGTTGACGCGCAGGCGGTTACGGCTGAGATAGATATCTGATATTTTGGCGAGCTGTAATAACCAGCGCTGATGCGGTAAGGCAATGGCGTACATTTCTGCAAACACCAGCATGTCGTTATGATGACCTTGCTGCAAGTTATCAGGTGAGCGGCCAATGGCTTTTAGATAGTTACCTGTGGCCAGTTGCATGTCTTGCACAGGTTCATAGTTTTCAGGTTTGAATGCCGTCAGTTCGTACCAGTAATGATCGAAAGGCGGTGGGTTATTTGAGAGCTGCTCAGCACTTAATAGACCAGTCTCTGATGGATTTTCAGCTCCCGTGTCCACTGTATTTTCGGCTGCTATCACGGGCGCTTCGTTGTTGTTATTAGCCGGTTCAGCTGATAGCGTTTCTGGTTCACTGGCTGTAAAACGTGCGGCTGATAAAAACTGTGGCTGTAGCGCAAACCATTTATTGATTTCATCACTATCTAATTGACTGTATTCTGCCAAAATCGCCAATTCTCGGAGCACAATCACACATAAAGACGTCAGCAAAATTTGAATTTGTTGCGTCGTCGCGTCTGTTTTTGCTGCAATATGATCGCTCGCTTTGATGACTCGTGCATTATCATTGAATATTGCGTCCGCGGCATCATGACGATGATACAACGTCGCATTGATGGTCGCAAAATTCATCGAGTTGTATTGTCGTAATTCTTTGACAGCACTACGACCAAACAGTTTTTTGCTGACCACTTGACCATCATGGCGCTGCTGATAAGCGAGAAGGGCACTAACAATGGCCTGCAAACTGTCATCCATTGCTAAGCGCGCTTGCGACAATGAAAGTTGGGCGGCATCTGCCAATAACGACACCATAGGCATGGTATCTTGATATAGAAAATCATACATCGACACACGTGTCGGTGAAATAGTCGTCATAATCTGCTAGCATCAAAAAGTGTGCCCCTATATTACGGTGCCAAATGCCTTGATACAATCCCTTGATAATAGAAATTTCTAATCATTTTGCCGATTACCTTAACAGTAAAACTCTAAATGAATGAGAGCAGGAAGCATTTATGACAAATAATGAGACGTTTAATAAACAGCTAGTGATTAATATTGCCAAGCAAACACTAACGATGTACCAGCCGCAGGCTGAAATTGCTCACTATACTATCTCTACAGCAAAGAACGGTATCGGTAGCCAGCAAGACAGTGGCTGCACACCACTTGGCAACCATGTCATTGCAAAAAAAATAGGCGGTAGTGAGCCGATAAATACAGTGTTTATCGGGCGAGTACCCACAGGCGAAATATACGATGAAAGCCTTGGTGAGCGACACCCTAAACGTGACTGGATATTGAGCCGTATTCTTTGGCTCAGCGGTCTGGAAGAAGGCGTGAACAAAGGCCGCAATAGCGAAGGTGGCTGTGATACTTATGAGCGCTATATCTATATTCATGGCACGCCCAACACTGAACCAATGGGTATGCCGCTCTCACATGGCTGTATACGTATGCGTAATGAAGATATTGTTGAGTTGTTTGAGCAAGTCGAAGAGGGTATGCCTGTGACGATTGTGCCTGATTAAGGCGTGTTGCACATTTGACCATGGTCGAATGTGCAACACGCCCTATTTAAACACGATAAAAAAAGACAGCCTGTTATATAACAAGCTGTCTTTTTTGTGGAACGGTTTTATCGTTATGAGAGCAGTAACCGTCATAAAAATAACATGATTACCAAAATGTGGCGCTGTCTTTAAATTTTGCCAAACGTGTCTCAATGTGAGTGTAATCATCCGTGAGCATGGCAGCCAGAAAGCCTGCACCATATAACGCATTGGTATCTGTCGCGGCTTTTAGCTCATAAAACTGCTGATACTGATTGTCCTCATAGCGTTGTTCTAATGCTACCTGTGCCTTTATCAAGCGCTTTAGCCAACGTTGGGTTTTCTTTTTCGCTTTTTTCTTACTTAATAAAGCGGCGGAGAATTCACTCATATAGCGTAAATCTTTTAGGTGATCGCATAGCTCACTTTCGGCTTGATCTTCATCAGTGATATCCATGTCTACTTCTTCATCGCCGTTATCAAGGTCGGCATCACTCACTTCATCAAGGTTTTTATCGGTTTTAAGACATTTTTTATACTGTTTAGCTAGGATTTTTGCTAACTTATCGTGGGCAAGCTTATCATTTTGAGGTTCAATACTGGGATCGCTCATAGTAAAGGCAATCAGCTCTAGCAAGGTTAGCTGAAAGTCGTTGGCTTGCAGTGTATTGAGTGGCGTGATTTTTATATTTTCGATATCTGTCGACCAATCAACAGCAGGCGCGCCATATTCTTGTAGCTCAGGCTCGATATGTGTACCGATATAAGCGAGCTGATAATAATCGGTGAGTAGGGTCGCGGTTTGCTTTAGTATCGGTAGCCAGTCAGGGTTGATTTCATCAGAGAAATCAGCAAATGCCTTTAGTGCTGCCTGCAAGCGATCCATACCGATGCGTAATTGCAAAATATGCGCATCTTCTTTGCTGCCAGCCACGATAGCACTGCTATTCGGTAGTATGTGCAGCAGACAGTTATGCACGGCTGCCCGCACAAACGCTGGCATGGTGCTGTCTTTATCCACTTGTAGTTGACGGATATCCGCGCCAACCGCTGGACTGTGGTTTTTTCCATTGATCAGTAAGCCGCCGTTCTCAGCTTTGGTGACGGTAGACAAGCACAGCTTATAACGTTTGCACCATGTTTTGGCTGTCGTGAATAAAAAATCGACATCCCCTGAGACCAATTCGAACTCTATTTCTTGAATGGTTTTTCGCTGTGTGTCATCAGTGCCATGGATAATCTCTCCGTGGTCGTAAGCCATTTCGATACAGCCACTGGTGTCATCATTATTATCTTCTACCAGCAACCGCGTGGTGCGCTGTACATCAGTGACATACAGTCGTGTCAGCGTTTTGGCCAGTTTTTTGAGTTTAAAGTTAGCCAATGCAGAAGCGATTGAAGTGTCATCGTATATCGTCAAATCAGGCATCAGCTCATTATTATCGAGCATTGTTTGCACTTGCTCATTGTCTAACACCGCATTGTGCTCCAAGCGTGCAGCAATACCATCGCCACCCGCTTTGATTGTCTGTACCCATGTATCCCCTTCTTTGCGGATGCGAAGGCCTATACCTGCCTGTGCAAGCTGCTGGTCAGGCGTATCGTAATAATGGGCAGCCAGTTGCGTTATCTGCGAGGATTTGACTTTTGCTTGACGCATCAAGCCTTTCAGCCGTGACTCTGGTACCAAAAACTTCAGCTCTATCTCTTGCATGATGGCTCCCAATTATTTTAATAAACGTTAATTGACTACTATCGTATGAAAGCTATCAATTAATAACAAGTAATATTTCATAAGATTGCCTAGGGCGTGTCATCAATTAGTACATTGATACATTTAGTGGTCTTAAAATGGCTAAATTTTGCTAAACATCGTCAGTAATTTTGTCAATATGTTCATATTAACGGCCATTTCTTCCTTGTTCATCTACAATTTTCCTCATTTTAAGTCTCACAATCCAATTAATGACACACCCTAGGTATTTTTTCTATAAAAAATACACTTTTGTTTCATTGTCGTTATAATTAAGAAAAATATTGAACAAAAGTATATCTAATATAAGTGAACTCTTTATGGCATTGGTAAATAATTTTTTGAAAAAAAATGGTTTTGAGCAGCACGATTTTATGATGAGTAGATTTAAAACATCATCGCAACCCAATCGTTTGTCATTATCTATAGCAGCAGCGATGCTCGGGTCCGTATTGCTCATGAGTGGCTGTAGTCCATCTGAGGAATATGCAGAAAGTGCCTCAGAGGAGTCAAGTGACTATGCGGATGAACAAGACGTTAGTGCTGATATAAATACCGTCATGTCTGAACAGTCAGCTGTGGCAGACCTAGAATCAGAGGTCAACAGTCAGGATAATGAATTGACGGTTGAAAATTTATCAGGCAACAGCGAACAAATACTTGGCAGTCAAGCGGCAGACATCCAAATCGCTGGTAAAAAACTGCTGATTAATGCCAGTGCAAACTTTACTGTCAAAGACGTGGTCAAGAGTAGTGCTGCTATTGAGACGTTGACACGGCAGCAGGGTGGCTATGTGGCGCTCAGTAATATTAGCAATTATCCACGCAATGATAGAACCTTTGTCCAAGGTGATAAAAATATTACGATTACAACCTATAATCGCCAAGCTGAAATGACGGTTCGGGTTCCTCGTGTCAACGTCAATAAGTTTTTAGAACAAATGCAGCAGCAAGTGGCTTTTTTGAATGGTCAAGAGTTCACCGCACAAGATGTTACTTTGGATATTTATCGTGAACAGCTGGCAAGTCAGCTAAATAGCGATATGGCGGATGAGCTCAGTCAAGAGCGTCTCGATAGCAAAAATGATAAAGATCAGGGTAGTAATGTGGATGCTATCACCGCTACTTATGCAGCACGTCGTCAAAAAGAATTGGCAAAGCTTGAGCAAATGGATATCGCCGATAAAGTCAAATACAGCACCATCAATCTGAGCTTTATGCAGCCAGATGTCAGTTATAAAGAAACCACGCAAAACCTAGACGTTTTGATAGATGCTGAGCGGCCAAGTTTTAGCACCCAAGTTAATCAATCATTCAAAGATGGCTGGGAGATACTCAGGTCATTGGCACTGGGTCTCATACAGTTGTGGTGGTTGCTTGTACTAGGGGGTGTGTTTTATCTCATTTATAGAATGATAAAAGCGATCTATCGTAAGTTTTTTAAACACAACCCTCGTGTAAAAAATATACGACGTGAGTTAATGGGTGAGAATCAAGAAATTAATCATTCAGAGGGTATAAAGCGCAGTAAACTAGATGATAATACGGACAATGCTAAAGAGACTGATAGCAAGGATGCTAAGTATTAGAATGGAACATTAAAAAGCTCACAATAACAGAGTGTCAATAAACGGACATAAAAAAGCCGCCCTACATTATGTAGGGCGGCTTTTTTAGCAATTACTTATAGAGAGTCAGTGATTAGAACTGGTTCATTGTGTTCTTGCCGCCGCCAGCTTTCAGTGCGTTGTCACCAGAGAAGATTTCTTTGTGATCATCGCCTAGGTCAGAACCAGCCATTGCTTGATGCTTAACACAAGCGATGCCTTCGCGGATTTCTTTACGTTGTACGCCAGCTGCATAAGCAAGCATGCCTTCTTCACCGAAGTAGCCTTTAGCAAGTTCATGAACGCTAAGTGCAGTCGTGTGATAAGTCGGTAGCGTGATTAAGTGATGGAATACACCCGCTTCACGTGACGCATCACGTTGGAAGTTCTTAGCGGCTACGTCAGCTGCTGCATCAAGCTCAGTACCGTCGTAATCAGCACTCATCAAGTCATCTTTATTGTATGCAGAGATGTCTTTGCCTTCTTCTTCCCACTGTGCGATAACTTGCTTACGGAAGTTAAGCGTCCAGTTGAATGATGGGCTGTTGTTGTATACAAGCTTCGCTTTAGGCTGTTGCTCTTTGATACGGTCAACCATCATTTTGATGTGTTCTACATCTGGTGTTGGTGTTTCAATCCATAATAGATCGGCACCGTTTTCTAGAGCGGTCACACAGTCAAGGACAACGCGGTCAATGTTTGTGTCTTCACGGAACTGATATAGACCGTTTTGCAGACGAACTGGACGTACTAGTTTGCCGTTGTGCTTAAGCAAGCTGTCGTTTTCTTTGGCGTTTTCTAACGTGACTTCTTCCATTTCGATGAAGTCGATGTATTTAGAAGCCAAATCGCCTGGCTCATTTGATACTGGGATTTTTTGTGTGAGTGATGCGCCTTCAGAGTCAGTACGAGCAACGATAACACCGTCTTCAACACCAAGCTCTAGGAATGCATAACGGATAGCGTTTAGCTTAGAGATGAAGTCTTCATGCGGTACAGTTACTTTACCAGCCTGGTGACCACATTGCTTAGCATCAGATACTTGGTTTTCAACCTGAATGGCACAAGCACCTGCTTCGATCATTTGCTTAGTCAATAGGTAAGTGGCCTCTTCGTTACCGAAACCTGCATCGATATCAGCAATGATTGGCACAACATGTGAATCAAAATTTTCGATTTTTTCTACGATAGCTGAGGTGTCTTGACCCGCTTCTTCAGCAGCGTTTAGCTCACGGAAATAATCGTTCAATACTTTAGCATCGGCTTGACGTAAGAACGTATAGATTTCTTCGATTAGCTTAGGTACTGAGGTTTTTTCGTGCATAGATTGGTCAGGTAGTGGACCAAACTCAGAGCGTAGGGCTGCAACCATCCAACCTGAAAGGTAGATATAAGTTTTAGAAGTCGTACCGAAATATTTCTTTTTAGCGTACATAGTTTGCTGTGCAACAAAGCCATGCCATGCACCTAGAGACTGTGTGTACTGAGACGTATCATTGTCATAATCTTCCATGTCTTGACGCATGATTTTTGCAGTATACTTTGCGATATCCAAGCCCGTTTTGAAACGATTTTGTGACATCATACGTGCCGCATCAGTCTCGCTAATGTTCTGCCAGTTGCCGTGCTTTTGCTTCAATTCACGTACTAAGTCGATCGCTGATTTATATGCAGTTGACATCTATAGTCTCCTTGGTGGGGTGTAAAAAACGAATAAATTAATGGTCAAAATCATGAGAGTATCGTATTGCTAAAATGCTATCGGACGAAAAGGCTGTCTTTCAATGCTGGGTTATTATTTATCTATTGAGGTTCTATTTACCCTAAACAAACCGATACCTTAATACAAGGGCATTGCTGAACTCGGCAGTTGACAGTAATTGCTAGGCTCTGAATATTTGCTAAATTTCACGACCTATCTTGGCAAAGTGCTTGAGTACTTAATAGACAGTGATGTCATAATTGGTCGCAAGAGATGTTACAATAATCAGTTCAATTGATAATGTTTAGCTATCGATAATAATCATTCATATACTATTTAATTATGGTGTTCATTAGATGAAATCCGCTGATGACACTAAGGTTTATTTTCTGCGTCATCAATATTTCATAGAACTAACTATAACCACCTTACCAAGATTTATCTAATTTATGATAGTTATCTTTGGTATTTTTATATAATATAATGCATAGTTAACAGACACTTACGATTGGTAAATCGAGTTATACTTAGTACGTTTTAGCGTAAAGTTAATAAAAATTCGCCAGATTATGATGTTATAGACCAAAAATCATCATGACAGCACTACAAATACCAGCCTTACAATGGCAGTTATTCCAAAGCCAAGAGAACCAGATATGAATTTGCAGCGGGTTGATTTAAATTTATTAGTCCATTTAGATGTGTTGCTACGAGAAAAAAACGTTACTCGTGCAGCTGAGCAGCTTGGTATTACCCAGCCTGCCATGAGCAATATTTTGCGCCGTTTACGTAAATTGTTTAACGATCCGTTGTTGGTGCGTTCCTCTGAGGGGATGACACCGACCGAGCGCGCCTTGGAGTTGCAACCTCGTATTCGTGAGATACTGGCAGATTTGACGCAAGTATTAGAGCCACGTACCGAATTCCGCCCTTATAGCACCTCTCGCGTCTTTCGTATTATGACGTCAGATTATGCAGAAGCGACGCTAGTTCCTAAACTGGTCAAAGCCTTACGCTCAGAAGCACCCAATGTTATCTTGGATTTCTTGACACCATCGGACGTCTCTTATCGGGATATGGAGCAGGGGCGCGTTGACTTAGCGATTAACCGCTTTAATGAGATACCGCAGAGTTTTCACCAAGTGTTGGTGTGGCGTGATACTTTTAGTTGTCTACTATCCTCTGACAGCCCTTATGCCAATCGTTTCAACTTAAAAAACTATCTGAAAGCACAGCATGTTTGGGTATCAAAAACTGGCATGGGTGTGGGCTTTGGGGTCAATCCTGAAAAATCAGGTGGTCTAGGGTCTATCGATCAAGCGCTACAACGTTTGGGACAAAAACGTCAAATCAGTGTCTTTACGCGCCATTATCAAATGCCAGCCATGCTTGCTGCTAATAAGGATTTGGTAGCAACGTTGCCAACTCGTGTGGCAAAAATGCAGGCAAATAACGACAGTATTAAAATGGAAGAGCCGCCATTCTTCATTCCTGAATTTGAGCTGACAATGGCGTGGTCACCGTTATTGCAGCATCATCCAGCCCATCGTTGGTTACGCCAACTTATCATGCATGTGGCGCGTCAAATCGTTGACGAAGAAGAAAATCCGCCACAAGAGATTCCTGTGATGAATCATTTGTTCTGATGGGTTTTGTGTAATCGAACTTATCTCATTTTTATCACCATTTTCACAATGAGGATACGGCTAGTTTCTTAATAAAAATATATCTTTTACCTCTTACCTTATATAGTTATTAGACCAGCCATTAGGCTGGTTTTTTATGTTCTAGCGATTAATAATTTGTATATGGTGTTTAGCTGTACTTAATATGTCAGTCACACTCTTAACATCTTCAACACACTTCACAATATATTGTAAAACTCTTAGCCAAATAGCTTGTTAAGATAACGGCAGATAGAAAAGAACCTACCTATCGTTTTTGATATTGATGTAGATTTCATTATTAAAAACTGTGACAGAACAATAATGATAAGTGACAGTAATTTCAATTATAAATCCCAAATATAAATTCGAATAATAAGGACAGTAACTATGTCAGACATTACTACTATTAACCCAACCACGGGTGCAGAGATCAAAAACTACGATTACATGAGCGTAGACGAAGTTAATAAAATCGTCGATGCCTCGCATGAAGCTTTTTTATCATGGCGTACTGTGAGCCACGAAGAGCGTGGCCGAGCGATTAAATCTATCGGTGATAAGCTAATCGAGCACAAAGAAGAACTGGCTAAGCTGATGACAGAAGAGCGCGGTAAGGTATATAGCCAAAGCTTACAAGAGATTGATCTGTGTAAAGCAATTTGTGACTATACTGCCGAAAACGGTATTGAAGCACTGGCTGACGATGTACGTGAGATTGAAGGCATGAGAAAGGGATTGGTCAGCTATCAACCTATCGGTATCATTTATGGTATGCAGCCTTGGAACTTTCCAGCCTATCAGGTATTCCGCTATACCATCGCCAACCTGATGGCCGGCAACAGTATCTTGCTAAAACACGCCTCTAATGTGACAGGTTCTGGTTTATTAATCGAAAAAATACTTCACGAATCTGAATTACCAAGTGATTTGTTCCGTACGATTATCATCGATCACGACCAGTCAGAAGCCTTGATTGGACATGATAAAGTGCGCGGCGTCACACTAACTGGTAGTGACAAAGCAGGCGTAATCGTTGGACAGCAAGCCGCCAAAGCCATCAAAAAAGCGGTACTAGAGCTTGGCTCAAACGATGCTTTCATCGTATTAGAAGATGCTGATTTAGACATAGCAGTAGAAACTTGTACACAAGCACGCCTAATCAATAACGGTGAAACTTGTGTTGCCGCAAAACGATTTATTGTGGTCGATAGTGTGTACGATGAGTTTCGTAAGCGTATTGTCGAAAAGTTTGAAGGCACCAAAGCGGGCGATCCAATGGATGACAGCTCGGATATTGGTCCATTAGCCCGTGCAGACTTGCGTGAGCAATTACATGAGCAAGTAGAGCAAAGTGTGGCCAAAGGCGCAACGATTGCTGTTGGTGGCCGTGTTCCTGAAGGTAAAGGTAACTTTTACCCAGCTACTATCTTAGAAAATGTTGAAAAAGGTCAACCTGCCTATGATGATGAGTTGTTTGGCCCTGTGGCTTCGCTCATTCGCGCAAAAGACCAAGACGATGCCTTACGTATCGCTAACGACAGCCGTTATGGTTTAGGCGGTGCAATCTTCTCAAAAGATACAGACAAAGCAGTACGTCTAGCACGTGAGGAGTTTGATACGGGTATGGTCTATATCAATGGTTACGGTCTAGCCAATCCTGCACTGCCATTTGGTGGCGTCAAAAACTCAGGCTATGGTCGTGAGCATGGTGGCTTTGGTATCAAAGAGTTTGTTAATATCAAAGCGGTTCATGTTTTTTAAGAACCTACATTTTAAGAATCTAGATAGTTAAATAGCTAGACAGTTTCAGCAGATAACCATTTATGATCTCAAATTGTAGAGGGTTATTGAAATAAAAAAGCCCAGTCTCTCGTTATGAGTTGACTGGGCTTTTTATTGCATCAAATAGAACGGTAAAACATGCAATTTGATAAGCTGAAACTTTTACGTGTTTATAAACAGCTGTAATGGCAAGGCTGGCAAGTAATTTGCTTTAGTTTTATTACAGGTTTCATTGCTGACTTTATTGCTAGTATCAAGTGACAATACTTTATTTGCTAATAGCAAAATCGTCCAAGGCAGCAATTTATGTTCAAGTTTTTGTACACGTGCTTGTAGGCTATCAGCCGTCTCTGTTTGATTGATCTCTAACAGCGCTTGAGTCAAAACAGCGCCCGCATCGAGCTCAGCAGTGACAACATGAATACTACAACCATGATGACGTTCACCTGCTTGTATCGCTCGCTGATGGGTATCAAGCCCCTTGTAAACAGGCAATAGAGAAGGGTGCAAGTTAATCATAGGCGCTGGCGCATTGTCGATAAATGGGCCACTTAATACACGCATAAAACCAGCTAACACTATTAAATCAGGTTGCCATTCAACAAGCTGTGCATTTGCATGAGTTTCAAAAGTTTTGATACCCATGCGTTTGCCGTTAGCAACGTGTGACAGTACCGCGACTGGAATATTGGCCTCATTTGCACGCGTGATGGCATAAGCGTCATCACGATTGCTGATGACACCTACTATCTCAATCGGTAGTGCGCCAGCTTGCATCGCATCTATCAATACTTGCAAATTGCTACCACTGCCTGATACCAGAACGGCAATACGTAATGGCTTGTTGGCGTGACTGGTATTATTGGCTAGCATTAACGGTACACCACTGCATCCACTTCACGACTGACCATTTCGCCTAACTGCCATGCTTTTTCGCCAGCGTCATTCAATATATTGATAGCCGCTTCAGCTTTATCTTTAGGCACGACAATTACAAAGCCGACACCGCAGTTAAAGGTGCGGTACATTTCACTCTGCTCGATGTTACCTTGGGTTTGTAACCAAGTGAATAGCTCTGAAAACTGCCAGCTATTGGTATCGATGCTAGCGGCTAGTGTTTCAGGCAATACACGCGGTAAGTTATCTGTTAAGCCACCACCTGTGATATGTGACATCGCATGAAGTGCTGAACTGCCAAGGGTGTCTTGCAACGCTTTGATGGCTTTAACATAGATACGAGTAGGGGCCATGAGTGCGTCTTGAATAGGCTGACCGTCTAGTTGCTCATCGCTAGTGGTGACATCGACGCCACTCACTTCGATGACTTTACGAACCAATGAATAGCCGTTTGAATGAGCACCACTTGAGGCGAGGGCGATCAATACATCACCTTCTGCGACATTTTCACCAGTGATTACTTCGGCTTCTTCAACCACGCCCACACAGAATCCAGCTAGGTCATAATCGTCATCTTGATACATGCCTGGCATTTCAGCCGTTTCGCCACCGATGAGCGCACAGTTTGACAGTTTACAACCTTCGCCAATACCAGTGACAACCGTCGCTGCTACGTCAACATCGAGCTTACCTGTTGCATAGTAATCTAAGAAGAATAATGGCTCAGCACCGCAAACCAATAAGTCATTGACGCACATAGCGACCAAATCAATACCGATAGTGTCATGACGATTCAGTTGTAATGCCAATTTGAGTTTGGTACCAACGCCGTCAGTGCCTGAAACCAATAAAGGTGAGGTGTAACCGGTCGGAATACGACAAAGCGCGCCAAAACCGCCAAGTCCGCCCACAACCTCAGGACGAGAGGTGGCTTTTGCCACTGATTTAATACGTTGAACCAACGCATCGCCTGCATCAATATCAACGCCGGCATCTTTGTAGCTTAAAGAAGGCTTGTTACTCATGGTCATCTCACAAATTTTATAGGGAATGAAGGTCTGTCGGTAGAAAAGCGAGTTGGTCGTGTTAATTCTGAATATAGTGGGCGCATTATACCCAAAAATGACCCTCACTCGCAAAGCAACTTGTGGATATTTGGCTGATATTTAGTGAAGACTTGCTTTAAGTGGTAAATAAGTGGCTCGGAAACAAAAAATGACGGATTTTTTGCTGTACTCTGCGATAATGGAACGCTAAATTTATGGTCAATAACTGTTTACTATTAGGGCAGGTTGAACATTCACAAATAGTCTCTGTCAGTGTTATGGTCGAATATCAAACACGCCCTAAAAGGTTATTATGCGGTAAACCAAATCAAAAACTCAAACACACCACTATCTCAAATCATCTTAACTGTAGGGTTACTTGTCATGATGAACCAACCAATCGATCCTTTTTTTCGGCGTTTATTAATTGTTGTGGCTTTAGTGGTGGCCATGTTTCTCTTATATTTGATGATGCCAGTCATGGTACCGTTTGTCGTGGCTTTTACGCTTGCTTACTTATTCAATCCTTTGGTCAAGCGCTTATCAAAATACATCAAACGCTGGATGGCGATTATCATCGTTTACGCCACGATTACTTTAGGAATGACCGTGCTGTTGTGGTGGTTAATCCCCACTCTGTGGCACCAATTACAGGCGGCTTGGGATTACTTGCCCAAGATATTTAATTGGTATAATCAAATAGTGCGAGAGTGGTTCAATAGTAATACCCGTATTAAACTGCCCGAATTAGAATCCAAGGAGTTTTCTGAGACACTCGTCGATTATATGCAAACGAACTATAAGTTCGCTGATGCCAGTACGATGATGAGTCAGATACTGACCTCGAGTTTAAACTTTATTAATAACGCAGGTCTCATTGTATTGGTGCCCATTTTGACCTTTTATTTTCTGTTCAATTGGGATCAACGCCTGCATACTTGGCAAATGGCAATACCAACACAGTACTGTAAAAAAGTGACTCAAATTGCCAAAGAGTGTGATCTGGCACTGATGGCGTTTATCAAGGGTCAACTGCTAGTGATGGTATTATTGGGTGCGATTTATGCGGTACAGTTGCAGCTCATTGGGCTAGAGCTTGGACTTATCATTGGTATGGTGGCAGGCATTGCTAGCTTCGTGCCATATTTAGGATTTGGTCTGGGTTTTATCGCAGCCATCATCGCCTGTTTGTTTCAGTTTGGATTGGATTGGACGTATTTATCGCTTATTGTTGGTGCGTTTTTGATTGGGCAAGCCGCAGAAGGCTACGTCCTGCAACCATTGCTATTGGGTGATAAGATTGGTTTATCTCCACTATGGGTTATTTTTTCAGTATTGGCAGGGGCAAGCTTATTAGGCTTCGTCGGTATGCTGATTGCGCTGCCTGTCTCGGCGGTGCTGAACGTACTGTTTCATCATCTATATGGTTATTATCGTACGACTGATCTTTATAAAGGCCGTAAACAACTGGCGCTGTTTGAAAAAAAATAAATAGCCTATTATTGAGTCTACTAGGGTGTATTCTCCATTCACGTGATCGTTCTCTAAATGATCTAAAAATGGCTAAATTTTGCTAAACATCGTCAAATAGCTGGTGAATATCTCGATATGATTTGCGCTATTTTTCTCATTTGATGGCAATTTATCTCATATTTATCTCTATTTTTAAAATGAGAACACGGCTCAGATAGATAGCATGTGTATAATAATCATTAGGCACCAGCGCCATAATTGATAAGGCTGAATAGGTAAAAGACTTGTCAGTCATTTTGCAAATATGTTATATATAGGCGCAGTGCTGACAGTATCAGCCTTTTCAAAATGAGGACACGTCCTAGTTGGTCATCGACAAGATGGCCTTTGATCAAGAAATCCTCCGATATATCCAAGTTACAGCGATGAGATGTTAATGCGGCGCGTTTATATCAGGTAGTATGAGAGCGGTTCAAAGACAGGTATTCATAATTTACCCTTTTATTTATTGCATTACGCAAAACGAGTTGATGATTCATGGCAGAAGCACAGCTAAGTCTCAATCTGGACATTAAGCATGATGCAAGTCTCAGCGACTTTGCGGGTCCCGGTTGGATGTCGATTATAGACGCAGTACGGCAGTTACATGTCGGCCTGATAGGTCAGCTGTACCTGTTTGGCAGCCCAGCGACTGGCAAATCTCATTTGCTCTCGGCTATTTGCGAGTCATTCATTGAGATGGACAAATCCGCGATTTGTTTGTCACTCAATGAACTGATTCATACGGATGTCCACGTACTGTCATCTTTAGAAAACTTTGATCTTATTGCTATCGATGATCTAGAAGTCCTTGAGCAAAGCAGCCAATGGCAAGAAGCCTTGTTTCATTTGATTAATCGTAGCCGCGAAGGGCAGCGCCAACTGTTATTTGCGGCAAACAAACCAGCTGACGATTTGCCATTTCAGTTAAGGGATTTATTGACGCGTTTGGCGCAAGCACCTACCTTTAAAGTGCCTAATGGTCATGACTTGGCAGACCGCCAAGCATTGCTGCAATCTATTTTACGTCGTCGCGGTTGGCAGTTTGATGATCGAATTATTGACCACTTATTGACTGATGGGCCACATCGTATCGGCGCCATGATGGACGTACTCAATTATATTCAGCCGATGTTTTCAAACCTCGGCCGCAGCAATATATCTAAAGCTGTGATCAGTGATGCTTTGCGTACCATTGATGAGCAAACACTGGCAGCCGAGCTTGCTGATATCGCGCAAGAGACGCAAGTAGATAACGAGACGTCGGATCAAGATAACCATACGATGCCACTCGATTTTTAGCAGAAAAAACGAATAGCCGTAAGAATATGAATTTTTTGTCCAAAACGCTTTTACTATTAATGGAATCACTTATGAAATCGAATGCTTCTTTGCTAAAAAAATTAACCATAGGCACATTGTTGGTTGGCGCTACCTCGATACCTATGTTGTCACAGGCAGCAGTGACGCTACTGATCGATGATCATATCAAAGTAACCGCTATCAATGGACAGGAAGTTCAGCAGAGCGCTTTTCAGCCGCTGACGAAAAAATTTACATTACAGCCTGGGCAACACGCGATTACTGCTAAATACGACCGTTTGTATAACTTGCGCCGCGATGAGCATGATTATTTGCGTTCGGGCAATGTCAGTGTGGCGGCAGAATTGGCGGACAATCAAACCTATCGTCTCACTATGCCAAATCAACCAGAAGAGTATGAAGCCGCTAGAGAGTATGCCAAGCAGCCAACGCTTGCCGTACAGCAGAACAATACCATTATTGCCAGCCAGCAAAGTATGGCGGGTAACCAAGGTGGATTATTTGCAGGACTTGGTAAGACACTAGGTGGCGTATTTGGCGGTAGCGGTGATGCTGAATTGCAAAATCAGCGTGCGATTGCGGCATTGAATCAGCCAACTGCCCCAGCTCAAAATGTTTCACAGCAGAATACAAATATTGATAAATCTAGCAGTACGTTGGATCAGTTTATGCAAATTTGGTTACAAGCAACGCCTGATGAGCGTGAAAAAATGAGCCAGTGGATTCAAAAATAAATTACCATTTTCGTAAATACTTAGCAATAAAAAAGCACCTATCTAGGTGCTTTTTTATTTGTACATGATATCTTTTATCTCATTTTAGTCTGGCTACTATTAACCCAAAAAGGCGTTGTACATCCATACGAGCTTTTCTTGCTCTTGTACGTATGCATCGACGAGATCAGCTGATCCTTGGTCTTCACTTTCTGCTGCCAGTGCCGATACTTGACGCTGCTCTGTAATCAGTGCTTGCAATCCAGTGACTACGCCTTTGACACAAGTCGTGCCGTCTTTGACGTTTTTATCTTCACTGATACTGGTATGCTGCGCAAAGTCGCTGTAAGCATGTAATGGTGTGCCGCCTAGTGTTAGGATGCGTTCAGCAATCTCATCAATTTGTATTTGTAGCGCTGTATATAGCTCTTCAAACTTTGGGTGTAGGGTGAAAAAATGCTCACCTTTTACGTTCCAGTGATAGCCACGTACGTTTAAATAAAACACGTGATACGTTGATAGTAGGTTGTTCAATTGTGCGATGACTTCGCTCATGTCTGCTTTTTCTAGACCGATCTGGTTAGTAGCGTTATTAGAATGACTCATAGTATTATCCTTATAGTGTGAGTGTACGAGATTAAACCAGGAAGAATTATAGCTGTGCTAGGGCCAGACAATAATAAAAAGAACTTAATGGTTATCTGACCTATTGGTATAGTCTGTAAGTCTTCTTTTGATGCTTATAATAATAGCAAACTATTATTAATAAGTTAAATTTAATAAATACAACTTTACGATTGGTTTTATAAAACCATTAACAACGCTCTCTGCCATGTCTATCAATGATAGAGCGCGCTGCCTATTTTTAGGCTGGTGGTTGCAAGTTTTCAGGGTTTAAGCCTTTAGCAGGAATCACCTCTTGTAAATGCTGACGTACTGTATCGATCGGGAATTTCTGTGCTTGCAAACGTTTGGGAACGATTTGGCTGCCTTGCTGACCTTTCATTTCAAACATCATAAAAATGTAATCATCCGTTTCATCCCAGCTTTTGACTGCGGTCCAAGGGACAACGGCTTGCTGGGTCGCACCTGCACGCATCTGCATGCCACGCATTTGCGAGTTTTTCATCATATCAGGTTGATTGGTTGGCATTGCCATGACCAAGCCATGTTTTTGTACGCCCAACTTCATTTGACGCATCTCGTCTGGCATCTCTTGATCGGCCACTTGCTTTTCAAACTCTCTTTTTACGTACCATTTAAAACCCAAGGTACGAGCCAATAGGTAAATCACCACACCAACCAGCATCAACCAAAATATAATGGTCGAATAGCCTGTTACAAAGACCAATCCTGCGATAGCGAGTACCACAACCACTGCCATGATGATCCATTCTTTGGTTTTAATGCTTGATAGACCAAAAGAGGGGCTGGCACTGGCAAACAGTTCATACTGTGCTTGGTGAAATTCAGCCTCAGTCAGGTTCAGGGCGACAGGTTGGAGTGTGTAGGGATACAGGGCCATAAAGGTTTCTCAAATACTTGTGTTAAAAGCGTTGGGTTAAAATTACCAAAGCGAGGCAGCTATGCCGTACTTGGCTAGAAATGAATAAAGGTATGCGCTTATCTTACCGAAAAGTGCTCCTAAATGAAACATATAAGCAGGTCTGTTCACTGATAGAGGTGATATTAGTCCATTTACCGTTTAGGGTTCAGAGTTAGGACACGCCCTACGGTAATTTGCGGCAAATATGAAGCACAACGAATGAAAAATCAGTCAAAGAAAGCCAAAACATGGTCAAATCTGCTGTGTCTTGGTATTATAGCGGCTACCACTTATTTCGATAAAACCAGCACCTTTAAAAACAAATCTTTTATTCACCTTTAGTGTTACAGGCAACTATTATGATTGATCCGAAACTCTTGCGCGGCGATTTAAACGACCTACAACAGCAGTTGGCCACTCGTGGTTATGCACTTGACATAGATTTTTGGCAAACGGTTGAGTCAGAACGTAAATCTTTGCAGATCAAAACTGAAGAGTTGCAGTCGCGCCGTAACGCGGGTGCTAAGCAAGTAGGCGCGCTAAAAAAATCAGGCGAAGATGCCAGTGAGCTATTGGCTGAGATGCAGAGCGTCAGCGGTGAGATTAAAGCTGCTGAAGATGAATTGCGCACTTTGCAAGAGCGTATCACCAAAGCTGGCATGCAAATCCCTAATATTCCAGCAGCCGATGTACCAGTGGGTACGTCAGAAGATGATAACGTAGAAGTACGCAAGTGGGGCACACCGCGTACGTTTGATTTTGAGATTCAAGATCACACTTATATTGGTGAGACACTTGGAATGCTTGATTTTGAAGCGGCGACCAAGCTGACTGGCAGTCGCTTTAATGTGCTAAAAGGACAGTTGGCGCAGATGCATCGTGCACTGATTCAATTCATGCTCAATACGCATACCATGAAGTACGGCTATCTTGAGACCTATGTGCCATATATTGTGAATTCAGACAGCCTCAAAGGTACAGGGCAATTGCCAAAGTTTGAAGATGATTTGTTTAAGCTGAAAAATCACACAAACAATGAAGACATGGACTTTTATCTCATTCCTACTGCTGAAGTGCCAATGACCAACTTGGTACGCGGCGAGCGTTTGGACATTAGCGAGCTGCCGCTTAAATTTACCGCGCATACGCCTTGTTTCCGTAGTGAGGCGGGTTCTCATGGGCGTGATACTCGTGGTCTAATCCGTCAGCATCAGTTTGAAAAAGTTGAGATGGTCAATATTGCCACGGCTGAGCAGTCTGATGACTTGTTAGAGGCAATGACAGGACAGGCTGAATACATCTTGCAGCAGTTGAACCTACCATACCGCACCGTTCAGCTATGTACGAGTGATATGGGTTTTGCCGCACAAAAGACTTATGACATCGAAGTATGGTTACCGAGCCAAGATACTTACCGTGAAATCTCTAGCTGCTCTAACTGTGGTGACTTCCAAGCGCGCCGCATGGGCACACGTGTCAAAGACGGCAAGCAAACTAGCTTAGCTCATACTTTGAACGGTTCAGGTTTAGCCGTTGGTCGTACGCTATTGGCAGTCATGGAAAACCATCAAAACGCTGATGGTAGTATCACGATTCCAGAAGTATTGCGTCCGTTTATGGGCGGTGCTGAGACGATTTCAGTTTAATATCAGATTAACTATAGTCGATTCAGTTTAAAAGTAGTACAAGGCAACCGAGTGTAGATGTATATGTGATACTTTAAGCGAGGTTAACGCTGTAATACTTTTATAGTGGAATGACTATTATAGCTGAATAAGGATGAATAGTGGCATTGTACGCAGATGGTTCAGGTCAATATCAGAGTGAGTATGACGCTTTGTGGCAAAGCCTTGTGCCGAAAAGTGGTCGTGCCGCTACACTTCAAGGTGAGCTCGTTCGCTTGATCGGTCGGTTGGCTAGCGAGTATTACCGAAATGGTAATATGAATTGGAGTGATGATTTTAACAACATGGCTAAGTGCCTTGAGACTGAATTAAGCCATCATTTCGATGAACCGTCAGACCAACAAGCCATTCAAGTGTATTTGTATCAGATAATTAAAAATGGCGAGACAGGTATCTGCTATTACCTAGATGGTGAAGATATATACGATAAAATAACGGATTATGTCGTGATGTTCTGCCGACAGAACAAGTCAGCTGTGCTTAATCACTGCCCAGAGACTTACCATTACTCGTACTAATTCAGGCGACTCTTCTATTAGGTGATACTTCTATGACGCAGTTTTATTTAAGAACCGCAAATGATGAGTTGGCAATATTCGATTGGGTATCCATAAAACGTTATATTATGGATTTGCCTTATTCAAATGAAGAGCATATCGTCTTAGGTAGCTTGCTTGATGATAATAGTTATATCCAGACTCGTATTAATATAGAAACCTATCGCACAGACGGGCTGTATGATTTAGAAGTGCGAATTCCTATAGCGAGTGGGTTTAAGCACTATCAATGCTGTACTAACGATACGTGTCAAGTGATAGATAGCTTTTTTCTGTTTTACACCAACCAGCCAGTAGATGTCAGCTTGTATCAAGATATAACGGCTGAATTTGATTTGTATTGATTTAAAGCTCATGTCATAAATACTAAATTACTGACCAGTATTATTCATGATGTGTATGAAGTATGAGTAGTAATAAACTTGGCTTTCATGTCATTTCTTAGCTAGGCTCATAGCAAATATGTTAATATTGCACTTTGATTTTATAGCCAACACGGTAAGGGCGCATTTTGCGTCCTTATTTTATTACCCTTTGAGTAAACTCTCCTCTTATCAGCCATACCCCTCATTTGAATATTAGGACACTCTATGCCAGCTCCAATTAGCGAACGTAAATTAGCCAATGCCATTCGTGTACTGTCGTTTGACGCGGTACAAAAAGCCAACTCTGGTCATCCAGGTGCTCCGATGGGCATGGCTGATATTGCTGAAGTTCTGTGGCGCAAGTTTTTGAAGCACAACCCAACCGATCCACAGTGGCACAACCGTGACCGCTTTGTCTTATCGAATGGCCATGGCTCAATGCTTATTTATTCATTGCTGCATTTATCTGGTTATGATTTGAGCATCGATGATCTGAAAGGTTTCCGCCAATTGCATTCAAAAACCCCAGGTCACCCTGAGCTTGGTTATACACCAGGTGTCGAGACGACTACTGGTCCACTAGGTCAAGGTATTGCTAATGCCGTTGGTTTTGCCATTGCAGAAAAAACTTTAGCCGCACAGTTCAATCGTGACGGTCATAACGTCGTAGACCATAACACCTATGCGTTCTTAGGCGATGGTTGCTTGATGGAAGGTATCAGTCATGAAGTTTGCTCATTGGCTGGCACGTTAGGTCTTGGCAAGCTAGTCTTCTTCTATGATGACAACGGTATCTCTATCGATGGTAATGTCGAAGGCTGGTTCACTGATGATACGCAAGCGCGTTTTGAATCTTATGGCTGGCAAGTTATCAAAGTCGATGGTCATGATGCTGAAGCGATCACGCAGGCAACTGAACAAGCGCTAAAAGAGACTACCAAACCAAGTCTTCTGATTTGCAAAACCACGATCGGTGCTGGTAGCCCGAACAAACAGGGCCTAGCAGCCAGTCATGGTGCACCACTTGGTGATGACGAAATCACCTTAACTCGTGATGCACTGTCTTGGAAGCATGCTCCATTTGAATTAGATGATGAAATCTATGAAGCATGGGATGCTAAAGCCAAAGGTGACGTACAACAAAAGAACTGGGATGCGGACTTTGACGCTTATAAGAAAGCCTATCCTGAACTGGCGTCTGAGCTATTGCGCCGTCTAAATGGTGATTTGCCTGCTGACTTTGATAACCAAGCACAAGCTTATATTCAGCAAACGCAAGAAGCGGGCGGCGATGTCGCCAGTCGTAAAGCCAGTCAAAATGCGATCAATACCTTACAGCCATTATTGCCAGAATTGCTAGGCGGTTCAGCGGATTTAGCTGGCTCGAACTTGACGCTATTCAAAGGCGCTAAAGGCATCGAAAAAGACGCTGATGGCAACTATATCTATTACGGCGTGCGCGAGTTCGGTATGACCGCGATTGCCAATGGTATCGCGTTGCATGGCGGCTTTATCCCTTACGTAGCAACGTTCCTGATGTTTATGGAATACGCACGAAACGCGGTACGCATGGGCGCACTCATGAAGCAGCGCGTCATCCATGTCTATACGCATGACTCTATCGGTCTGGGTGAAGATGGCCCAACGCATCAGCCAGTTGAGCAATTGACTAGCCTACGTACCACGCCAAATCTACGCACATGGCGTCCGTGTGATGCGACTGAATCTGCTAGTGCTTGGGTAGAAGCAATCAAATCAGAAAACAACCCATCAGCATTGATCTTTAGCCGTCAGAGCTTGCCACATCAAGCACGTGATAGCGAGCAAGTAGCGAATATCACCAAAGGTGGCTATGTACTTGCGAAAGAGCAAGGCGAGCTACAAGCAATCATCATCGCCACTGGTTCAGAAGTTGGCCTTGCGATGGAAGCGTACGAGACATTGAGCGCAAACGGTGTTGGCGTCCGTGTGGTGTCTATGCCATGTGCTGAGATTTTCGTTGAGCAAGATGCTAGCTATCGTGAGGCGGTATTGCCTGCCAATATCCGTGCCCGCGTCGCAGTCGAAGCGGCGCATGTAGATTACTGGTATAAGTTCGTTGGTCTAGATGGCAAAGTCATCGGCATGACCACTTATGGCGAATCTGCTCCTGCAGACCAGTTATACAAAGAGTTTGGTATTACAACTGACGCTGTGGTTGAAGCGGTAAATAGTTTGGTGTAATAAACCTGACTTAGTTAGTGTTTAAAAAAAGAGCTACTGGAGAAATCTAGTGGCTTTTTTTTATATTTGATGTGTAAGTTTTGGAGCCAATCCTGCTTTACGCTATTATCTGCTTCGTCAATGGCGTGCGGACTATCGTGCCTGAACGCGTTCCGTCATTTAAGCGACCACTTCCATCCACAGTCCGTAGCGCCATTGTCATCAGCAGGATAACCGTTGCAATCAGGGCTAGCGGTTACATCGTGTTCTTGATAATATCTATAGTTGTTTAATTTATGCTCTTCTACTGAAACGAATGTGTTGCTTTGTGATGATTGTATTCTATATCACGAGTTCTAGATTGAGATATCTGCAACGTATAATCTTAAAACATAGAAATATTGATAAGGGTTTGAGCCATGAATAGTCTCATAAATAACTTAGTTGGTGCTTATAAAAAGGATAGAGTTTCAGAAAAGCTATCTGAAGTTAGAGATCAGTATAGTAAGGAATGGTATGAACATTCAAAAGCATTTGATGAAAGAAAGTATTATGAATGGATGGCTAAACGGGTTATAGATTATAAGAATATCCTTGAAGTTGGTTGTGGTACTGGATTTTCAACTTTGAATTTATTGAATCAGGGTCATAAAGTTATTGCTGTAGATGAAAACCCTTCATGTCTTAAAAAAGCAGAAAAGCTGTTGAAAGAGAATGGCTATAATGTAAAGTTGATTCTTCGTGGAAAAGTTATAGCTATAGATAGTCAGAAGTATGAAATAAAATATAAAGATTTAACATTCAATCAGGTAGATTATGATGTGGTTTTGGTCGAATCTGATTTTATTAATGATGATAAGTTTGTTGGATTTATAAAGAATGACTTAACTGAGGTTATTGATGGAATAGTATGTTGGTTGTTAGGTACTCACAATATGAGAGGGAATAATAGTTTATTCAATACTACTATTACTAAAAATTCATCAGATGCTCGTATATTTGTTCAGAAAAGACTATATCAAATATGTGACGAAATTCTTTCGTCAGGAAAAGGATTAAATATAATTGATAGGGCTGTATATCAGGAGGATTTAGTTGAGATGACTAAGTTTGAACATATAAGGCTGAGTAGAGGGACTGGATTTTGCATTGAGAAGATAAAATTTGTAGATTACGAAGAGGTAGGTAAAGATCGTGGTACTAAAATGATTGCTAGAGATGAGTCTGGTGGGACTATTAATACTGATAACTATCAGAAGGTTTTAGTATCTACTCTATCTATAAAAAAATAGAATAAGTTTCTGAATAAATATGAGCCCGAGCCCATCCCAGATTCTGTGTAACTGCCATTTAGATTAAATGCTTGCTGATACGATCATCAAACATAATCATAAAGCGATTCAGAGCAGACGTCCAGTTACGGATTGGCATCGACCACTTCTTGGATGCTTGCTAGGTTGCCAGATAAACCACCTTGAATGCTGCCTGATCAGAGGGAAACTCCCTTGCTGATAAATTATTTGTATCAGTCCTTTCTCAAAAAATGATTAATAACTTATAGTTAAATCGTTTTAAGAAGCTCAGTGTTTAAAATAGAGCCAAATCATGTCCCTAAAATCCAGCTTTAAAGGTTTCCTAGGCGAGACCGTTATCAACGTCGTCATGTGGTTAAAGCTTGAAAAAGATGTTTATAATCCGAAAGAAAAAATTATATAGGCTGGACACAAAGATGAATATCATGCATCAAAAAGTAGCTATCTATAACAATAAAATTAAAGAAAATGCTGAGTTAATATTTAAAAGCTATTCGGATTCTTCTGAAAATGTTGGACTAACTCTTGTATTGGCTGGACTTGGTAGGTATCAATTTCAAGATAGTGATTTTTATAAAGCTTTATTCGGACTAAGGGCACTATTAGAGCCTAAAAACATTGTTATATGTATTAATGGATGTAGATTAGATTTTGTCTGCTCAAGTATGGGTCAGCAAATGTCACAAGGAAAAGTTGGCTATATAATTGAAATGGGAAAGCGAGGCACTAACAGAGTTGGGACTTTTGACCATTGTGATGATCTAGATAAATTAACTACAGTACATAAGCAAATGGACTATATCAAACAATGGAGTGAGTCGCTAAAAGGTTAGTTTATTGGTTATATTAAATGAATATTTGATGTGAGTGCCAATATCCGTGCCCGCGTCGCAGTAGAAGCGGCGCATGTAGATTACTGGTACAAGTTCGTTGGTCTAGATGGCAAAGTCATCGGTATGACCACTTATGGCGAATCTGCTCCTGCAGATCAGTTATACAAAGAGTTTGGTATTACGACTGACGCCGTGGTTGAAGCAGTAAATAGTTTGGTGTAATAAACCTAACTTAGTTAGCGTTTAAAAAAAGAGCTGCTAGAGTAATCTAGTGGCTTTTTTTATGGTTTAATTTTTGGCTTTTCTTTTGGTCTGCTTTTGTCGATATGGTTATCTGTAAAATAACGGCTGCAAT
Source organism: Psychrobacter sp. 5A.1 (assembly GCF_030407455.1). Taxonomy (GTDB): domain Bacteria; phylum Pseudomonadota; class Gammaproteobacteria; order Pseudomonadales; family Moraxellaceae; genus Psychrobacter. Next base: position 43,920 of record NZ_JASDDJ010000013.1, read on the forward strand.
CAGTACTAAATTCTGTGCCTCAAAATAATGATTTAGTGGTAAATTAGAATAGATTGATTGCTCACAAAGTTATATTCTACTTCTTGTGCAGCTCTCATATAAAAATAAATTATATGACTACAGAACTGGAAAAATTAGATGGATAGTATCGAACTGGCAAATGTTATTACATGGCTAAAGCAGATTGAACTAAGTGAAGGCTTGATAGCAGCCTGTATAATCGGAATATTTGGACTATGCGGTATTCTCATTACTCAGAAATCTGAACGCAAAAAGGAGTATGAAGCCTTTTTGAGAATAAAGTTTGAGGAAGTGGCTTTTAGATTGGTTGATTTTGCAGCCATTATTCAGGAAATTCAATCCAAAAGTTTTTCAAGCAATGACGATGAAGCTTTAGATGTTGATGAATTTTACAGAGAAGGTGGCAAGATAGAAATATTGATAGCTTTATATTTTCCAGAGCTTGAGAAAAAATATGAGTTGTTTTTAAATGCAGGTGGAAACCTGATAAATGCACAGCAGGAATATGGAACTAATCCTAGTGATAGTACTTTAGAGGTACTTAAACAGTTTGATGAAGAGTATGATCGGGTTTATAAGAGTTTTTATAAACATATCAGATCATGCTCTTCTAATTACGCTAAGCCTTTAAAGCGTCGTAAGAGAGTGCTAATTAATTAAATTTAAAGAGTTTCGTTAGTACGCCTAGCATATTCTATAACCATTCTAAAGATCGCTATTATGTCCCTCAAATCCAGCTTTAAAGGTTTCCTAGGTGAAACCGTCATCAACGTCGCCATGTGGTTAAAACTAGAAAAAAACGTCTATCACCGATTAAACGGTATTACCTTGCCAAGAGCCAACGGTGGTAGTACCCAAATTGATCATATCATCGTTTCTGTATACGGCATCTTTGTCATCGAAACCAAAAATTATAAAGGCTGGATATATGGTAGCGAGAACCAAAGACAGTGGACGCAAGCCTTCCCAAATGGAAGTAAATTCAAATTTCAGAACCCACTGCGCCAAAATTATCTGCACATCAAGACGCTCGCAGATTTATTAGGATTGGAACTGAGCTACTTTCATTCGATGATTGCTTTCATCGGTGAGTGCGAACTGAAAACGCGTGATGAGTTACCCGAGCACGTATTGACAGGTGGCATGGTATCTTATGTTAAGAAAAAGCAGGATGAAATACTGACTGAAGACGAGGTTAGGTCCATCGTTGAGCAGATTAACAGCAACAAATTTAGTAAATCTTGGCGCACCAATCGAGAGCATAAAGCCTATCTAAAAGACAAGCATAGCCCCTCAAACAAACAGCCTAGTGGTAACGCTACCGATAAATCAGTTTCTAAAACTACCAATAAGCCTACACCAGAGACGATAGTAAAAGAAACCGCTAAACGAGCCACGCTGAAAAGTAGAGAAGTGCTGCAATGGTCGGGTCAGACTGACATTGAATCTAGCGAGTTACTAACTGATAATCTGAATACTCAGCAGGTAAATACACCATATGATATGGCTAATAAAGTGTTTCTTACACCGTTTGAGGTTGTAGAGCTTGAGCCAAAAGTGAATAAACCCGTTACAGTTGAGGTGGTAAACAATACAGATAATCTCATTCAAGCACCAACCTGCCCAAGATGTCAGGGGGCAATGATCAAACGTGTTGCAAAAAAAGGCCAGCACCAAGGGAAAGACTTTTTTGGTTGTAGTCAGTTTCCTAAATGTCGCGGTGTGGTGAATATTGATTAGTCTTTAAAGAAAACCGACCCATGCCTCGCATATTTCCCCACTTTTAAAGCATCGGATGCTGAGGCTAATATTTTTGTTTTCTTGCTTGGTTTTGTTCGCTAACACCTAGCGACAAGATGACCGTCGAAAAAAGTTTTATCGGTGCGCTAGACGTACTCTATAAACTAACCGCTACTTCATGATAAAAGCGACGTCAAAATCATGGGTTGGCACAAAATTACTTTCTTTGATTTCAAACGTCGTTGGTCCAATCTTCTTAACGTTACCCTTGCCTTTCCAGCAGAATGAGACCAGTTCGTTAGGGTCGCGTTTTACAGTCAGTTTAAAGTTGGTGATAGGTTTGGCCCAATTTGCCCCCGTCGTTAGGATATAGCTTAAGGCATGATAGGGACGACCACCACCCTTGTGAAATCCTCTCTGAGTTGAACTGTCTACGCAAAAATTTGGAAACTCTTCCTCACCTAGATGCACCGAGCCACCCACCAAAGGTTTATACGTGTGTTTGACCTTGGTGATAGTATTGGCTTTGAAGGTTTGCTCCCAACTATAAATAATTTGTGAGTCCCAAGGCATATAAAAGTACCCTTCATCATAGATAAATTTATCTAGTGCCTTATTATTACAATCTACAAGACGTTGATTGATGTCATCGGTATCAAATTTATAGGTCCAAGGTGACATCATTTCAGCGTCACTAATACCGCACGCCTTAAAAATGTTGGTGGTATCAATAGGCGTTTTCCCATAGTGTCTATTACCATCTTTGGTGACAATCGGATGCATAAAAGTACGAACATGCTGATTAGGAATGATAGGCTTACCACTGGCCCAAACTTTAAAGTTATCATAAGTGGCACTTATATCAGCGTAATCTGAGTCCATAGAGCTAGGCACCGCTGGCATAGGAAAAAGAACCGTCTCAGTAATGTCTTTATTACTGAGATTTTTGAACTCATAATTGACGCGAATTTCATCTTTTGAGATGTATAAATCCTCACTATGCATGCTGATGTTTTTATTTTTCAGATATTCAACACCGCCTGTGCCGACATAGCCCGTAGAGTCGTTTGCTTGGGCAGCCGTCATCGCTAGTAGCACAGTGCAAGTTAATGTACCGCTAAACATCAGATGGCGCTTATCCATATATTTCTTCCAAACGTAAACAAGCGACCAATCGACCGTCCCATTCGCGCAATTGCGGCTCTACTTCGCTGCATTGCTGCTTGGCATAGGGGCAGCGTTTATGTAGGGCGCAGCCACTTGGTGGATTGAGCGGACTTGGTAGCTCACCTTGTAGGGTCAAATCGTTTTTATGGCCATTTACCGTTGGTGCAGCAGCCAATAGGGCGATAGTATAGGGATGTTTTGGCGCGTTATAAATCGCTTCTTTGGGGCCGTGTTCAACAGCTTGACCTAAATACATGACCATCACATCATCAGCGACATGACGTACGACCGATAGATTGTGCGAGATAAAAACGTAAGCGGTACGATATTCATCCTGCAAATCCATAAATAGATTTAAGACTTGCGCCTGAATGGATACATCGAGCGCGGAGGTCGGCTCATCAGCGACGACAATTTTAGGATTGAGCATCATGGCGCGGGCGAGGGCAATACGTTGGCGCTGACCACCAGAAAACATATGTGGATAGCGGCCTGCATGTTCGGGACGTAGACCAACATTTTTCATCATCTCGTTGATTTTGTCGCGCTTTTCTTCTTTGGACAGTTTGGTATGGATATCCAATGGTTCCGTCAACTGATAGCCGATAGTATGGCGCGGGTTGAGGCTACCATAAGGGTTTTGGAAGACCATTTGAATTTCGGTACGCAACTCTTTTAGCGCTTTTCTACTATAGCCAGTTGTTGCTTCATCGTTGATAAATAGCTCGCCATGAGTAGGCTCTTCGATCAGCGTCAGCTGGCGGGCAAGGGTGGATTTTCCGCAGCCTGACTCACCAACGACTGCTAATGTCTTGCCAGCTTCAAGCTCGAATGAGACACCATTGAGCGCTTTCACGTAGGCTTTTGCTTTGCCCAGACCTTGTGATACTGGATAGTGCTTGTGTAGGTTGTCTGCTTTTAAGACCACTTTGTTACTCATACTTGGGACTCCAAGGTAGCAGCGTGAGAGGGGCGAGAGGTAATATTAGAATCAATACAACGTACCTTGCCAGTAGGTGTATCTAAAATAGGCGGTGGTACTTCACAAGCGGATTCTTTATACGGGCAACGCGGAGACAGTAAGCAGCCGCTTGGGCGATCGTATTGACTTGGCACGACACCGGGCAAGCTGTTTAGACGGTCTTGACCGATAGCGAGCTCTGGGATGGCTTGCAGTAATGCCTCGGTATAAGGGTGAGCAGGATTTTGGAAAATCTCCGGTACGGTACTGGTTTCCACCACTTGTCCCGCATACATGACTGCGACATCACGCGAGTTTTGTGCGACCAGTCCCAAGTCGTGGGTAATCAGTACCATTGCCATCTGTTTTTCGCGTTGTAATCGGCTCAGCAAATCCATAATTTGTGCCTGTACCGTGACATCGAGAGCAGTAGTGGGTTCATCTGCGATCAGTAGTTTTGGCTCACAAGCAATCGCCATCGCAATCATGACCCGTTGACTCATACCGCCCGACAGTTGATGTGGATAGACTTTGAGTCGGTTTTTGGCATCGGGCATCTCGACCAATTCTAGCAGCTCTAAGATACGCGCTTGTACTGCTGCGCCTCGTAAACCAAGGTGCTTGCGTAGTACTTCGCCTAATTGCATCTCAACCGTAAAGCTTGGATTTAGGCAAGACATGGCATTTTGAAAAATCATAGAGATGTCTTTACCAATGATGCCGCGCTTCTCTTTGGCAGGCATGCTAAGCATGTCTTTATTATCGAACATAACACGCTTAGCACGAACCGTCGCAGAGGGTGGTAATAGTCCCATCAGTGCCATCATAGTGACCGATTTACCTGAGCCAGATTCACCCACGACAGCGATAACTTCGCCTTGTGCGATTTTTAATGACACATCATCGACGGCACGAAAAGCACGCACCCCTTGACCGAAAGTGACTGAAAGATTTTCAATGTCTAACAACAATGCTGATTCTTTTGTTGATGAGTCATGCATTGAAGTATGGGTCGTGGTTGTGTTTAAAGTATCAATCATCTTAGGTCACCTGCTTCAATTTGGGATCTAGCGCATCACGTAAGCCATCACCAGTCAGGTTAATCGACAATGCAGCCAAGAATATAGCGACACCCGGCCAAATGGCTAGCCAAACATTACTTTGAATATATTGACGTGCCGTACCTAGCATCGCGCCCCATTCGGCATCCGGTGGCTGTACACCAAAGCCCAAGAAACCAATCGCACCCGCTTCTAAAATAGCAGAAGAGAAAATCATCGTCGCCTGTACGATAAGCGGTGCCATACAGTTGGGCAAAATGGTGATAAATAGTAAACGCAGTACACCAGCGCCCATCACTTGAGAGGCGATAAAGTACTCACGTTGTAGCTCTACCATTGCAGTAGCACGTGTCAGACGAATAAAAGGCGGCGTACAGACCAGCGCGATCGTAATGATCGTATTGGTCATAGAAGGCCCTAAGATAGCAGCAATGATAATCGCCAATAGCAAGCTTGGATAAGACATCAAAATGTCATTAACTAGCATGACGGCCTTGCCCCAGACTTTTGGCCAAAACGCCGCACTCAGCCCGAGCGAAATACCGACCAGCATCGCCAGAGTCGTCGCGCTCAGACCGATAAACAGTGAATAACGCGCACCATACATCACCCGAGACAAGGTATCTCGGCCCGCATCATCAGTACCCAGCCAAAACATGGTATTGCCGCCATCAAGAAAGGCAGGTGGCAGTTGCTCTTGGCCGGTGAACAATTCATAAGGATCATGAGGCGCAATGGCAGGCGCGAGTATGGCAATAAGCACCATCAATGCCAGTACAATAAAACCAAGCACTGCGCCTTTGTTTCGGCAGAATGTCGATAAAAATAGCTGCCAAGACGAGGGCGGTGTGGCAGCCATAAGATTAAGATCAGTGGGAACAGCAGAAGGCTTCATGAGCATTTCCTATAGTGGCTAGCGCGTTGAGAGGGTTCGGATTTTTGTTCTTAATAATTATTAAGAATCTGCTAAAAAATCCCTTAAAACCATACCAGCGCTAATCGTCACTATTTATAATATGAGTATTTATCAATGTTAAATTAAGAAGTATGTCGGATACGCGGATTGATCAGACCATACAAAATATCAATAAATAAACTAACCAAAATCAGGGCTGTGGCGACCAATAAAATACCGTTTTGTACAATAGGGTAGTCACGAGTGAAAAACCCATCGAGCAGCCAATTACCAACGCCTGGCCAACTAAAGATAGTCTCGGTAATAATGGCACCTGCAAGCAATGTCGCCATCTGTAGACCAACGACCGTAACCACAGTAATCAAGGCATTGCGCATCACGTGTACCAATATCACGCGGCTTGGTGATAAGCCTTTGGCGCGTGCTGTGCGTACATAATCTTCATCTAATACCTCTAGCATCGCCGAGCGTGTCATGCGCGCTATCATCGCTAAGGGGATGGTCGATAAAGCAACAGAAGGTAAGATAAAGTGCTTGACCACGTCCCAAAATGCGCCTGGTTCTCCTGACGTCAAAGAGCCCAATAACCACGAGCCATATAATGGCTGGACATCTAAAAACTGAGCCACAGAGATGACCCCAGCGACGGGTAACAGACCAAGATAGTGAGCGAATATACCAGTCAGGATAGGTCCCAATAAGTAGATGGGCATAGAATATCCTGCCAGCGCTCCTGACATGAGGGTGTAGTCAATCCATGTGCCACGGCGTAGGGCGGCAAAAATACCCAAGCTCACACCAATCACACTAGCGATGACGATGGCGCACAACGCCAGCTCCAAAGTAGGGACAAAGTGAGCAAAGAAGTCTTGTAAGACAGGAGTACGAGTACGAAAGGACTCGCCAAAATTACCGGTCAATATACCAGTCAAATAATCCCAATACTGGGCGACGAGTGGTTTGTCTAAGCCTAGTCTTTCTAGGGCCCGAGCATGTAGCTCTGGATCGACCATACGCTCGCCCATCATAATCTCGACAGCGTCTCCAGGGACGAGACGAATCAGAGTGAAGGTCGATAGCGTTAAGCCAAGATAGACGGGAATAAGAATAGCAATTCGACGCAGAATATAAAGTAGCATGGCCTGCTCAATAGTTGTGGTTCAATGATTAGAATGTTAACAGTGATGAAAATATCCGTGACAAAGCATTTGAGTCATATAAATACGGCTGGAGCAAAGTTATCTGACCCAGCCGAATATTAAAGAATCAATCGTGCATGTCTTACCGAAATTAATCAGTCAAGATTATTCAACCTTCACACCATCGAAGCGTATTGAGCCAAGCGGGCTGATTTTATAATCGACAACGTTTGGTGCAGTGAATACCGTTACGACCGAATGCGCCATCGTTGTCCAAGGAAGCTGCTCTTTGAATATCTGCTGAGCTTTTTCGTAGTCACCGACACGCTCTTCTTGATTGGTGATTTGACGGGCATTGGTCACCAAACTATCAAAGTCTTTATTACACCAGCGTGAGTAGTTATTACCACCGACGGCATCACAAGACAATAACGAACCAAGCCAATTGTCTGGATCACCATTATCACCAGTCCACCCCGCTAGAATCACATCAGGTTCACCTTTAGCAGCGCGCTTGAGGTACTCGCCCCACTCATAAGTCACAAGTTTAGTATCAATTCCAATCTTCGCCCAGTCTGCTTGCAGCATCTCAGCCATGAGCTTGGCATTCGGGTTATATGGTCGTTGAACGGGCATATACCACAGGTTGATAGAAAGGTTGTCCGCGCCTGCTTCTTTGATAAGCGCTTTTGCTTTTTCAATGTCATAAGGCGCATCTTTGAGCGACTTATCGTAACCCCATTGCGTTGGTGGCATTGGGTTGGATGCTTTCAGCCCTTCGCTTTGATAGACCGCGTTGATAATAGCGTCTTTATTGATGGCCATGTCTAATGCTTGACGGACTTTCAGATCACTCAACTTAGGTTTTTCAACGTTGTAACCGACATAGCCGACGTTGAAGCCTGGTTGATCAAGCACCGTTGCCTTACCCGATTTTTTGACAGAGTCAATTTCGGCAGGTTTTGGATAAGCGGACACATGGCATTCGCCAGCTTGTACTTTTTGAGCACGAACCGCCGAATCTTTGGTGATGACAAAGACGAGATTGTCGATATGAATGTCGTCTTTGTTCCAATAGTCTGGGTTTTTGGTATAGCGAATTTGCGCGTCTTTTTGATAGGAAGTAAAGACGAAAGGTCCAGTACCCACTGGCTTGGTATTAATGTCAGCTGCTTTGCCATCCGTCATTAATTTATTGGCATATTCAGCAGAATTGATATAAGCAAAGGGCATGGCTAGATTTTGTAAAAATGGCGCGTTGGTCTCGCTGAGCGTGACTTTGACGGTATAGTCGTCCACTTTTTCGATATCAGAGATAATATCAGGCAGTCCCATACCGACCGAATATGGGAATTCAGCAGGATAGGCTTTATTAAATTCAAAGTCTGGATTGGTGATACGTTCTAGCGTAAAAATAATGTCATCTGCATTAAAATCGCGGGTCGGGGTAAAGTAATCAGTCTTACCGAATTTGACCCCTTTACGTAGAGTAAAGGTATAGCTTTTGCCATCTTCACTAATATCCCAGCTTTCGGCTAGACCTGGCTGAATCTCAGTACCCGCTCTTTTGAATTCTACTATGCCGTTGTAGATGGGGAAGGCGCTCGCATCAAAATCAGTACCCGACGTATACTGGGCTGGATCGAAACCAGCGGGGCTACCTTCTGAGCAGTAAAGCAAGGTTTTAGCTGCTTTAGCATCTGAGCTAGCAGCAGATTCATCAGTGGTTTTGTTGTCTCCGCCACAGGCACTAATACCTAAGACAATCGTAGCCAACATCGTAAGTTTGAAGAGTGAGTTCTGCATTATTACATCCTATGTAATGATAAATAGTCGCTCATATATTTATGATTCGTCTTCGATTCATAAATATCATTAGCGAGCTTTTAATTCCCTTTAAAGCTTTATTTATATAGTGTCTTTGATCTATAAAACAAAAAATGCATCAGGTTATATTAGGGTCTGTTGAACATTCAAATGTGGTGCTGGCAGTCACTATTTTTTAGACAATATGCAGTGAAATTTTTGACGCCTAGTTATTCTAGGTTAGACAATTTCGCCATATATTGGCAAAAAAGAGTACTGCCCTGAAAGGCTGATGCTAAAATCCCCCCAAACGTTGTTACAAACCTAGCTAAGGTCTCGACATTATCGTCGGCTTGCGCCTAGTTTGGTGCAATTTTAGCAATCAGCAGCTCTAATATTTGAATGTTCAACAGACCCTGACCTTTATGCATGTTTATAAAAAATACCAATATAAATAGGTTGTTTAAATATACTCTTTTAAACAACCTGAATGCAAGACATCTGTAAACTAATTTTAATAGAAAACGTACCGTTTTACGTTATTTGTCTTTTAATCTGTTGATAGCCATTAACATAAGTAGATTAAGGCATGGTTCCCCATTTTTAGCCATATTCTTAAAGTTTGAATATGGATATTTTGTCATATTACACTTCTATTAAGGCGTACGTAATAAAATGAGTATCGTTCTATTTTTTATAGAGTAGCGCGCTTTGCATGATTATGATTTTCTTTAATAAGCTCTGCTATTTTTTCGGCAATCATAATGGTCGGGGCATTGGTATTGGCGCTAATGAGCGTTGGCATGACTGAAGCATCGATAACTCGCAATCCGCGCACACCTCGTACCTTGAGTTCCAAATCAACCACAGAGTGTTCATCTGAGCCCATGCGGCAAGTACCGACAGGATGATAGATGGTATCGGATTTATTGCGAATATAGCCGAGCATGCCGTCTTTTTCGATGTAAGGGGCAGGGTAGTCTTCAGTGATGTACTTCGCGATTGCTGACTCTTGCATGATGGCTCTGGTACGTTCGGCACCTGCCACCATGCACTCTACATCTTTTGGATGAGATAGGTAGTTTGGGTCAATCAAGACGGCATCAGAGGGGTCGGCTGAGTCCAGTCTAACGGTACCGCGACTCTCAGGACGCAGGTAGCAACTATGGCAAGAAATGGCAAATCCACGTCTGAGGTCACGACCGTGTTCGATTACACGAGATATGACGAAGTGTAGCTGTGTGTTTGGCCACTCTTTTGGGGCATCACCGACACTAAAGAACGCACCTGCTTCGGCATAGTTGGTAGACAGCAATCCTGTGCCGTCTTTTCTCCATTGTCGAATGCTTTTGGTCAATGTCGAAATCGTCGCCATACCAATGCCAATGACATCAGTGGTATTGACCTCGTAATCAAAGACCACGTCTAGGTGATCTTGCAGGTTGCCACCGACATCAGGTGCGTCTACCACGACCTCAATGTTATGAGATTGCAGATGAGATGCAGGGCCAATGCCTGATAGCATCAGTACTTTGGGCGAGCCGAAAGCACCACCTGATAAAAGAACTTCACAACGTGCCATCACAGTGTGCTCAACGCCGTCTTTTTCATAGACGACGCCTGTTGCTTGATGGTCTTCAATGATGACACGGTTGGCTTGCGCGTGGGTAATGACGGTCAGATTTGGGCGGCTTTGGACGGGATGTAGATAGGCCGCAGCGGCAGAGCAACGTTGACCTTGTTTTTCCCCATGGAAATGAGTGACTTGATACAGCCCTGTACCGTCTTGCTTTTCGCTATTAAAGTCTGTGTTATGGTCGAGACCATTGGCAATAGCAGCTTCTACAAAGGCTTTTGAGATATCGCGTGGACTGAGCAAATCGCTAACGTGCAGCGGTCCGCTATCGCCATGTAGCTCACTACTGCCATGAACGTTGTTTTCAGCTTTGATAAAGTAGGGTAGGACATCGTCAAATCCCCAACCATCACAGCCTTCCTCTACCCAGCGCTCATAATCCAGCTTACTACCACGTGTGTAAATCATGGCATTGATAGCGGATGAGCCGCCTAAGCATTGGCCACGTGGTTGAAAACCGCGTCGATTATTGAGATGAGTTTGAGGCGTAGTGTGAAAGCACCAGTTATTTAACTTTAGTGGTTTACCAGGAACCATAAGGATTAGTCCAGCAGGGACACGCACTGCTAAATCTTTGCCATCGCCGCCAAATTCTAATAAGCAGACACTGATTTCTGGATTTTCGGTGAGGCGGCTGGCAAGTACACAGCCGGCAGAGCCACCGCCCACGATGACGTAATCAAATGTTGTGTCAAATTCCATTTTATCTTCCTTATAGCATCCATGCTAATTAAAACGAGCTTTTCAAAGTAAGCTACGCTTTACAGTATCTATTATTTTGCTGAAATAATAAAATAAAAATGACTCCGCGGTATCTGTCTGCGCAAGTACCGTAAGATTGTTAGATTCGGTTCATCATTTAAAGTCGATACTACCTGATTTTGCACCAAACGACCTTATACCGCACAAATTTCTGAACGTACGATAAAACGCTTGCCTTCAGGAATTTCTAACGAAAAGCTGGCGCCGCGCCCTTTGACGACATCAATGGTCAAATCCGTATTTTGCCATAATTTGTGCTGCGCTTTGCCCATATAAAATGGACAACCAGCAATCTCACCGATTAATACATCTTGGCCGCCTACCTTAAATTCACCTAGCGGATAACACATGGGGGAGCTACCATCGCAGCAGCCACCAGATTGATGAAACATCAACTCACCGTGCTTGGATTTGAGTAGTTCGATTAAGTCTATGCAGGACTCTGTCGCTTTGACTTTCATGATGATTTCCTTATCATATAGAATGTAATTTTAGAAAACGTCTTATTAAGTATGAGCGTCTTATTAAGTATAAGTGTCATACTGGATGAGAATATAAAAAGCCGTATCGTTTTCACTCACATCATTTATAGCATGTGAATGAAGACGATACGACTGATGGTTTGTGATTAAATGTGTGAAATATTAAGACACGCCCTAGTAATAACTACATACTGTAGTCAATCACAATGCGACCTTCGATTTTGCCGTTACGCATACGCTCAAAGATATCGTTAATGTTTTCTAACGGCTCAGCGCTAACAGTCGCTTTTACTTTACCTGCTGCGGCCATATCTAATGACTCTTGTAAGTCGAGACGCGTACCGACGATAGAGCCGCGAATGGTAATACCGTTGAGAACCGTATCAAAGATAGAAACAGGGAAGTCGCCCGTTGGCAAGCCGTTAAAGACCACCGTACCACCACGTCTGACCATGCTGATCGCTTGATCGAACGCGATAGCAGATACGGCAGTCACTAACACGCCATGAGCCCCGCCAATTTCTTCTTTCAAGTAAGTACCAGGATCTGTATTTTTAGCATTGACGGTAATGGTCGCACCTAGTTTTTTGGCAAACTCAAGTTTTTCATCGTCAATGTCGACTGCCGCAACGTTCAATCCCATCGCAATGGCATACTGTACTGCCATATGACCGAGACCACCGATACCAGAAATAACCACCCAATCGCCGGGCTTGGTGTCGGTCATTTTAAGGCCTTTATAGACGGTAACACCTGCGCATAAAACGGGTGCAATTTCAATGGAGTCAACACCTTCAGGGATGATACCGACGTAGTTGGCATTGGCCAGTACGTACTCTGAAAAACTGCCATTGACGGAGTAGCCAGCGTTTTGTTGACGCTCACATAAGGTCTCCCAACCGCCTAAACAATGGGTGCAGTGACCACAAGCAGAGTAGAGCCAAGGTACACCGACGCGGTCACCTTCTTTCACATGGGTAACACCTGCGCCAACCGCAGTGATTAGGCCGACACCTTCGTGTCCTGGAATAAATGGCGGGCTAGGTTTTACGGGCCAATCGCCTTCAATAGCATGTAAATCGGTATGACAAACACCTGAGGCCTGCATTTTAACCACAATTTCACCAGCGCCTGGTGTTGGAATGTCAACCTCTTCGATTTGTAAGGGTTGGTTGAATTCATGCAATACGGCAGCTTTCATCTTATTAGTCATATAATTATTCCTTGTCAGAGTTCTTACATGAAGAGGCTTATAGAACATCACTAAAGCACTTTGCAACCTTTATTACAAAGTGCTTTGAACTTAGGGCGTGTCTTCAATTCACGGCCTAGTACATTAAAAATGGACTTAAAAGAAACCCATTTTTTTGGGGCTATAAGACACCAGCATGTTTTTGGTTTGCTGATAATGATCGAGCATCATCAGATGGTTTTCGCGCCCGATGCCTGATTGCTTATAGCCACCAAATGCAGCATGTGATGGATAGAGATGGTAGCAGTTGGTCCAGACGCGACCTGCTTGAATACCACGGCCGAAACGATAAGCCTTATGTACGCTACGCGTCCAAACACCAGCGCCTAGACCATATAGCGTGTCATTGGCAATTTGCATGGCTTCTTCATCGTCTTTAAAAGTAGTAACGGCAAGCACAGGTCCAAAGATTTCTTCTTGGAACACGCGCATATCGTTGGTGCCTTCAAAGATGGTTGGCTTGACGTAGTAGCCGTCTGCTAGGTCGCCATCGTGTTTGGCTTGATCGCCACCGACTAGGACTTTTGCGCCTTCTTTTTTACCGATATCAAGATAAGATAAAATCTTCTCTAACTGATCTGAGCTGGCTTGTGCACCAATCATGGTCTCGGTATCTAGTGGGTTGCCCATTTTGATGGCTTCGACACGAGCGATACAGCGTTTGATAAATTCGTCATAGATGCTCTCATGTACGAGCGCACGTGATGGACATGTACAGACCTCACCTTGGTTAAGCGCAAACATGACTAGGCCTTCGACCGCTTTGTCCAAGAAGTCATCGTCTTCATCCATGACATCGGCAAAGAAAATATTTGGGCTTTTGCCACCAAGCTCTAGTGTGACGGGAATGATGTTTTCACTGGCGTATTGCATGATGAGGCGACCAGTGGTGGTTTCACCAGTGAAGGCGACTTTATTGATACGTGGGTTAGAGGCAAGTGGTTTACCAGCTTCGACACCAAAGCCATTAACGATGTTTAGGACGCCTTTTGGCAAGATATCAGCGATACCGATTGTTTCTAACATATAGAGTATCGAGGCAGGCGTTTGCTCAGCAGGCTTCATGACGATACAGTTACCAGCGGCTAGAGCAGGGGCGATTTTCCATACTGCCATTAGAATAGGGAAGTTCCATGGGATAATCTGCCCGACCACGCCCAGCGGCTCATGGAAATGGTAAGCAACGGTGTCTTCATCAATTTGGCTAATACCGCCTTCTTGCGCGCGAATGGCACTGGCAAAATAACGGAATTGATCGATGGCTAATGGAATATCTGCCATTAAAGTTTCGCGCACAGGCTTGCCGTTTTCGTAGCATTCAGCAATGGCGATCGCTTCTAGGTTAGCTTCCATGCTGTCTGCGATTTTTAATAATAAATTGGCACGTTCAGCGACACTGGTTTTGCCCCAAGCGTCTTTGGCAGCATGAGCAGCATCTAGAGCTTTTTCGATATCAGCTTCTTTTGAACGGGCCACTTGGCAGATGACTTTGCCATCTATGGGACTGGTGTTGTCAAAGTACTCACCATCAACGGGTGCGAGCCACTCACCATTGATAAAGTTATCGTATTTTTCGCGGAATTGGACAGGACTGTTTTCAGTATTGGGATAAGCGTATAACATTAACCACTCCTTGTTGTGTATTATGGTTATTTAAAATATGGTTACTTGCAGTAGGGCCATTTGAAAATAAATACTTGGTCTTCCTGACTAAGTTGTCACCCTATCGTACTGAGCTTTTGTGCAGAACGATAATGACTTTTTATAATGATATATTTTGTATCATATAACTTTAAGTTATGTGATGTGAGGCGGTTAAAATGGTTCGCAAAGCGAATGCAGCTGTTATAATTGTCACTATCTACTTTGGCTTGTTATGGTTATAGCGTTAATCATGGCAGCTTTCTTTTTGTGCTATTTCTTCTTTTTCATAATATTGGTTGGTTTAGATCTATGCGTCAATCTTCTGCTCTTGATATCCTAAAAACAGGTCAAAACGTCTTTTTGACTGGCTCAGCAGGTTCAGGTAAGACTTATACTCTCAATCAATACATCGATTATCTACGCGCACGCCGTGTACCTGTTGCGGTAACGGCCAGTACAGGTATTGCTGCCACGCATATGAATGGCACGACGATTCATAGCTGGTCAGGTATTGGTATCAAAGATGAGCTAAGCGACCGCGACTTGACCACGTTGTCACGCAAACAGTTTTTAGCAGATAGATTAAAAGATACTGCGGTATTGGTCATCGATGAAATCTCAATGCTACATGCCAAGCAAATTAATTTGGTGAGTCAAGTGCTCAAGCATGTGCGTAAAAACGACAAAGCCTTTGGTGGTATCCAAGTAGTGGTCGCAGGGGACTTTTTTCAGCTACCGCCAATTGGTAGTAAGGGCGAGAGCAATCGTGAAAAATTCGCGTTTATGTCTGAGGCGTGGCTCGATGCCAAGTTTCACATTTGCTACTTGTCTGAGCAGCATCGTCAAGTCAGTGAGGCGGCCAACGGCAGTCTTGATTTGGACGATATTTTGAACCAAATTCGTCGTCAAGAAGTCACTTTTGATGCGATTGCTGCGCTAGAAGCCACCTTTGACCAAAATGTCGATATCAAGCGTACCCGTCTGTATACACACAATCTCAACGTCAATAAAATCAATGATAAAGAATTGGCGGCACTGTCTGGTGAGATGATGCGCTTTGAAGCCACGTCTACGGGCGATAGTAAACTGGTTGAAACACTCAAGAAGACAGTACGCACTCAAGATGATTTAGTGCTCAAAGTTGGCTCAAAAGTGATGTTTATTAAAAACAACACCGAACTTGGTGTTTCCAACGGTACGATGGGTGAGCTGATAGGTTTTGCTGCTGTGAAAATCGACGATAGCAAAGACAGTAGTGAGGCTTTGATTGAAGATGATATCGACAGTACTGCCGACAGTGATGAAGCATCTGCCAAAAGCGCAAAGAGTAAAACCAAAAAAGAAAAAGAAAAGCCAACGACACAAAAAATGCCAGTGGTAAGACTCAATTCAGGGCGTGAAGTTATCGCTGAGCCTGAAGAGTGGATTATCGAAGATGAAACAGGTGAAGTGCTGGCGAGCTATGAGCAAGTGCCGCTTTGTCTGGCATGGGCGATTACTATTCATAAGTCACAGGGCATGACACTGGATGCTGCTGAGATAGATTTGTCGCGTACCTTTGAGTTAGGACAAGGTTATGTGGCATTATCAAGGCTCAAGTCGCTAGCAGGGTTGCAGTTGCTGGGTATGAACGATATGAGCCTGCAGCTGGATCCATTAGCTCGCGGTGCAGACAAGCGATTTTTGGTACTGTCTGAGGAAGCTGATGCTAATTATGCGATGCTCGATGAAGAGAGCATGCAGCAGGCACATGAAAAATTCGTCCTGAAGTCAGGTGGTACGATGAGTAAATCGGTGATTGATGCCTATGCCACGCTACAAAAAAAGCGCCGCGAACAACAGCAAGCAACGCTCAATAAAAAACAAAAACAGGGCAATCAAGTTTCTGACAAATCAGACAGTACCCTACTTGCGACCAGAGTGTTATTAGAAGAGAGTTTGACCATTGCGGAGATATCACAAGCGCGTCAGTTGTCACAGTCGACTATCATGCGTCACATCGGCGAATTGAAATCACAAGACCCAAGTTTGGCTTGTGATCATCTGCGTCCAGAAGATGAGGTGATGACCGCCGTTGGTAATGCCTATGTGGTGATTAAAGTTGCCAATAATCCAAATGATTTTAATGATGATGGTAGTATTAAGCTGCGTCCGATATTTGACCATCTGAAGCAAAGCATTGACTACAATACCATTCGCTTGGCACTTATCTTTATAACACCTTAGCGCTTGTTGAGCATTCGACTATGGCAATCAGCAGTGCCTATTTGTGTGCCTACTTGTGAATGGGCAACATGCCCTAATATTTAACCTATTGTTAAAACCATTAAAGCGCATGGTTTTTGTTCCAGTGTAGTGCTGAAATTGCAGTGCTCAATTTTATATCTCTCTTTATAGCGATAACTTGTTATGCCTGATTTTTCTAGCGCCACCTATCAATTAACCTCTGATCCTGTCGTAGCAGCGCTTTATGCCACTGGTGAGCACACACAGCCATTGAGAGTGGCTATCAATGGTTTTGGGCGTATAGGGCGCAATGTATTGCGCGCATTGCTAGAGCGCTTTGAAGTGTTAGGTCGTGCGATTCATGTAGTGGCGATTAATGATTTAGCGCCAGCGGATATCTTATTGCATTTATTAAAGTTTGATAGTACACACGGTCGTCTTAGTCGACTCGGCGTTAGTGCCGAGATTGTAGAGAGTGTTGCCGACGATACCAGCAAGACTCAGCTCTGTCTGACGAAGAGTAACCTAACCTACTGCATTAATATGCTGTCGGAGGCAGATCCAAAAAATCTGCCTTGGGAGGCGCTGGGTATCGATGTGGTACTAGAATGTACAGGTCATTTCCGCTCTTATGAGCAATCTCAGCTGCATAGAGTGGCTGGCGCGCAGCAAGTCATCATTGGTGCAGCGCCCTTTGACGATGTCGATGCTTGTATCGTTATGGGCGTCAACACGGACGAGTTAACACGTGAGCTGCCAATTATCTCGAGTGTCTCTTGTACCACGCAAGCACTGGTACCGTTGATTGCGACCCTTGATACTGCATTTGGGGTAAAGTCAGCGATGATGACTGAGATTCACGCAGTCACGGCTGACCAAACGGTACTCGATCAGGCGCATCGAGATCCTAGACGCGCGCGGGCTTCTGGTTATAATATTATTCCGACCACGTCTAGCAGTATCGCTGCGACAGAGCGGGTGCTACCAGCGATGATAGGCAAAATAAATGGGCACTCAATACGTGTACCAACTATCGATGTTGCCGCCATTGACGTGACGTTTGTGTTTGATGCGCCTAACGTGAGTGTTGATGACATTCGTGACGTGCTGAAATCGGCTAGCCAAGGTGGCTTGATTGATATTATGGCTTATACTGAGGAGCCATTGGTCTCAAGTGATTTCATCCATCAGACAGAGTCGCTTATTATCGATGGGCAGCAGCTCATGCAAGTGGGTGGTCAATATAAGGTTTTCGCTTGGTATGATAATGAATGGGGTTATGCCAATAGACTGCTAGATATGTGCCTACATCTGGCATCTAATAAAAAACCGATAGTCAATCCTTGATAAAAAAGTGACAGCGTTAATCTCGCTTGAAGTATCACCTATACCTCTGCGCTCAGTTGCCTTGGCTCTCTTTTAAACGGAATCAACGATAGCAGCAAAATAATTTAAATTCGTTAAATTAATTGCTTGCAATCTCATTTTATATCGCTATAATGATGCACCTATGGAGACGTGGCAGAGTGGTTGAATGCACCGGTCTTGAAAACCGACAAGGGTTTGTAGCCCTTCGAGAGTTCGAATCTCTCCGTCTCCTCCAAATTCGAGATAATAGCAGAAATTGCTAAAAATCTTACTAAGCCTGCCTTGTGCAGGCTTTTTAATGCCTGTAATTTGAGGTTAGTAGTACTAAGCTGGTTATTTTTACTAAATCGTCATAACTGATTTTCGATGGTGCATAAAAAAGATTATCCAGCGTTATTACGCTAAAAGTCCTGATTCTGTCGCCATGGGCTGGATATCAATTTCATGGAAAAATATACAGTAAAAAACTATTTGCTCTGAAATGTTTTTACCACATATGTCGCTGATAGGAACCGCTTTCTTTAAGTCTCTCATGCCAACTCATACAGTGCATTTAATGAAGTAGTTGATTTACAACCTGCAAAGAAGAGGGCCCTATTTATGGGTTTTTTGATAGTAACATGAACAAATGTCCTTAAAATTTGCTATAAGAACTATCAGAGACAATATATACTTCATTGGTTAACTTGAGTTATATCATATAAGTTAAAGAAATAAACTCATTGAAATAACAAAAAGTGCTTTAGCTATTGGAGGAAGATATGAGCTATAAAGAAGAAATAACTCAAGATATTGCAGAGATTATGACAGACTTGGAAGTACAACCTATTCTTTTCGTTGGTTCTGGCATATCTCAAAGGTACTTTGACACTCCAACATGGCAAGGTCTTATGAAGATATTGGTCAAAACTTGTCCCGAGCTTAATAAAAGAAAGTTTGCCTTTTATGAGCAGCAGTACAGAAGGGCTAATTTAACTGATTATACTTTAATGGCTAGTAGTTTTGTCGAAACTTACAGTGATTGGGCATGGGAAACGATGGATGAAGATAATTCTATATTTCCTCCAGAATTATTTGAAGATAATTCGCAGAAGCAAGGTTATATTAAGCATATAGTTTCTAAATATTTTGAAAACGTCACTAACTCTATTGATTTAGAAGCTAGTGAACACAAAAAAGAAATTGAATCCTTAAAGAAGATAAATCCTCATGCCATTATTACAACTAATTATGACGGTGCTTTAGAAATAATTTTTGATGAATATCAAAAAATTGTTGGTCAGCAAGTAATTAGAGCTAACTATAGTCAAGCCTACTTAAAAGTGTTATAAACTAATTATCAAACTTAATTATTATTATAAAGACCATGACTTACTCA
>NZ_JASDDJ010000130.1 GCF_030407455.1 Psychrobacter sp. 5A.1
ATCTGCGCTATTTTCCTTGTTTGACTGCGATTTATCTCATTTTTATCACCATTTTTAAAATGAGGACACGCCCTAGACTCTCTAACCCTTAATACACATGACCTGTTTCAGCGTATGCACCACCTCAACCAAATCTGTTTGATTGGCCATTACTTCATCGATGTCTTTATAAGCGCCTGGTATTTCATCGATGACACCTTTGTCTTTACGACATTCAACGCCATCCGTCTGCGCTTTTAGCTCATCGATAGTGAACGCGCGCATGGCTTTACCTCGACTCATCTGTCGCCCTGCCCCATGTGAACATGAGCAAAACGATTCCGCTGCGCCCAGACCGCGTACGATAAAGGACTTTGCGCCCATAGAGCCTGGGATAATTCCAAGCTCACCAGCATAAGCACTAATGGCACCTTTACGGGTCACATAGACTTGCTCACCAAAATGCACCTCTTCATTGACATAGTTATGATGACAATTGATGGCTTCTTTGGTCAGCTGAAATCGTGGTAATCCCGCTTGTGGCGACTGCAATGACTTAATGACCAAGCGCATCATCTCACGGCGATTTTCTAGCGCGTAGTCCTGCGCCCAGCCCACTGCTTCGACATAGTCAGCAAAACTATCAGACCCTTCGGCAAAGTAAGACAAATCACGATCTGGCACATGGCCGAAGCGCGATTGACGTTCTTTTTTGGCAAGGTTAATAAAGTACTGGCCGATACAATTACCGATGCCGCGACTGCCAGAATGCAGCATGACCCAGACATCCTTGTTTTCATCCAAGCACAGCTCAATGAAATGATTGCCACCGCCCAATGTCCCCAACTGTTTCGCCCACGTACGCTCAAAACCTTTAAGCATTTTGAGTAAACCTGGATGCTTATCAGTAATCGGTTTGAGGCGTTTGCCCAACGGATCAAGCGTTGAGTTCTTAGCTTGGATTTGCTTGTGCATGTTAAAGCCGACTGGCACTTGCTGCTCAACGATCGATCGCAATGACTTCAAACTGTCAGGCAAATCACTCGCTGTCAGAGACAAACGCACCGCGTTCATACCGCAGCCAATGTCCACACCGACTGCCGCAGGAATAATGGCGGACTTGGTCGGAATCACACTGCCGACTGTTGCGCCTTTGCCAACGTGCACATCGGGCATCACCGCAATGTGTGAGTGTACAAACTCTAGCTGGGCTAGATTGCGCAATTGCTGCATTGCACCTTGCTCAACATCTGAGGTGTAAATCTTGACGGGTACGCCGTGTTTGCGGTTTTCATTTAATATTAATTGAATGCTCATGATTTATTATTTC
>NZ_JASDDJ010000131.1 GCF_030407455.1 Psychrobacter sp. 5A.1
TGACCCCTGCCGTCAAATCCGTATACATAAACTTGGGAGATTTTAGTTACGCAGCCTGACGATAATAATCAAACCACACCTGTCTTGGCGCTCGATAGCCCAAGCCCTTTTGAATCCTAGTCTGATTATAATACAGCTCAATATACCCAATGATATCGCTAGTGGCTGCAAACCTCGTTTTATAATCTTGATGATATACTAGTTCATTCTTCAAGACGCCCCAGAAGCTTTCTATAGGTGCGTTGTCATAGCAATTACCTTTGCCGCTCATTGAGCCTGTAAACTTATGCTGCTCGATAATCTTATGGTACGCATGGCTACAATATTGGCTACCTCTATCTGAATGAACAATCAGTCCTTGAGTAGGTCGTTTGTTCTTGATTGCCATATTGAGTGCACGGCATACTAAATCAGCGGTCATGCGCTTATTGATAGCGTAGCCGACAAGCTCTTTGGTGTATAAATCTTTCACTCCAGCTAAATATAACCAGCCCTCAGCAGTCCAGATATAGGTAATGTCGCTGACCCATGCTTCGTTAGGACGCTTAGCGTCAAACCTCTGATCTAAAACATTGTCATAGACCAGCTTGTTGTGGTTTGAGTCAGTAGTGACTTTAAAGCGCTTATGACGACGGCATTTGATGCCGTGTTCCTCTTTGATGCTTCTTACCATATACAGGCTAATGTTGTGGCCTTGTTTGCTTAGATGAGCATGCAATCGATCTACGCCATAACGTTCTTTCATTTCACTGTGAGCGGCTTTAACTAGTAGCTCGCACTGATTGCGGTGTACCTGCTGTTCGCTGATGTCACGACTTAGCCAATCGTAGTAGCTTGAGGGCTTAACGCTTAATACACGGCACATAGTAGTGGTGCTAAATATCTGACGATTGTCTTTGATAAAAGCGTACTTTACGGGCTGTTTTTCGCGAAGTACGCGGTCGCCTTTTTTAGAATCTCGCGCTCCTCTTCAGCCACTTTGAGCTGACGCTTGAGCTGCTTTATTTCTTGAAGAGCACTCATAAGGTCAGGATCATATTGCTCTGTGCCAACAAGCTTGCCTTGATTGGCTTTGTTATGCCAGTTTGATAGCGTTTGCATGGCAATACCTAACTGCTTTGCAGTAGCTGAGATATTGCCATTATTATCTGCTATCTTCTTGACAGCTTCAGCTTTAAATTCGTTACTGTAGGTTCTTAATTTCTTGGTCATGGTAAACTCCTATAATTGTGCTTAGTTTACCAAGTTTAGTTGTACGGTTTCTTCAGCATAGCTCA
>NZ_JASDDJ010000132.1 GCF_030407455.1 Psychrobacter sp. 5A.1
TAACACCGTTAGAAAAAGAGAAGCGCTACTTTAATAAAAACCTCTTATCAGGTGTCCTAAATTAGTTGACCACTACAAAGTACTTCTTGAAGAGGCAGGACATACTATTTTATGGCTGCCTACATATAGTCCAGACCTAAATCCTATCGAGCAGATGTGGGCTTGGGTGAAGTTTCTACGACAAGGATGGATGGAAAATAATCTACCTAAACTGTTTCATAATAGAGGTTGTATCTCTTTTATTATAGATTGATTATAAGAGTAAGAATAACGTAGATCTGAAGATGACTCTTGTCTAGAAACTGCTCCAATATAACCTACTCTATTAGGGGTATAGATCGCTCCTTTAACTGGCTTTATCAGTGAGCTCATATTATTTTTCCTTAACTATCGACAAGCGTTTTTTACAAGCACTAGGAGCATAGCTATAATCTAGAGGGTCTTGTACATCGATATATTTTTGTAATAGTTCTTTAGTACGTTGATTCTTACCTGTGATGTTATCTTTAATAAACGAACAACCATCATAGAGCATCCCTGTCATTTCATATTTTTTGGGGTCAAAAATATAGAAAACTTGACCTATAGCACATTTACTATCAAAGCAAATTTCATTAAATACATACTTTTTATCAGTATTTATATCTTGTATGTATACTCCTTCTTGCTGTGATCCCATTGCGTAAAGCTCCTTATTAGTAAGATCAATACGACTGACAAGTTTAGAAATCATTTTTTGAAATGCTTTGTCGTATCTTTTATCATAATTAGGATTACTACCCTCTATCGTTGGTAATACTTCATTCACTAGCTCAAATGGATAGGTGGTAAATTTTCCACTACCGTATTCGTAGGTTAAATATCGAAAAGGCACCTTATTATCTGCTAATTCTTTATTTAATTTATCGGTATAGCTCATTGAATCTAGTTCATGCGTTTGTATAGAAGATTCGTCTGCTTCTTCTTTTTTTGAGTTAGGAATCATCTTGAGCTGAACGCGTGGTATGCTATCCATATAGCTTTGATAATCTTCTTCGTCTGTGGCTTGGGCTATACTGATAAACGGCGTTGTGAAGAGAAATATTGAAAAAATACATAAATTTTTATTATTAAACAAGTACATAAATTATCCTATAAATTAGGGTCTGTTGAACATTCAAATATTAGAGCTGCTGATTGCTAAAATTTCACCAAACTAGGCGCAAGCCGACGATA
>NZ_JASDDJ010000133.1 GCF_030407455.1 Psychrobacter sp. 5A.1
AAATCGTTTTCAGGGTCGCTGTCGTTGCCCACCACCGCAACCACCACTGGGGCGCCTGAGGTGCCAGTGCCGCTGTCATTCACGGCCACTGGCGCGCTTTGTGGATAGTCGATGGTGACGGTCGCCTCATTTGAGGTCAGACCGGTACTGTCATCAACGGTGTAGCTGATGGGCGTAGGGTCGCCCGTAAAGCCGGCCTCTGGCGTAAAGGTAATGTCGCCTGTCGCGGCATCCACACTCCATACGCCTTCACCTGGTACGTCAACCGATTTGCCGTCAGTGGCAATGGTGCTGCCAGTTGGGGCTTGGGTGATGATGACGGTCGTTGGGTCCAAATCGTTTTCAGGGTCGCTGTCGTTGCCCACCACCGTGACGGCAACCGCGTTGCCCGTCGTGCCAGTGTCGCTATCATCCACGGCCACTGGCGCGCTTTGTGGGTAATCGATGGTGACGGTCGCCTCATTTGAGGTCAGACCGGTACTGTCATCAACGGTGTAGCTGATGGGCGTTGGGTCGCCCGTAAAGCCGGCCTCTGGCGTGAAGGTGATGTCGCCTGTCGCGGCATCCACACTCCATACGCCTTCACCTGTGACGTCAACCGATTTGCCGTCAGTGGCAATGGTGCTGCCTGCTGGGGCTTGGGTGATGATGACGGTCGTTGGGTCAATGTCACCATCAAGGTCGGTGTCGTTACTCAGTACGTCTACCACAACAGGATTGCCTGTGGTGCCAGTTTGTATTTCATTCACGGCCACTGGGGCAGTTGGTGGATAATCAACAACGATGGTGGCTGGATTAGACTTGTTGCCTGTTAGGTCAGAAACCACATAGTCAACTGGGGTTGGATCAGCTGTGAAGCCTGTTTCTGGGGTGAAGGTAACCACACCAGTGCTTGGGTCAACTTCCCATTCACCTTCGCCTGCTACTGTTACGGTGGTGACTTCAGAACCAGTATCTGGGTTAATCAGTTTGACGCTGGTTGGGTCAATGTTATTTTCAAGATCAGTATCATTGGCTAGAATGTCGACTGATACGGGTGTATTTAAAGGACCGACACCTTTATCATCCACGGCCACTGGCGCGCTTTGTGGATAATCGATGGTGACGGTCGCCTCATTTGAGGTCAGACCGGTACTGTCATCAACGGTGTAGCTGATGGGCGTTGGATCGCCCGTAAAGCC
>NZ_JASDDJ010000134.1 GCF_030407455.1 Psychrobacter sp. 5A.1
TGGATGGAAAATGACTTATCTAAATTGTTTTATGATATTTGTCCTAGCCATAACAGTTTTATTTTGAACTGACTATACATTAATATGGTCAGCGAGGATGACGATGTAGCAGATTTATATGGGTTTGACTATATTTCATGATATGGGCTGTATCGATTTTATATTAAACTAAATATATTAAGATTGATGTCTTTTATAACTTGCAGTATATAGTGAATTAGATTTTATAAAAAATAAACATTTTATTTGAATAACAGGTTTGATGATTTTATAGGTTTTAAAGGTAGGTTTGATTAAAGTTACGTGTATTTTTTTCTTGAATGAGGACATTGTTTATTACTCCTTATCTTTTATAAAGATATAGATTTTCTAAGAACTACATTCATCATTAAATAAAATGAACGCATGTGTTTTTGTATAATCGGTAAACTACTTTGGTTTACTATAGTAAGTCTAATCTAAAATAGATATAGCAAAGATTTAGTATATTTTCCATAGCCTCTATCTGCATAAGCATATCAAGCAAGAAAAACTGGTATCAGTAACATATTATAATATTTATACTTAGAACTAACCATAGAATACGTAATATAAAAAAGCAACTCAGCTCAAATCATTGAAAGTCGTGATGTAGAGCATTATAAGAGATTAAAATAAATTGAACCTTTTGGCTAAAAAAAGAAATGACATAATTAAATATGCAATGATTCAATTAGTGTCTAAAGCATTAAATTTAGCGGCACACTATATTATTGCCATTGTTACATTGGACGCCATATTTGGATATATTACTTTACTCCAAGCAACATTTACGGTTGCAATAACATTTTTTGGATTTAACCTCCAAAGTGCATTTGTCCGATATTTCTTTGAAAAGAAAATTAAGCATATTTTTGACACCTCTTTTCCAATTCTTTTATTTCTTTTTATAGCCTCATTAGTAATCACATTTATCGCGCTGATATATATTGATGTAAATAATCCCTATTATTACTTTTCGCTCCTACCAGTCATAGGATTCATACACGGTGTTGTAGGCATTATATCTATATTATCTAGAAGTAATTATGATTTAGTTACCTTTGCGATTAGCTCACTACTTAGGCCGCTTTTTGTATTTATCTTAGCGATAATTTTAATTTTCGTGAAGTTTAATAT
>NZ_JASDDJ010000135.1 GCF_030407455.1 Psychrobacter sp. 5A.1
CCTATGAAAAAGACACGCTTTAGCGACAACCAAATCGTCAACATCCTAAAACAAGCCGAACAAGGCGTCCCTATTACCGAGCTCTGCCGTGAGCATAACATCAGCCAAAGCACCTTCTACAACTGGCGATCTAAATATGGTGGTATGGACGCCACACTTATCAGCCGTCTTAAAGAGCTTGAAGTTGAAAATGCCCGCTTAAAGAAGATGTACGCTGATGAATGTCTTAAATCCGACATCCTACAGGATGCTATGTCAAAAAAGTGGTAGCGCCACTCAGGCGCAAAGCGTTGGTTTGTCACTACATTGAAGATCGTGGTATTGGTATCCGCAGGGCTTGTAGCATCTTTAACATCAGCGTCACCTGTTATTATCACAAGTCGGTGGTAACAGATGAGAACCAGCAAATAGCGGACTTACTTATCAAACTGACTGATGAGAACAAGAACTGGGGCTTTGGCTTGTGCTTTTTAACCTTGCGTAATGTGCTAGGACTGCCGTACAACCATAAGCGGGTATATCGCATCTACTGCGAGCTTGAACTCAACCTTAGAATCAAGCCTAAGCGTCGCATTAAACGTGCTAAACCAATACCATTAGCAGTACCTGATAGGATTAACCAAAGCTGGAGCATGGACTTTATGCACGACAGCTTAACTGATGGCCGCGGCTTTAGACTGTTCAATGTCATTGATGATTACAACCGTGAGGCACTCACCGTTGAAGTCGACTTCTCGCTACCGGCGCAAAGGGTCATACGCAGTCTTAATCAGCTTATTGAGTACCGAGGCAAACCTGTGCAGATAAGATGCGATAACGGCCCTGAATACATCAGCAATGCGCTCAAAGACTGGGCTGAGCAGCAAGGTATCATCTTAAGCTATATTGAACCTGGCAGTCCACAGCAAAATGCGTATGTAGAGCGCTTTAACAGAACCATGAGATATGATTGGTTAAATCAGGAGCTGT
The DNA here is from genome assembly GCF_030407455.1 of Psychrobacter sp. 5A.1. Taxonomy (GTDB): domain Bacteria; phylum Pseudomonadota; class Gammaproteobacteria; order Pseudomonadales; family Moraxellaceae; genus Psychrobacter. The sequence continues at coordinate 970 of NZ_JASDDJ010000135.1, forward strand.
TTGATAATCTAGAGCAGGTACGCGCACAAGCAGAAAACTGGTTATACCATTATAATCATAAGCGCCCAAACATGGGCAATGGCGGTTTTACACCGATACAGAAACTCAATCAGGCAGCTTAATTCTATTTATTAGGTGTCTTAAGTTTGGGAGGGTTACC
>NZ_JASDDJ010000136.1 GCF_030407455.1 Psychrobacter sp. 5A.1
CGCTTCATCGATGGTCTCGGTATCTGTCACTGGCGCAAATGCGGCAGGGGTGTCTAGTGTGAGTGATTGGCTACTTGTTTGATTGTCCTCGTCAGCGCTATTTTCATCAGTGTTGGTGTTTGTAGTAATCTCAGCGGACTGAGTGGGATGTGCGACACTGGCACTATTAAAGCGTTGCATCGTCACGGAGCTTGGCTGAGTGATGATTTGCTCACTCAGTGCCAATACTGGCGCATGTACGCGGTCGTGTAATACTTGCTGGTAGCGTATCGCGCCAATGTTTGTGTTGTACTAAATTAGTTGACCATTACACACTTAAACAGATAAGTATTTGAACCAATACGACAGTTCAATTTGAAAACTGATTCTATGAGCCCATCCCAGATTCTATATAGCACCTATTGTTTGAAAAGGTCTTAGTAATTTCTGATCTTTTAAAGAAATTCTAATACGTGGTATAGATTCAGGTAGTTTACTGGCTGTGTTGTAATTAAGATACTCTTTTTCATCTGACGTCTTAACTAAAATGCTAACAATAACATTTGGATAGTCTTCCGAGCTATATAAGCGATTTAATAGATAGGTATGCTTGTTTGTAGAGTTGCTCTCTAAACGCTTACTTTTTTTTATGTCATAGTTTGTAAGGTTTAAAACCTCAAAATCCAACATTTCTGTCTTTAATTCTTTTTGAGTAGTTGTAGCAATTTTTATTAGCTCAACATTCGTAATTTCCGTATTTAAAATAACAGATATATGCAATGGATCTTTTATAAAAAAGTAATCTTTCATAGATCCTTGTTTAGGAACATGTGGCTTGAATTCGCCAAAATTATCCATATTACCTAATAGTGGAAATTCTCCAGAAAGTATTTTCATAGATGACTTAAGAGCTTCGTTGATGTCGCCGTATTTATGATCGGTATTTTTGTTATTATTTTTTGATCTGATTACTGCGCTAATTATCTTTTGATCATTTGTCATAGTAGGTTCCTTTTTATCTATACTGTGATAGCATCCTGACG
>NZ_JASDDJ010000137.1 GCF_030407455.1 Psychrobacter sp. 5A.1
ACCCCACTCTCAACTTGAAATAAGCAAATCAAACTGAAGTGGCGGATTACCTAGTTTTTTATTGAGTACAAAGCACAGATTATGCGACAGAATCTTACGAATCAATCGATGAGACAAATGCCATAAATTTCTTGCTCGTACCTTTTGTATATTAAATCGTTCTGATAGCTGACCAATGACTGTTTCAACGATACGGCGTGCTTTCATTAGCCGTCTTACCACAGGTTTGGGTCTATTCTCTTTCATGTTAGCTCTGAGTGGCGTTTGTAAATGTACTCCTTGAGCGTCGTAGTGCTGAGTGAGACTAGGACTGATATACCCTTTATCAGCGCCAAGCAGCCCATGAATATGAGTGGTGATTTCTGCAGCAACTGCTCTTTCATCAACATTGGCAGGGGCAAAAGTAAAACCTTTAATCATGCCCGATAAATTAACAAGCAAATGTCCTTCAAAGCCATAGTATCTCTCTTGCTTAGCTGCACAGTAGCTAAAAGCCGCTAAGTCTTGATAGTTTTTATGCCGATAAGCGCGTCCATAATGACAGACAGGTATCGGAAAGCCGTCCATAAAATGGATGTTGTCACAGCCCTCAAGTTGACTGACTTTATCTTGTATCTGCTGTTTGACCTGCCACAGATTCGCGCAATGCTTTGCGAAGTTAGGATATGAGCCTATGGCTGGAAACCAAGATTGCCAATGCTGGGTAAAGTATTGCCAAATCTGTTTGTCTTGGTCTAGGTTTAAAAATTCACCGACCAGTTCCATGCAAATAATCTCAGGATCACTCAGCTTTGGCGCGTAACCTGCACCTCGCAAGGGTTTAGTAACGACGGTTTTGTAATATTGCTCTACCATTAGATAGATATTGATGATAAATTCGTCTATGGGCATCTCATGACTCCGTTGTATTCTTGGTCGAAAACAATAGATTAGTGAGATGCTCT
>NZ_JASDDJ010000138.1 GCF_030407455.1 Psychrobacter sp. 5A.1
AATATATATAGTAGAGTTCAGATAAAACCGATACAATAAATAAAAAATAATCAACTATTCAGATAAACCATGACTTATTCAATCGACTATCGTAAACAAGTGCTGTCTAGCATCGATAATGGTCTGACTGTTAGAGAAGCTGCTGCTTTTTACGCGCTTAGCACTAGTACTATACATAGTTGGAGACAGAACTTAGAGCCTAAGAAAGGGCGAGATAAAGCCCCGACTAAAATACCTGATGACGCTTTGCTTCAGGATGTCAAAGCATATCCTGATGACTATCAATATGAGCGCGCAAATCGTCTGGGCTGTAGTAAAACCGGCATTCATCATACTTTAAAACGATTAAACATCAGTCAAAAAAAAGACACTAGAGCATCCAAAAGCCTGTCTGGAAAAAAGAGCTAAGTATCTCAATCACTTGAGTGATTATATAATTCAAGGCTATCCCATTGTTTATATGGATGAAAGTGGCTTTGAGCATGAGACCTTATGGCTATGCTCCGATAGGTAAGCCTTGTAGCGATCGCTACAACTGGCAAGGTAAAAAACGTACCAACGTCATTGGTGCCCTGTACGAAAGAGGACTATTTGCACTTGATTACTTCGAAAAAAACATCAATGGAGATGTATTCTATAACTGGTGCAAGTACACGCTAATACCGAGCCTAAAAACCAAGTGCGTAATCGTAATGGATAACGCAAGCTTTCATAAACGAGTACAAAAGCTGCTTAATAGACACGGCCATCGCCTTTTATTTTTACCACCCTACAGCCCTGATCTAAATCCTATCGAGAAGAAATGGGCACAAGCTAAATTTCTACGCCAAGGATGGATGGAAAATAATCTGCCTAAACTATAGTCAAGCCTACTTAAAAGTGTTATAAACTAATTATCAAACTTAATTATTATTATAAAGACCATGACTTAC
>NZ_JASDDJ010000139.1 GCF_030407455.1 Psychrobacter sp. 5A.1
ATTCAGTATTACCAGGTCTTTTTCCACTATACTCATCTATACCTTTTTGCCTTTCTAGAAAACTTGGAGTAGCGTATGTGCTCTCTTCGATTTCTTCAGGTGTTCCTGCATTTAAATCTACACCTGGCCCAAAACTGAAGAATGTATCAACAATACCATTTTTTATAGTAATAAAATAATTGTGACCATAGCCGTCTTCAACAGTCAAGTCTTGGGTATTTGTGGTTTTATCAAAGGCTTTTTCGTAAGTCTCACCATCTATTACAAGACTTTCAAGTAAGTTAACTTCAAATCCAATTATTAAATAATACTCATCTGAAATTTGTATAGTTCTATTGTTCTCTGGACTTGCTCGCGAAATAGCATTTGAAACAACATCCTCTGTCATTATTTCTTCCCTATTTTTGTTTGCCAATCAAGCTCTAAGTGTACCTCAATCTCATCTTCATTATTAGAATAGAAACGTTCTGACCAACCGTCTTTATCAGTCACTCCATTGAACTCCTCGCCTGTACGTTTATTTATAGCGGTATAAGGTATGTTAGCATAAGGCTCTTTTTCATCGTTGATAAACTGGTAAGCCAAATTATAAACCCCATCCATCAGCGTCTTTTTCTCAGGAATGATACTAGGCAACCCCGCCAAACTCAGCCCATCCATCCCGCCGCTATCACGACTATGCTTACCAGCCTTCTCCGTAAACTGCATCGCCGCAATCGTAATATCACCGCCATCTAGCGTAATACTCGCACCGCCCGCCGTCAGCGTAATCTTATTCGTTGCCACCACCTCAACTTCTTTAGTTGAGGATGACATATTCACATCTTGCTTTGCCGTCGCCTCAAGCTTTCCTGTATGCGCAGACAGCATAATATTGTCTTTCGCATTTGTCATACTGAACTGACCATCAGC
>NZ_JASDDJ010000014.1 GCF_030407455.1 Psychrobacter sp. 5A.1
GTTCAATATCCTCTATTCGATGTGGTATATATAGCAAAGGTGATTCTTCTGTAAATCTATGGGCAATAGTACTTACGCCATTATAATACTGATTTTTAGTATATCCAGACATTATTTCTACAGGCTGCCCTATAAAGTATGAACCAACCTTTTTCTCTTTAATACAAGTCTTCTTCAAACTCTCAAAGCTATGCCGTTTTATTTTTTGGCCTTGAAGTGGTAGTATGTTAAAAAAAGTAAACCAATTTATTTTTTTGTTTACTTCTTTCATCTGTTCCAATTGCGCTCTTAGCGTAGCAGCTCCATCATCTAAATAGTAAGTTTCTTCTCTTCTCAAGCCTCTCTTAAGAGCATGGAGAAAAGAAGAGTAATAACTACCTAAATAGACTTGATTATATTCTTTTCTACATATATCAAGCATCAAAGGTAATTTTTTTAGCAAGTCATATTTAAAATAATCAGGTCTTAGTAAGAATGTTTGATAATTTAATTGCAATGAATCTGCACAGTTGTATAAGTGGATATCGTTTGACCCTCTGCCATTGTTGCGTAAGAGCAATCTATACGGCATTTCAGGATTTGATTTAATAGCTTCGTATGCACAAAGCAGTTGTAAAGGGGATTCCACGATTAACAGATTCATTTAATATGCCTATATGGTACAAATTTATTTATTGCCAGCTACGAATATATTGGAAAATAAAGTGTCTTAATCTGACAATAATTTCGTGCTTAACCTTCTACTAATTAGCTGTTAGATATCGATTAGATGGTGAAATCTTGATAATAAAAACTCAGCATATTCAAAATCCTCTAGAGTATCAATATCGATAGAAGATTTAGAATCCATGATATAAGCAAAAGTTCCCATACTATATAATTCACTCATCCTACCTACATACTCTCTATCAAAAATATATAACGCCCCATTCAACCTATATGTAGGTTTATAATCCTGCGTTCTTTTTATATCTTTATACTGAATGAAACTCACCATCGAACCATCAGATCCTAATTGATTGCATAACTGTAGAGGATGCTCAAGCTCACATACAGAAACAATCGCTTTCGCAGATTTTTGCTTATTTTCTTCAAATGCTTCGATGATATGACTAGCATTCCTAAAAGGTGAAGTTGGCTGTAGTACGCATATTATAGACACAGGCATCAGATTTTTTTTTCCCAGCCAGTCAACTAAATGTGTAATCACATCATTAGTCGTTGCTGTGTCACTAGCTAACTCCGCAGGCCTCAAGTAAGGAACTTTTGCACCGTAATCTCTAGAGACTCTTGCAATTTCTTCACTATCAGTACTAACAAAAACATGATCAAAAACATTACTTTTAATAGCGGCTTCAATCGTCCAAGCTATCAAAGGCTTACCACCTAATAATTTTATATTTTTACCTGGTAGACGTTTACTCCCTCCTCTAGCAGGAATGATAGCTATTTTCATTGGTAAAAGCCTTTTATATCTTGTTGAGCTTTCTGATAATCAGTCATTTGTCCAATATCTAACCAATACTCATGAGTAGTATAGATGCCGACCTTTTTATCTTTATCTATTCTTTGCTCCAGTAAAGTCGGTAAATCAATTTGAGTGTTTGGTTTGACAGAAGAAACATATTCAGGACTAAGTACATATATACCCGTATTAATATGATAACGATAAGTCGGTTTCTCTACCATATTAGTAATCAGACCATCCTCACTTTCAACGACACCATAAGAAATTTTGTATTCCATTTCTCGAACACACATAGTGGCATCTAGGTTATTTGACTCATGATGACTCAATAACTCAGTAAAATTAATTTTGGTTAATACGTCACCATTCATCATAATCAATGGTAGTTTTGGTAGATTTTTAGGAAGTAGACCTAGTGCACCGCCAGTACCTAATGGTGTACTCTCATGAATGTAAGTTATATTAACATTCCATTCACTGCCATCACCAAAGTGTGTATGGATAATTTCTGGCATATAATGAGTAGAGATATAAAAGTCGTAAAAACCCAATGCTCTAAATTGATTAATTAAGTGCTCAAGCATTGGCTTATCACCAACGCGCAGCATTGGTTTTGGACAGTTATCAGTAAGAGGGCGAAGGCGAGTACCGAAGCCACCTGCCATAATAAAAATAGGGTTGTCACATTTTTTAGGCTTTAAAACTTGATGTAGAGTTTCTAAGCCAACTAAATGGTTTTTATCATCAACAATCGGAAGTGCAAGAAGGTCATATTGATCCATAATCTCTATGCGCTGTTGACGAGTATGAGAGCGGGTAACAGTTCTTGGACTCTGATACATTACCGCACTGACAGAGTCTTGCATGTTACAGTTCTTTAGTAGTCCCCGACGAATATCACCGTCAGTCACTGTACCTAACAGCTTCTTATTTTCATCACAAACTATTGCAATTCGAAGCGCTGTTTCATCGAGAGTACGCATAGCATCACGTATATTCGATGCAGGTGTTAGTACTACATCTTGCCAATCAGTCATTTTTACCACTCCTCTCGAATAATTCTGTTACGGGCTGGAACAATTACCTGTCCCTCTTTTACATCTTTTATTATTGTACATCCTGCACCAATAACAGCTCTTTGACCAATTGTGATGCCTTGTATAATATTAGCTCCTGTACCTATATGTACTTGGTCGCCTGTAACGACACCTCCACTTAAAGTGGCATTCGGTGCTATATGATTGTGCGCACCAATTATACAATCATGCTCAACAACTGAACCGCTATTAATTATACAGTTTTTACCTATACTAGCATTTGTTTGAATGATTGCACCATGCATGACTTGTACGCCACCTTCCAGTCTAACCCCTCCTGCAATAATGGCAGATGGAGCTATGACAGACTGAAATTTATAGCCATAATTAGAAAAGTAGTCAAACAGGTTAGTTCTTAATGTATTGTCAGGCAAAGAACCGAGACCGTTCACTAGATCAACTTCTTCAGGTGAGTAGGTATCTAGGAGGCTTACATCAGTCATTAAACGTTTTATACCTTTTAATGGATTATTATCCTTTATTTCATCAGGAGATACAGCCGCCACTACTGTTCTACCTTCACTTAATAAAATATCAGCAATCACAGAGGCATGCCCCCCCGAACCAATAACTACTAAAGGTTTAGACATAAATCAAATCTCCCTCTAAATAGTCTCGATTAGCTGTTTTACCTAATAGGGACCAATAAAGATTCGGGGATATCCCATTACCTGGACGTTTAATAGTGAGATTTTTTTCTGTATAAGTATCACCTGCCTTTATATACTGAGCAGCAACTAAGCTTTTTCTTGCTACAGATTTATTTTTAATCTCAGAGGGTTGAGGGCCTTTAATACCATTGCCTAAGGCCATTTCAACATCACGAATCGCTTGGACCATATCTTTTAGTTCATCAGGCTCTAATGATGCCTTGTGATCTGGACCAGGCATTGATTTATCTAAAGTAAAGTGTTTCTCAATAAGCTGGGCACCCAAAGCTATAGCTGCTATAGGGATAGTAATACCGGCACTATGATCAGAATAACCTGTTGCTAAATGAAAGGTGTTTCTTAACGTAGACATAGCATTTAGATTGATTTCATTAACAGGTGCTGGATACTCAGTTGTGCAGTGTAAAATTGTGACTTTTTGTTTGAGAGCTTTCTGTCCTATGTCGCTATTATAGACTTCTTCAAAAGCCTGTTGGCTAGGATTCTGACTATCATTAGCTACTAATCCAAAAGCAATAACTGCTAAAGCAGCTTCAATTTCCGCTAAATTTGCCATACCTGTAGAGACAATTAAGTCGCATCCAGTACGAGCGTGCTCCAACACGAAAGGTGCATTCGTTAACTCACCAGAAGGAATTTTTAGGGTTTTAAGACTGAGATCATTGACTAAGAAGTCTAGACTCTCTTTATCAAAGGCCGTTGATAAAAATTCAATACCTAGATTCTTACAGTGTGCTACTAGAGATTTATGAGTGTCATAATCAAGCTCTAAACGGCTTAGCATATCAAACTGTGACTCAGTAACACCAGTGTTTTGAACCTGATACTCTGCCTGCTGAGCACTTTTAGTGACTAAGTTTTTTGCTTTGAAAGTTTGGAATTTAACAATATCTACCCCTGCAGCATGAGCTGCATCGACGAGTTGAAAAGCTAAATCTTTGCTGCCATTATGGTTAACACCAGCTTCTGCAATAATTTTAACCATAATCTATAACTCCTTTTGTAGGTCATAAAAGCTTTTTATAGTAAATAAGTCTGCTTTAAGGATTTCCCTTAATATGGCTTCACAGGCTTGTCCTTTGCCGTAAGGATTAGTTACCTTGGAAAAATCGTTTTTTAGGCCTAAATTTAGTGCTTTAAAAATAGCTTGAGTGGTAGGAGGGCATGATATAACACTGTCAGCTGCCATACGCCCCCGTTGGCGCTCACCTATATTGATAGTGGGTATATTAAAGGAAGGAACTTCTATGATACCGCTAGAGGAATTACCAACCACTGCTTGGGCATGCTTTACAGCACTCAAATAACGCTTCTGTCCCAAAGATGTAATTGCTAAGACTCTTTCTAGCTGTTTTGCAGCATAGCTTTCAAGTAAAGGGATTATTTCTCGACCACCTTCGTCGGCATTTGGATAAGTTAATATGACTTGATGGTTTGGGAACTGATCCAGTGCTTGTAGTAAGTTTAAAAAGGACTCTTTCACTGGCTCAGATGCAGCGGTTACTGGATGATAAGTGACTAAAAAATAAGGTTTATCTAAATTAAAGTCTAGAGAAGCAGATAACTCTTTAATTGACATGAGTTCAGTACGCAGTAAGTGATCAAGACCTACGGCGCCGACATTGAAGACACGATTAGGATGTTCACCTAACTGAATAACTCGATTGCGATGAGTATCTGTAGATGTAAAATGAAGTAAGCTAAGCTTGGTTATGGCATGACGAATAGCATCATCATAAGCGCCTTCAGTAATTTCACCACCATGAATGTGAGCAATAGGCACACGCAAAATCATGGCAGATTGAGCGGCAGCTAGAGCTTCAAATCTATCTCCTAAGATAATCATTAAGTCAGGTTTCATACGCTCCAACGCATCTGCGAAGCCTATGACTCCTAGTCCCATGCTTTTTACAGTACCAACAGCAGAGTCTGAAGAGAGCAGCATTTCTACTTTTTCAGTAATTTCAAATCCGTCAGACTCAATTTGCTTATAAGTCATCCCGAATTCGGGTGATAAATGCATCGCTGATACGAGTAATTGTAATTCTAAAGATGGGTGAGCCTGAATATCTTTTAATAACCAATATAAGAGCCCGTATTCTGCACGAGTACCTGTAAATACAGCAATTTTTTTCATATTAGATACCAATAGGAGAACTAGGTAAATTGACTAGTCGAGCCTCTGCCCATTCAGAGTTGATTAAATCACCTTTTAACTCATTAGAAAACATAGGTAAGCGATGCATTAATTGCCAGACGGGGCGAGTCATAACACCTTGCTTATTAGTAGTCTCTAACAAAGAGTCGCGCGCGCTTGCATCAGGACAAACGACAGCATTTAGCCAATAGTTAGAATGAGCATATTCAGGCTCCACTACAAAACAGTAATCAGTGTTTTCAAAGAACTGTAAATACTGCTCTGCTATAAGACGTTTGCTAGCAAGCTTTGCTTCTAACAGTTCGATTTGTGCACAACCTAATGCTGCATTCAGATTAGGCATACGGTAGTTAAATCCTGCCTCATCATGATAAAATTCATAAGGATGAGGAACTTTTGCTGTAGTAGTGATATGTTTTGCTCTAAAACCATCTTCTTGATTCTGGCATAGAATCATACCACCACCACCCGTAGTAATGACTTTATTGCCATTAAAACTCAAGGCGCCGAAACGTCCTAAGGTACCTGTATGCTTGCCTTTGTAATACGAGCCTAAGCTCTCAGCTGCATCTTCAATTAAAGTTAGGTTCCAATTTTGGCAGACTGCTAATAATTCGTCAATTTGCGCAGGATGACCAAAGGTATGCATTGGCATGACTGCTTTGATAGTAGCTTGGCTATCTTTGTGTCGACACTGACCTTGTTCGTCTATAAAAGCATTTTCAGAGAGCCATTGCTCTGTAGCTACAGGGCATAGGCCAAATGCTTTACGTTCTATATCGATAAAGATAGGCTTGGCACCCATATGATATAAGGCATTGCAAGTGGCAATAAAAGTCAATGCTTGCGTGATCACTAGGTCGCCCGCTCTTACATCTGCTAAATATAATGCTGAGTGAAGTGCAGCAGTACCATTGACAGTCGCTATAGCTTTTGCCGACCCAGTTACTTGTTGAATTTTTTGTTCAAACTCATCCACAAACTTTCCAATACTTGAAACGAAGGTACTGGTTATGGTTTCTGTGACATACTTCTGTTCGTTACCCGAAAAACTAGGCGCATGTAAGGGTATGAATTCATTAGTCGAGTAAATGTTTCGGACTAATTTTATAAGTTCCGTTTGCATATTATTCTCACATTTTACCATCAAGGTATTTTCCAGTTTCTTTATGGCCAAAATCTGGAATCATTTTAAAAAAAAGATCAACAATAGACTGTTTGTCCCAAGCACGTTTGTCTCTCATATTTTGAATGTTGGTTTCAAACTCTGTAAGTAAGCCAGAATCAAAGATCGCTTCATTCTTAATGACACCAAGATTATTAAATAGCTGCATATCCAACACTTCATTCTCGGTAAAGAACTCTTCGAAGTCTTTTTCGCCAGTAGTATCGCTACCTGTGAATAAACAGGGCCATTTACCTTGTTCGGGAAGCGTTCTAGCAAGCTCGCGTGCCTCATCTTCATTACTACATAACACTGCTTCATAGCCTTTTTGTTCTAAGTACTTGATAGCAATATCTGCAAAAGAAATAAGATGTAGGTTTTCGCTTAACTTGGGAAAGAAAATGTCTCTATTTTCACCAAAAATACAAGACATCAAACACAACTCACCAGACTCCTGAGGGGTCACGAAATATCCTTTAATGTCATTAGGTGCAACAATGGGTTGGCGTTTTTCAATACGCTGATTAAAGCTATGTAATAAGGATCCATCAGAGAATGCTACATTGGCAAAGCGAGCCGTAGAGATATCAATTTCTAGACTACGACGCATTAGAAACATTTCCATAATACGTTTTGAAGCGCCCATCATATTTACAGGGTTAGCTGCTTTATCTGTGGACACACAAAAGTATTTGTTCACCCCAGCATCTATCGATTGTTGTAGTGTTTTATCAGTATTAAAAATATTGACATCAATCATACGCATTAAGGTATAAGGATCTTTTTCACTGCGAACATGTTTTAATGCGGATAGGTTTAATACATAGTCAAACTGACCATCTGCTTTAATAAAGACATCATATTCAACTGAACCTATATCCAGTGCGAAAGTTTGGAAGTCACCGTCGATATAGCCAAATGAACTACGAACATCTCGAACCAACTCAGCTAAATTATTTTCACTGATGTCGACAACGTGCAGCTTTTGAGGATTACGCTTAAAGATTTCTTTAGTAACTGCCTGGCCAATTGAACCTGCGCCACCCAGTACTAAAAAGCGTGAATTAGAGACAACTTTCCTTAATTCCTGTTCTTTATTACTAATATCAAATAAAAATAATGGTTGATTTCTGCCGATAAGATTAAGCATGTTTGTTCCTTTACAAGAGCATTTTAGTATGTTTCCGACTAAAAATTCTATTGCCAGTAGACCATACATTTATTATTCAATCATTTATAGTCTTAATAATGACAAAACATAATAAATAGGTGTTATGTATATTGCATACTTCTAAGATTGAATAAAATTTATCCAAGTACTATTTCCTTTGTTTAATCTACTAAATTCATTGTGAGAAACCAATAATAATGATATATCTGCATCAACTACCACATTATCGTACTCAGTTAAGGTAAGTTTACTTTTTAGTTCTTCAGGCAGTTTAAAAATATTAGGCTCCACTGCCAAAACATTTAGACCCTGCTCGGCAAGATTTATTGCAATACTCAAAGCAGGACTTTCACGTAAATCATCAATATTTGGCTTAAACGCTAAACCGTAACAAGCCACTGTGACATCCTTAATAGTCTTAGTAGGGTTATCAGCCAAGAACTCAATTACCTTTTCATTAACTTTTGCAACCACCCATTCAGGCTTGCTTTCATTCACTTCACGTGCAGTGCGAATAAGCCTAGCTTCATCTGGTGTTTTAGATACGATAAACCAAGGATCTACAGCGATACAATGCCCACCAACACCAGGCCCTGGTTGTAAGATATCTACTCTAGGGTGACGATTGGCTAATCTAATGAGCTCCCATACATCTATATCCAGTTTGTCACAAATAATAGACAGCTCATTGGCAAAGGCAATATTAACATCACGGAAGGAGTTTTCAGTCAGCTTACACATTTCAGCGCTACGAGCATTCGTCGTCACGCAGCTGCCTTCTACAAATATGTTATATAAATCACAAGCCGCTTGAGAGCATTTTTTTGTCATTCCTCCTACGATACGATCATTACTGATCAACTCTTGTAGTATTTTGCCTGGCAAGACACGTTCAGGACAATGCGCTATCATAACATCTGCTTGTTCGCCCGCTTGCTGAGGAAAGCTTAGATCTGGTCTGACTTCGCTTAGCCATTCGGCCATTTGCTCAGTAGCGCCTACTGGAGAGGTTGACTCTAAAATTACTAGATTGCCTGCAGTTAAGAAAGGAGCTAATGCTTTGGAGGCAGCCTCAATATATTTTAAATCTGGATCATGATTGCCTTGAAATGGAGTAGGTACGGCGACGATATAAGCATCTGCTGCCACTGGAGTAGTCTGTGCGAACAACTTGCCTTCTGCCACTACGTCTCGCACCAAAGTATCTAGGTCAGGTTCAACAATATGCACTTTACCTTGATTGATCATATCAACTGCATATTCATTAACATCGACACCCGTGACTGTAACCCCATGAGCAGCAAAGGTAGCAGCTGTAGGCAAGCCTATATAACCTAGTCCAATCACACAGATAGTATTAAATTTAGTATTTTGCATTTATAGTTATTACCTAAACCGTTTTAGTTGTTAAAAAGCGAATAATTTGATCACACGCAGTACCGTCACCATAAGGGTTATACGCTTCTGTCATTTTCTTATATAAATCTTTGTTTTCTATCAACTCAATAACTGAATTTTCAATCACAGTAGGATCAGTGCCTACCAATTTTACAGTACCTGCTGACACAGCCTCTGGTCGTTCAGTAGTATCACGCATTACCAATACAGGTTTACCTAAAGAAGGGGCTTCTTCTTGTATACCACCTGAATCTGTCAAAATCAGATAACTTTTATTCATAAGATATACAAATGGTAGATAGTCTTGGGGCTCAATCAATTTTATATTATCAATTCCAGTTAGCAATTCATTAACGGGCTGCTGCACATTAGGGTTTAAGTGCACAGGATAAACGATTTGCACTTCTGGATTTTTTTGCGCAATATTAGCCAGTGCTAGGCAAATATTCTCAAATCCTTGACCAAAGTTCTCTCGACGATGACCAGTGACCAAGATTAATTTTTTATTATCATCTAAAAAATCAAACTGCTGTTTAAACAGTGTTGTAATATTTTGATCTGTTTCAACTTTCTTCTTGACACTTAATAAAGCATCAATCACTGTATTGCCTGTAATGACAATATTAATAGGATCAATATTTTCTTTGATCAAATTATCATACGATGTTTGCGTCGGAGCAAAATGATAGGTCGTTAGCACGCTTGTCAACTTACGGTTAGCTTCCTCAGGCCATGGAGAGTATATATTACCTGTACGTAGCCCAGCTTCAATGTGACCAATTTTAATTTTATGATAATATCCTGCTAATGAAGCAGCAAAAGTAGTCGCAGTATCACCATGCACCAATATAATATCAGGCGTCCAATCGTCAAAAACCTTATTCAGCCCTTGTAGTACACCAGAAGTAATATCGGCTAATGTTTGGCCTGGTTTCATTAAATTTAAGTCAAAGTCTGGCTCTAACTCAAATAGATTTAGAACTTGATCAAGCATTTCTCTATGCTGACCTGTCACACATACCTTTGTTTCAAAGTCTGCACTTGATTTTTTTAGCGATAGTGCCAAAGGCGCCATTTTAATAGCTTCAGGACGCGTACCAAATACTAAAAGTATTTTTTGCATAGTAACTCCTTAGTTTGATTTATAACCCTCAACATAGACCTTGAACTGCTGCTTAAGCCATGTCACATCATGATCTTCAGCCTTGTCAACAAGCTGAGATAGCGTTTCTTCAATATCCATCAGTGGAAAACAATGCTCCATCGCTTGCATGATGAGCGGATGAGACGTTTTCTGTACATTATCCTCACCGATGATTAGCTCTTCATATAGTTTCTCACCCGGTCTCAGACCCGTAAACACAATCTCTATATCGCCATTTGGATGATCGCCGTCTTTTGTCTCATAGCCACTCAAATGTATCATGCGCCGAGCCAAATCAACGATCTTCACTGGAGCGCCCATATCCAGAACAAAGACCTCGCCACCCCTCGCCATCGCCCCTGCTTGAATCACCAAATTTGCCGCTTCTGGTATCGTCATAAAGTAGCGAGTGACATCTGGATGGGTCACTGTGATAGGCTTACCCTGCTCTATCTGCTTGGTAAATAATGGCACAACCGAGCCTGATGAACCCAGCACATTACCGAATCGCACCATGCTGATACGTGTTTGACGGTCTGATGTTTGGCTAAGCTCTTGGCTTAAACCTTGACAGACCAGCTCCGCTAAGCGTTTGGATGCACCCATTACATTGGTCGGTCTGACTGCTTTGTCAGTAGAGATCAATACAAAAGTTTCGACGTTGGCCGCTATCGCTGCTCGAGCACAGTGATACGTGCCTTTGGTATTATTGATGACACCCTCAAACGGATTGTGCTCAACAATAGGCACATGCTTATAAGCGGCTGCATGATAGACTGTTTGAATACTATAGTCGTTGAGTACCCGTGTCAGATTGGCTTCATTGGTCACATTACCAATAACAGCAATCACCTCAATACCTGCATAGCATTCTTTGCTCGCAACTGTGGCGATTAGCTCTTGATGGATACTATATAGCGCATACTCTGATAGTTCGTACAATACTAGGCAGTGCGGCTGATTTTTGATGATCTGGCGACATAACTCGCTACCGATAGAGCCACCAGCACCAGTGACTAGCACACACTTACCTGTGATATTCTGTTGTAACAAATGCTGTTCAGGCTCGACCGTCTGTCTGTTTAGTACATCAAGGATATTCACCTGACGCATCGTGCTAACAGTCACTTTTTCATCAGCAATCTCTTGTAAGCTTGGCAGTTGCTTAATCTTCACCGATACATCAGCCAATTTATCAATAATCTGCCGCCGATGAGTGAGACTAACAGATGGCAGGGCCAAAAACACCTGCGCCACTTTTAAGTGCTTGACCACTTCGAGCAATTCACTGGCATGGTATATTTTCTTACCCGCAAAATGAGCGCCGCTAAGCTGAGTATTATCATCAATAAAACCGACAATATGATACTTGTGAGAATAGTGTAGTGCCTCAAACAGCTCTTTACCTGCTGCCCCTGCACCATAAATAATGATATTCTCGTATTGCCCATAGCGTTTACTACGACTGTGAGGCTTACCCTGCCAACGTGCCAGTAACTCTTTGATGGTTAAACGACTGTTCCATAACCAAATAAACAATAAGAACAGATAAATAATCGGCGTTGAGCGCGGTATTGTCGGTAACCAGTCCAAAAAGATAATCAGCTGATAGGCTAAAATGAGTAACACAAATAACTGCAACACCTGACGCATTACCGCATCAAAAAAGACTCGTGATACCCCTTTATAGAAGCCAATAGCAAATAAGCCAATGACAGGAATGATCGCGTAAAAGAACAGCGCCGCAGGACTGATATGATTGGCCATATAACCATATCGCAATGCCAATGCCAGATATAAACACAGCATTGACATTAGCAAGTCAGCACTCATCAATATAATGCGCTTGACCATACGTGGCAGCGATAGTAACTGCTGCGCACGTCCATATAGCCAAGATTTTTTGGCCTTAGCTTGTTGATGTTGATTGCTGTGTGAAGAACGATAGCTATCATTCTCGTTTGACTGTATCGACATAACTTTCAACTATTTAACTGTTACCGAAACCAAAGATAAAGCGTCTTTAAATGCTTGCTTACTTCTTATTCATCATTGCCTATGGGTTACTGAGTATCGCCATAAGCATAACTATAATGATAACTGTACTTGTCCATCGGACCTTGTTGAACATCGTTAAGAATAATACCGTCTACTTGTATATTGGCTTTATGCATCTGCTTGACCGCATAAACAACTTGGCCTTCTATCGATTTATCGTAGCGAGTAACCATCAACACTTTATCTGCATTCTGCGCTAAGATGATGGCATCTGAGGCAGCGAGTATAGGTGGTGAATCAATAACGATATAATCGTAATGCGTTTTTAGGGCTGTCATCAACTGAGCGAACCTATCACTCATCAGTAGCGACACAGGATTATGAGGGTGTCGGCCACGTGGCATAAAGTCAATACCATCCATACCCGTCGAATGAATAAAGCTCTCGACATTTAACTCGCTAGAGGTGAGTGCTGGAGATGCGTCATCAGTTTTGGCCAAACGGCTGCTACCTTCAGTCAGATAATCAGCTAAGCCTTGGTCTTGACTCAAATTGAAGAGTTTATGCAGCTCGCCTAAGCGCATATCCGCATCTATAACCAATACCTTCTTATTTAACTGGGCAAAAACCTCTGATAAATTAGCACTAATAAATGATTTACCAACACCTGGACTCTCACCCGTGATTAAGATAACTCTCGCTTGCTGACCGACTTGGAGCTCATTACTATCGTTCGTTTTTTCAAATGCCGTCAGCGTATTGGCTTGTTTTGGCATAGAGAACATCAGACTCGTTCTAAGGCTCTTTATCGCTTCATAGCTCAAGCTGTTATGATCTAAGTGAGCCAATAAGCGTTTGCCAGCTTGCTTGTTCTTGCCAATTCTCGATAGTAAGGGAGAGCGCGGTATCGTGGCAACCACTGGTACGCCGGTTTTACCTTCTATACTTTCAGGGTCTTTGACCACATTTCTAAGTAGATTCTTTAACAGTACTAGCATCGTACCCAGCATACCGCCCAATAATAATGCCAAAACGATGATTTGTAGTTTTTTGGGTGCGATGGCTTTATAGGTATTAATTGGCAAATCGATAATACGTGCAAAACCGATTTGGCCAGCCTTGACTATTTTAAGCTGCTCATAATTTTTGAGTAGTGTGAGGTAAATCTCTCTATTGATCGCTGTGTCTTCTGACAATTTCAAAAACTCTCTTTGAATCTCAGGTAAGTCAGCGATCGTATTATCAATCTCTCGCTTTCGGCTGTTCAGCACTGTTAGCTGCTCATTGATTTGTACGACTAGCGGATGCTCATTAGTATAGTAAGTGGTCAGATCTGCTTTTTTGAGTTTCAGCTCATTGAGCTGCGTATCGATTTGCGAATTTTCAGTCAACAGCAGCTCTGCTTCTTTGGCCACATCGATAGTGCCATACTTTTTACGAAACTCGTTAAAAATCGACTCAGAGTTCTCTAGCTTATCTTTTAGCGCTGGTATCTGAGTTTGCATAAACGTGAGCGTTCTGGTGGTCTCTTCTGAGCCACGCGATTGGTTCTGATCGATATAAGAGAGAACGATTTGGTTGAGTACGCTAGTGACTTGTTCCTGACTGCTGCCCGTCATAGACAGCTTAATAATGCCCGTCTGCTTGCCTTGTTCAACGACTGACAGCGCGCTATTGACATCATCTATGGTTGCTTTTAATGATTGCTTAGTGATAGTGATCGGATAGTTCTCGCTCGGTAGCTCATTCACCGTGATATATACCTGACCATCAGTACCACGGAACTTATGCGCCTGACCAATTTGACCCTCAAAGTCATCAAAGCCATCTGTTAGTACAAAGCCTGTCTTGGTTTTGGTCAAAGTAAACGTACGGTTCAGATAAGCACGTGAGACTTCAAATTGACTGACTTGTACACGTCCTTCCTCACTTTTTAAGGACACCCCTTTTGGAGTATTCATTTGAGTATCGATGTGATTGGCTTTTATTCTGTCGATCGCATCAATATTGGGATTGCCCAACTCAATGCGCAAATGCAGTAGCTTGACAACTGGCTCCAAGATCATCCGCGATCTGATGAGTTCAGCTTCTGTCTGCGCTTTGCTCACCTCAGAACCAACCAAATCCGAGATACTCTCACCCAATGCGGCAATACCTTGACTGTTTTCTTCGATTTGTATCATCGCGTCTGACTTAAAGGTAGGATTGACATATCGGCTATACAAAATACCAATGATTAACCCTAGCAATGCAAAGAACACCACGACCTTCCAGCCACGTAACAGCACCCAAAGCAGTGCCATTAGGTCGATTTCATCATCGTCTTTTTCAATAGTCTTTTTGGAAGTGTTTTGTGAATCTATAGTCATAACGGTTTATTCATTATATTAAGGTAATGGCTCACTATTTAGCAGCTCGATACCGAGCTCTCAATAACAAACGCTTAGCTAATTTTATCAGTCCATTGCTCAAGGCTAGAAACAATGTCTTGCCGCGCGGTCTCAAATGCTGATTTTTCATGCTTGTAAGGATCGGCAATATCTTTATCGATCCAGTGACCAATCCGAAATGTCTTACCACGACAATGTGGCCAACGCTCTTCTATCCATTTACTCTGATTGGCCGACATCGTCAATATGATGTCTGCACTCGCTGTTAATTCTTCAGTAATTTGCTTCGCAATATGATCCGACATGCTTATATCATATGGATCCATGATTTCTTGCGAATTGGGATCGACTGGATTACCAACAACAGCTGAAAGTCCAGCAGAGTCAATGTGTTTTTGCGGATATTGCTGCTTTAATAGCGCGGCAGCGATAGGACTACGACAAATATTGCCTACGCAGACCACCAAAATATTATCAAAAGCCATAATGCTAAATACCTGTATTTATCGCTATAACGTTGCGATAGATCTGATGGCAGAAGTTGACGGTAATATCGAGCTGATAACACGATTCCAGCGCGTTAACCCTGTTGGATCGACATAAAGAATGTCATTGGGTTGCATCTCAAAACGGTTAGCGAGTGCTAAATTGGTAATAGTTTGCATATCGACATAATAAATATTGGTATGCTGATAACTTGGGTTGTCACGCACGACATATACTTTCGCTGCATTAGCAGTGGCCGAATTCAAACCTTTAGAACTGCCCAGTACTTGTGCTAGGCTCAGACCTTGCTCTAAGATAGGCACAGGTTCGATTTGTCCAAACTCGCCTAACACATAGACCGTATTGCGGCTTTGGCTATTGACATGAATGGAGTCGCCATCTTGGATATAGAGCTGGTTTCCCGATGAGCCTATCTGACGTAGCATTTGTAAGCCAATATTATAATTACGACCATTACGATTCAAAACGATACTATTTGAGTCACCAGTTTCTGTAGCGCCGCCAGCTCTTGAAATGGCGCTATATAGCGATACTGGCGCATCATCAATCGCGAACTCACCCGGTTGTTTAACGTCACCGTCAATAAAAAACTTATTACCACGATAATTAATAATTTTGACTTGTGGATCTGAGTATTTCAGATAGCGTTGTAGTTTGCTCTGTAGGGATGCTGTAAATTGAGGCACACTCAAACCCGATGCCTTCACTCTGCCTACTAGAGGAAACTGTACAAAGCCTTGCTGATCTACTGGATAGCCTGACGCATAAGGGTTACTACTATTTGAGGCAGTAGTAGGTGTCATATCAGGATAGCCAACTAAATTGATACTAAGGATATCGCCTTGAGAAATTCGATATTCCGTCTTTTTTGAGCTGGCAATGAGCTGATAAATATCTTTATTAGGACGAGTCACCTGAGGTACTGGTAAGGTGGCTAAACTGAGCGGCTGAATATTAAACTGCAGCCCGTTTGCTGCCGTAAAATCCCCGACTGGAGGCAAATCTCCAGCCTGTAGACCAGAGTTAATGGTCGTCGTGGCACACCCAGTAGACCACAACATCATAAGTAGTAAACTTGATGCACTCAACAATTTAAAAGACTGTCGCATAATATAAACCTTTCAAATCATAACAACATATCGCGATAAACAGTCGCTATCAAAAAATAATCGTTATACAAAAAAAACGACTCCATTTTGCATAAAGCTTTATACAAAAGTTTTATGCAAAAAGAAGCGCATGTATCGAAAAAAAACCTATTCTAGCACAATTATACGTATCCTATACTCTATTTACAATTAGAGTTATGGTTTTAACACTTTAATCAAGCCCTTATAATATCTTTTATTATTGCCTGTTTAATTGCGCTTGGCTGGGGAATAAAATAATCGATTTCTTAGACAGACGACTCGATATTATTGCTATTACAGTAGGTCGTATTTGGCTTAATTGAGGACACGCTCTAGCAACGATAATATCGACACCCAGCCTACGTGCTGAATAGAATAGATGCACCACGCTATGGCTGCGTGACTGGTATAGACTGTTCTTGCTGTACCTGTACCGACAGCATCTACCAAGAATTGATATCGTCGGTTCAATATAATTTGGATATAAGAAATCCGCGTGAAAGTACGACAAATAGTAGGCTAAGCGAGACTGACGCCGTACCCAATTTATAGAGAATCGCCTATACCAATAGAACATTATTGCCCCTATCTACTATTTTTATTTTGGCTTAACGATGGCTATATTTTCCATATCATCAACGTCTTTGGCATAAAAAGCAACGGCTTCTTTACCTTTCTCTGATTGCCCTTCACTGTGTTCACTAGTCTCTGTTCCCACGCCAAATATGTTAAAAGCCTCACTACTCATAATAAGAGTAGTGAGGCTTTTAACATATTTTTAAGACAGATAAAGGTTTTTTCGAGTCGATTCTTTTAGTGATTGCTCACTCTGCTAAGCCATGCCATCCATTCAATCAATCGTCATTTAAATGGTGATCAAACAATGACATGCCCTAGCTTATCTTACAGGCTATTCAGCATCATCCAATAACTGATTCAGCTCGTCCACCATTGCATCATCTATGATGCTGCCTTCTACATAGCTGACTATCTCATCTATGGTCGTCAGATCCATTGCGTGAATACCTACGCCATCTAGCTGCTCATTGATGGAATCTAAACTGTCATTATCTTCAGAGGCATCTAACAAATCTTCTTCGAATCTTCCCCTAACGAACCAATACATTTTTTCTAAAATAGTTTCTTTTTTGGTTAAAGTAGAATAACCATCGCCATAAATAAATAAATTAAAATGATAAATCATTTCGACGTCATTAATAAAAAAAGTACGCTGACATTCTAATGTATAGGCTTGCATTTCTTTATCTTCAATGCCGGCATCGTCTTTATTATCTTCATCGTATTCAATCGCTTCTTCGATCAATTCACCTAGTATTTGATAGTCACCGACTTTGACTTTGTGATTGTAAATAATACAAGAATCAGCAATGGCATCATAAATAATGGCACTGATGTCTAAGGTATTATTATCAATGTCATAGAATGCTTTTAGCGCTGGCAAAAACTCGGTCAGCTTTTCTTCAGGCACAGGAATGAGGAACTGCTGCTCGTATATTTTAATCATGTCTTCAGGAGCATAGGTATTAGCAGTATCAGTCTCGTTTCTACCGGTAGACTGCAAAGGTAAAAAATTATACGGGTTATGTTGGGTCATTCGGCACTGCCTTTTTACTTGAGTTAAATTTGTTAAATATCTATGATTTCCAATCGCTAAGAATCCCTAAGCACACTGCTGTTTTTCGATGTCATAGTGCCTCAGAGTCTATGAGCGTATTGTCTCTTATTCAGACAATTTTAGATATACGGTTATAGAGCCAGACACGATTCACTTGTCACCCTGCTCAGACAGTCACAGTCTCTCAGATACTGCTGGATTTTGGTAGCCCATACTCGGCAGAATCAATCACATGGTTATTTTGTTCAATAGTCAATCGATAGCTTTTGATGACAGCGTCGTAGGACGCACCGCCCTCATACTGCTGATAATGCTCGCAGATGCTGTCTTGAATCACAGACTCACGCGCAGACTCATCTAATGTGGAAAAGTCGTTAGGCAAATGTACTTCCACAAAACGTGAAGCTGCGCTACGAGACATCCAATTCGCACCACTCGTAAAGGTAAAATCCACATCGGCTCGTAAGCTATATTTGGGTAAGGTGTTTGGATAATTCGCTAAGTCATCTTTAATCTGAGCGATATCCTCTGCAAATAGCTGATACGGTATCTCAAGTATGGAAAATAGCGTGGCCAAAAACTCGTCAGACGTAAAATATTTATCCATATAGCTACCATCAAGCCCTAGATACTTATTCGACAGCACGTGGCGCAGACGGTCATAGGCAGGTATGGTGTGCTTGAGGGGATAGCCCATTTGCTTGACGATATCTTGCGGGCGCAACTCAAGCGACTCTATTTGATTGATCATATATTGCGCGAGAGAATGACGAGGATGATAACGACGGGTATATTTGGATTGATTAGAAATATGGCTCATGATATTGAACACCTTAGACTCCTGTAACTCCGACGAAAAAGTATGATATACGCCCAAATAGGCAAAAAATCAGGCACAAATGAGGTTGTCGGAGTACAGGCTCATGCGCTTTACCAGAATTATTTTATATCGTGCTGGAAGTTGCAAGGTTTGTCACGCCGCCATCAGACTGTGGTCATGGCTGGCGATAACAAAACTGTTAAACCCACGATAGATCGTTCAACGATGATAGCACATCAGATAACAAAAAATAAATACTGTTATGTTTAGGGTGTGTCCTCATTTCACAAGTGGAGATAAAAATGAGATAAATTGCCGTTAAACGAGAAAAATAGCGTCGATAATATCGAGATATCGACCAGCCATTTGACGATGTTTGGCAAAATTTAGCCATTTTTAGCCCATTTAGAGGACACTCGTTTGAATTGAGGACATGCCCTACTTACTTTTCAATCTTAAGCACCGGCTTTTTTAGGGAAAACCCCTTTCTACTCTTCACCATGATACGTCGCCTCATCCATCCAAACGATGGGATCTTCGCACAAACGAGTTAAGTGATACCAGATATCACTGCTACGGGCGATACGATGATGGCCTCCTTCGAAATAATCGACTTCCCAGCTCTCAGGTAAATCCACTAAAGTTCGTCTAGCAACTGCCACATCGAGACTTTCATCATCAACTTCTACCATGACCCGCACCATCTCAGTGTTAGATGTGGGAAACGACAGCTTCATATCAGCCACTACTGGAACACGATCGGCCAACACTTCACTAGGATAGATACAAGGCGCAATCAATAGCGCCCGCAAGTGATATTTATGGGAAAAATGATTGGCAAACCAACCACCAAGCGAATGCCCTGCCAATACCACTCGAGGATACTGTGTCATTTTTTCACGTATTAAGGCATCGTAGATCTCAAATATTTCTGCAAAATTGTCTCGATAATTGACCGTTTGACAGTATTTTGGCTCACGCGTGATACAGGTATATTTACTGGTCTCATTGCTTGAATCAAGGCCATGAAAAAACAGTAAAAACGTGTCGTTGTTTTCGATAGGAAACATCATAAGGTTCTCCTTTTTTATTTATTATGCTTTAAAAACTTTACAGCAGTACGAGCATAGGTGCTGGGATAAGTTTTTTGAAGCCTCTGTCTGCACCGGCACAGCAAGCGAGAAAAATTTATACCAGCAATATAGGCATATAAATACGCAACAGTTATTGGTAATTGGCTATATCGACTCAGTCAGAGCGTACTTTGATTGGCAGTCTGCGCTTGATGCAAACTCAAAATCTCATCACAAGCCTGCATTGAGACATTTTTTGCAAAGCCTTTGCCAAACCAAAAGTCATAAACGGCTTGGATAATATTTTTCACTGCTTCAGTGTCTTTTGGCTTCAATGCTTCTAACTTTATCGCAATCTCTTTTGCCTGTATATCCGACTCGCTATAGGGCGCGCTCCAGCCCACACAATAACGATACAGCACATCATTAATGGCCAATACGAATATGGCATTTGACACACCATATAAGCCAATAAGACTCTCAAGCACCTCACAACGTTCCTCATAAACGCTGACCTCTATCGGCATATCGGCTCGCTCAAACATACAATCAGCACTGACCATGTGTGAAGGCTTACTAAAACCTTCCCATAGCAATGGGTAAGTCCCGCTAATCACACCCTTTTCTACCACATTAAAACGCCAAATGGCATAATGCGTGTCTAGCCCTTTATAAGGCAAATGTATCCACCACTGCATCATCGCATCACTGTCATACATGATATGCGTACTACCAATCCGCACCCCCTGATTGGGCAGTACGTTCGTGTATAAACGATCCATGTCATCACTATAAAGCTTTACTTTATTCAAATTTTCATCACTGACATCACCCAACGTGGCCCTTGCTTCCTCTATGTTTCGATACGGTTTAAACGGCGCTACCCATCTGAGCGTCTCATCGGTATTGTTAACAAAATAAACATCATCTTCATAACTGTCTATAGAAACCGTTTCAAGATAAAACAATGGCATTTTTCGCACTCGATCTTTCTCATCACTTGCCAGCGCCGTTATACCAGATAGCTTTGAGCCATCCGACCACTTAAAATTATCTATACGTTTTTGTTCAAATTGATACGTTAACTTGGTCATTGTCATGTCCTTATTGTTTTGATTTTGGTTTGCTTGGCGCATTATTTTCTTGTTTACTACATTCTGAATGCCAATTTTAAGCCAGCCGAGTCTATTCGCCATTGTCTAGATGACGTCATTATCTATAAAGTTAAGTAAATTAATCGACTTGGTTGGGCAGTGGTTTTTAGTTTTAATTGGTTTTTAGCCACAGTTTTTCATTGTCGTATTGCCAATAGCATTAGCATATCAACGAGCATTGTTACGGTTCGGTTTTCTGTGTATTAACAAGTATTGGTTTGCGAGTTTGTACAGGCGAAGAAGCATAGAATTTAACGAAAATAACATAACTAAAATAGTGTGTTAAAGACAGCTCAGTTAAGAAGTGAAGCGTTGCGCTCCGAGGATTAACTGTTTGCCCTGTTATTTTTGCCTGACTCAATAACTATAATATAAACCTATCTAAAAATAAAGGATTTTACTATCGTTTGCGACAACTGATGTCGCCCAGCTTCGCTTAACAGTTATTCACTATGCTCCGAGCTTATACTTGTCTACCGTGAGAGCTACTAAGCAAAATCAGCGGGAATATAAAGGTATTCCTGCTGACCATCATCATTGTTAAACGACACTCGATAGCCATTGATAATCCCATCAAATGGGATGTTTCCTGTCATAGTCATATAATGCGCTCTAATCAACTGATCGATCAATTGTCGCTGTTGGCACCTATCCAGTAGGCGCACCTTATCGTCCAACCCTATTCTCGTAAACTTAGAAACCGCCATCATACTCATAAACGAAGGGTGGAAATCATCACTAAAAATCACATCCGCATAGACGACGGGCGTAGTAGCACTGAGCACCTTGTGAGCGTACCGCTCCAACTGTTGTACGTGTGCCAAATAGTCACTTTTCTCAATATCCAATACGTGGCAGAGCCCGTAAACAAACTCAGTGGATGAGTATCTAAAATCATAATCGGTTTTGGTTAGCCCTAACTCTGTCGACGATAAGGTATGCTCTAGACGCTTTATAGCTTGAGTTTGGGTTTTAACCACCTTCTGATAGCCCATAGACTGGACAATTTGGGCATATGATAGGTTTTTTTTCTCAATACGCTGTAGGATTAAAGCCTGCAATGTGTTTGTATATTGACTAGAATGAGTCATGAGAGGTGTCCTTATACTCTGGCTAATTTAACTGTACTTATAAAGGTAAAAGCGCAGTTACTTTGCTAAAAGTTGCAGAGTAATAAGGTGTTGTGCGTTTTACCAGTGGTTGTTTTTCATCGTGCTGGAAGTAGCGTTAAACCCACGATGTGCTTATATAGTAGCAAGGGTGATACTATCTGTATAGATGGATGTTGATATAATACGACAGTTAATGTCGCTTATAGTAGTTGTTTTTACGCTTCTCTTTATAATATACCTTCTCTTCCCTCATCTAGCCTAATCCATACGTATTGTGTAGACTGGCGCATAAACTTGAGCTAATAATTTGTTGAATTTTGGATGAATGAGTTAATGACTGATATGAACCTCGCAGAAAAATTAATAGAATTTACTTCTAATTGGGTTCAAGCAACTAAAGAGCCTTTTACAAGTCACCCTACCGCCAATTTTTTGAGAAACGACTTAAAAGAAGAAATAGCAACTATTGTTAAAAATTTTGATAAAACTTATGGGATAAATGCCAGCGCTGGAGCTGGGAACTGGGCAAATATTCCTTGGATATCAATACTTAATCCTGAAATCACAACCAGCACCCAAGATGGTATCTATCCAGTTTATTTATTTAGAGCAGATGGTTCAGGTTTTTATTTGTCATTAAATCAAGGAACAACAATACCTACCAAAGAGTTAGGAAAAGCCAAAGCAGAACGTAGAGCTGAGTCGATTAAACAATATCTCCTTACTCAGTTGCCAAAGCTTAATGTTTGGGGGCAGAAAAAAATAGATTTATATGCGGACACAGCCTTAGGTAAGTCGTATGAAACATATAATATAGTTGCAAAATATTATGATATAAGTACAGACCTAAATAGCACTCAACTTAAAAATGACTTTTTAGAACTTTTAAATATTTATAAGCAAATACAACCAATTTATAAAGAAATCAAAAAAATCGATTTTGACTCACAACTAAAATCACACACGCCACTTAATGCCAGCGCTGTTATGAAAAAATCTCTTCCTGATGATATAACTCCCCTATCAAAACCTTTCCTACTGTTAGCTGGTATCTCTGGTACTGGTAAAACTCGTTTTGTCCGTGAGCAAGCCAAAGCCACAGGTAGCCTTAACGATACCTACTGCCTCACCTCCGTACGTCCTGACTGGCACGAACCTAGTGACATACTTGGTTATATATCACGCTTGGGTGGAGATGGTGACGCCGAATACATCACCACTGATGTGCTGCAATTTATTGCCAAAGCCTGGCGAACAATTATCGATGCAAAGCTTGAGCTAACAGTTGATGACGACTGTCGCCTCACCGTAACGGGAAATAAAGACGCGCTTAATAAAGTGCGACCTTATTGGCTATGTTTGGATGAAATGAACTTAGCCCCTGTCGAACAATACTTTGCCGACTATCTTTCCGTTTTAGAAACTCGTGGGTGGCAATGGGACGATGAACAATTTATTTATTGCTGTGATCCGCTTTTGAAGTCAGCGACTATTGACCAGCTAAAAGACAAAAATAAAAACGAACTGCGTAATGCGTTAGGTTTTGCAAATGGTAAATACGACAGAGAGTGGGAGTTATTCTGCAAGCATGGCCTAAGCCTGCCTTTTAATTTAATCGTTGCTGGTACGGTTAATATGGATGAAACCACCCATGGATTCTCACGTAAGGTCATTGACCGAGCTTTGAGTTTTGACTTTGGAGATTTTTTCCCCAATGACTTTGATCATTTCTTTAGTCCAGAGGTCACTCATAACGCCTTGAGCTACCCTACTTACTCTCAAGCCACTATTGAGAACTTATCAGCAATAAATATAGATAGTGACGGTCGGAAAAGCATTAATTTTCTAAAGTCTATTAATAAAGTATTAGATAACACACCATTTAAACTGGCTTTTAGAGCGCTCAACGAGCTACTACTAGCTGTTATTAGCGCCCAACCTACAGATAAACGACAGCTACAAGCCGTTTGGGATGATTTCTTAATGTGCAAGGTATTGCCCCGTATCGAGGGTGATTACGATAAATTAGTAATTATTAATAAAGCCACTAGCAGCAATGAGCAATCATTACTCACAGAATTAGCCGTTATCTTACAGCAAGCGCTATCTGATATTTGGTCTACCACGAATGGTACGAATGAACTTCGCCCTGACTTATATCGTAAAAATAAAGAGGGTAATGCGTTGAATATTGCTTGTCGTAGCAAGGCTAAATTGGCTTGGATGCAACAGCGTCTAGAGCGCTCAGGCTTCACCAGTTTTTGGCCTTAAAAATAGACATAGCTGAACGAATGGAGTGGTAATGCCAGAACTGTTAAGGATACAAACCGCTGATTTTGAGCTGTCGATTTGGTGTAACGATGTCAGCAAACGCCAAGCGACTTATCAGGCGACCTTGGCTAAGCGTCAGGCCATCAGCCATCACAGCGCTGGGCAGCCTATGATACGTTTCTCTCCGCCCTTGGCTATTACTGAAGCTACCTTTATGGATCAGCCCATAGAGATAAAAGGCATCGTCACTCATTCTGGATGGGTAGAAGCGCTTGAGTTGGGTGATTCTATTTTCTTTGAAAATATCCAATACCACTTTGAATGGATTTTTTTGAATAATAAGCGCCTTAATGAAACTGGCGTAGATGAGTCTAATCAAGCAATTGGAAGCCAAGCTACGGACAGTATCAATAATATTAGTGACGTTGAGCAAGCTTATCTAACCCATCGTAGCCATTTAATTAATGAAAACTTCCAGTTTAGCCAGTCTCGCTCTCGAATGCCTGCACATCTGACAGGCACTATCAATACCGCAAACGATGTCGGTTGGTTGCGCCTGCCCCTGAATTACGTCAAATCAAACCAAACCTATAAAAGCAACATCGCCTTTGAAGTACTGCCCACCAAGATGAGTCTACACGATGACTTGCCAGCGATGTATCAAGCGATTGATACCGTATTTCCGCTATGGCGCTTTAGTCTAGTCGAAAAAACTGAACAGGACAGTGCTCAAACCAAACAACGCCATCAGTTTCCCCTACTTTGGCTCGCTAACTTTAGTCATTTACGCAACCAACTGACCCATGCGCTAAAAGTCATCAATCAAACACCGCATAGCCGATTGCAGGCTCATACCTCTTATAACAAAGCAACACGGCTAAAAGGTAAGATCCCTGCGCGACTGGGTGCAAAAATAAAAGAGGACTTTGCAAATGGTCTACATGAACAGCGTTATCAGGTCACCAAAAAGCAGCTAAGTGTCGATACTCCAGAGAACCGCTTTATTAAAATGGTGGTCTCTACCGCTAAGAAACGACTGGCTGACTTTGAATATAAACTTAGGCAAAGCAATGCAGCACCAGATAAGCAGCGGCTATCTGATACATTCTTAGATGAGCTACATCAGTGGCAACAACCGCTACAAAAAACGTTGAAACAAAGCTTCATGACCGATGTGGGTGATTATAATGGTCGCAGCCGTGAATCATTGGTATTGCAGCAGAAAGTCGGCTACAGCTCTGTATATCGCATTTGGCAAGAGTTAAAATTTTATCTAGATGTCTTTGACAACCAATCTAGCATCTCTATGAAGTCTGTCGCAGAAATCTATGAAGTTTGGTGCTTTTTGACCCTCAGAAATATCTTGATAGAGGAGTTGGGCTTTAAAGAAGTAGCTACCAGTAAGCAAACGTTAAAGCTTAAAGACTTTTTTGAATATCAGCTCCAAGATGGCTTCGCTGGAGCATTTGAGTTTGAACGTAATGATGGTATTACAGCAAGGCTAGCACACGAACCACCATTTAATAAAACCACCAAAGACATTCGGACTTACTCGGTTAGCCAAAAGCCTGATATTGTCTTAGAAATTATTCTGCCAAACAACAAACGCTTTATTTGGTTATTCGATGCCAAATACCGTATTAAGACACTTAAAAGTCGCTATGATGACCCTGAACAAAATATTGATACTATGGATTTTGTGCCGGATGATGCGATTAATCAAATGCACCGTTATCGTGATGCGCTGATTCGTATTGAACGAGATAAAAACGCTCTTAATGAAGAAACCACCAATAAAGAAACAGCTAGAACGCAAAAAAGCCGTCCAATATTTGGTGCATTTGCGCTATACCCAGGTTATTTTGATCAAGTAAATACCAATAACCCTTATCTCAACTCCATTGACGAAGTCAGTATCGGTGCATTTGCTCTATTACCAAGCCCCCTACAGCTGGACTCAAAAATCAGCAATGGACATTATTGGCTATTAGATTTTCTTCGCCAACAGATTGGTACAGGCATCAGCACTCAATCTAATAATACCCAATCAACCACTATCGAGTTGATAAATAATAAGTTAAGAAAGAACGAGGTGAACAGCAAGGCTGTCGCTTATCAAGCTAATAACTATCAGGTTGATAAAGTTACTAAGCATAATCATCAGCTCGAAGAACGTTTGTATTTGCAAGAAGCTGCACGTATACCATATTCAGGTATGGAGCAAATACTCTATCCAGATTTGACCTTGACCATTTCGCTAGCGCCAAAAGCAGGACGTCATAAAGAGTATATTGATGGTTTTGAACACAGTACCGCTCAGTGGTATCATTTACCTCAAACTACATTTTTAGATAAATACAAACAACATATCGTCAATGAAATACGCTATTTAGCCATTGCTACGACCAATGATGCTCAGCCAACGAGTAAACAAATAAGCAAATTATGGCCAATTGAGAGTGTTATTCTTGTCCCTAGAAGTTTGATAACTGCTGAACAATCTGGTAAGAGCGCTAATGATACGAAATTATACTACTTATTTAAGCTAGGCAAGCCCCTAACCATAAGAGATAAGATTGATAATGTACCCTTGCGTGATTTCAAAAACTCAATGAAGCTCACTACCCTAGAGCACTTACAACAAGCAGCCAATTTTAGTGAGCTTCAGACCGTCTATCAGCAAGCATTAATCTAACCAGCCATAGACTCAAGTCTTACTTACAGACGGAATATAAAGATTCATATCATGTGCTTCAAACCCTTCGAATGAACAGCTAATTAACAATCCTTATCAAAAAAGCACTTTATCTAATGACTGTGACTTGCTATCTTGCCCCGCGACCCTTTTATTCTAAGAACGTCTGCCCCCACTTTGACCTATCACACATCGTACCAACATCTGCTTTATATTGGATCTTATGAAACACAACCTTGAGGCGAATTCAAACACTCGCCGTACTCAGTATTTTCAAGTATTTTTGATGGGCGTCAGTGCCTTTATTATGAATACCACCGAATTCGTCCCTGTCGCCTTGCTGAGCGATATTGCCCAAGACTTCTCTATCACTACAGCAGAGACTGGCTGGATGCTGACACTCTATGCTTGGATTGTCGCGGCCATGTCATTACCACTGATGCTGCTGACCAGTCGTTTTGAGCGTAAACGTTTGCTCTTGGGGCTTTTTGCGGTGTTCATTGCCAGTCATGTGCTTTCCGTATTTGCATGGAGTTTTGATGTTCTTCTCATCAGCCGAGTCGGGATTGCTTTATCTCATGCGATATTTTGGTCGATCACAGCTGCAATCGCGATACGCGTGGCACCTGAAGGCAAAAAAGCCCTAGCGCTTAGCGTGCTGGCGACTGGTACGTCGTTAGCAATGGTATTGGGTGTACCACTGGGACGCTTGGTCGGTCAATGGTTTGGCTGGCGAGCAACATTTGGCGGTATTGGCGTGATTGCTTTTATTGTATTTGTACTACAAGCGAGACTCTTACCGACGCTGCCTAGCATGTTTGAAGGGTCTTTTAGAAAGATTCCAGAGCTGCTCAAAAATCCCTTATTGGTTTGCTTATACTTGCTCATATTGCTTGTTTTCACCGCGCACTATACGGCTTATTCGTATATCGAACCCTTCATGCGCCACGTTGGCTCAATCAGTGAAAACTCCGCAACGCTTGTATTACTGCTATTTGGTATAGCAGGGATTGTCGGCAGCGTGATATTTAGTCGCTGGGGTGATAGATTCAATACCAGATTGATGCTGATATCGACGATACTGATGCTCGTGTCTATGCTTGCCCTATTGCTAGCGGTGACATCCGTATGGGCGCTCAGCTTTATTGCCTTATTTTGGGGCGCGGCACTTATGCTGCTTATTATCTCGATGCAAGCCAAAGTCATCATGGTCGATGTCAATGCGCAAGACATGTTGATGTCGATGTTTTCCGGCATTATCAACTTAGGCATTGGTACGGGTGCGCTATTCGGTGGTTACGCTGTGACTCATATTTCACTATCAAGTGTCGGATACGTCGGTGCAGCTATCGCCGTTGTGGCGCTGCTATTGATGCTATTTATGATCAAGCGCTTCCCTGAACTGAGTAAAAGACTCGGCTAGCTAAGCAGACGATGTCAAAAAATAGCAGTCAAAATGCCAGCCACATAAGTGAGCTGGCATTTTCTTTAATATTGTCTACAAAATCATTTTAGCTATTTGCTTAAACACCCATTGAACGAACGTTCAGGTAAGGCTATACTAATTTTCATTGGACATAAGTATGCTTAGACTATCAATATGGTTAGGCCATAAACATAGTCGATAAAATACTGACAGGGATTAAGCACAAAAGGATGCGTGTGAAATGGATAATATTCAAAACAAGGAAGTCGTCGCCTTCGGTCTAAATATAGCTACGATGGCTATCAAGAATTTTAGACTTGTTGGAGGTTCGTGATGGCTGATGGAATGATTCAACAAGACAATAAAGGCCGAGAAAGTCAAGATAGCACCGCGCCTCTCAAGCTTGGCAAGTTGGATTATGCTTGGATAGTCGCTGCGACAGGTTCTGTGGCAATGTTCTGTGGACTTGGGTTGGGAAGATTCGCATTTGGTATGCTACTGCCGTCTATGTCAGCTTCTTTGGGATTAAATTATACTCAAAGCGGCATATTAGGATTCACTAACCTGATAGGTTATCTCGTTGCGGTGCTTCTAAGTCCGTTCATTCTCCCTCGGTTTGGTACTCGAGCTACGGCGACGGGCAGTCTTCTCTTAATTGCTGTCTCGATGCTCGGCATGGCTTGTACCACCAGTTTTCCCATACTCTGCGCACTCTATGTGCTGACGGGTATTGGTAGCGGCGGCGTGGTGTTACCGATGATGAGTGTCATGTCGCATTGGTTTTTCCCTTCGCACCGTGGACTTGCTTTAGGACTGGTCATGGCGGGGCCTGGGTTTGGCATCATTCTATCGGGCTTTGTCGTACCCAAACTTTTACCCATTTCCACTCTACTGTCTTGGCAGACAGGTTGGCTAATTTTTGCCGTTATCAACATTGTGGTGGCTTGTCTTACTTTTACGTTGATTCGCAATCATCCAGATGATGTCAGACAAAACCCTTTTGGGCGCGCACCTACTCTGCCTGTCAAAAACCAGAGAAAGCTAGAACGCAGCAACATTAAGCTGCTCGTGCATTTAGGTATCATCTTCGCCATTTATGGTGCTACTTATATGGTTTACGTCACCTTTATTGTCACCAGTATGGTTGGCTCATATCAACTGAGTGAGGCGACTGCGGGTGGTATTTGGGCATGGATTGGACTGCTTAGCGTCTTCTCAGGTATGTTGTTTGGCTGGATTTCTGACCACATTGGCAGACGCCTTGGGCTTGCATTGGCCTTTTTCTTTCTAGCCAGCGCTTATCTCTTGGTCGGGTTAACGGATTGGCATTCAGGACTGTATTTGTCCATTATCTTGTTTGGCTTAGTGGTCTGGAGTGTGCCTGTCATTATGGCTGCCTCGGCGGGCGATTATTTCGGGCCTGCAGCAGCAGCAAGTGCACTCGCGGCGCTGACTTTTGCCTTTTCAGGTGGACAGGCTCTCGGGCCAGTGGCAGCAGGCTATCTTGCAGAAATCACTGGAGACTTTAGTATCAGCTATATGGTATCTGGCATCGCCGCTTTTGTCGCGCTTGGACTGTCCTTATTATTACGTCCACAAAAATCAGCTTAATGCTAGGGCGCGCCCTCAATCTGAGCATTATGTTTTAAATCGGCTTAACATGGCTGAGCTGACTGAATAGCTAACTGACTAAAAATCTACTTTACCGCGCAGAGCCTTTGTTTTGCCACGCTGAGTTTTTTTATCCACCCGTTTACGTTTGGCATTTCTGCTTGGTTTGGTGGGCTTTCTGGTTTTATTGACGTAAGTGGCTTTTGTGATAAAGCTTTGCAGACGTTCAAGTGCATCTATTTTATTGCGCTCTTGCGTGCGAAACTGCTGCGCTTTGATGATCAGCACGCCTTCTTTGGTTATTCGGCTATCTTTGCTATTTAGCAGTCGCTGCTTGTATTCGTCACTCAGACTTGAGTTGTTAATATCAAAACGCAGGTGAATGGCAGAAGATACTTTGTTGACATTCTGCCCACCGGCGCCTTGCGCTCGTATGGCGCTGATCTCTACCTCATTATCATTGAGGCTGATATTATTATTAATGAAAATCATAGTTTGCTTTTATCGAATGTGAATAGATATGGTTCATGATAAAGCATTATATAGTCAATCCTCTATAAATTAGGTACGGTGTCAGTCTCACTTAGTATACTGCTTGTAATACTTCCACTCGGCTTTTTGGGATCCAAATTATGTTGAACCAACTACAGATTGGTCTGCTACTTTGCCAACAGTTGACGACTGCGCTCAATCACTGGCGCATCGACCATCTCACCATCTATCTTAAATACTGCCTGTCCACTGCGCTCATACTCTTCGACCACACGCTGTGCGAATAACAGGGCCTCATCTGTTGGTTGCAATGTTTGTTGGACAACTGCCACTTGCTTGGGATGAATACACAGCATTCCTGACATGCCCATCTGTGACCATAAATTTACTCGCGCGCCTAATCCTATCTCATCATTGAAGTCAGGGTAGACCGTATCAATCGGTGGCGACAACTGATGTACTTTTGACGTCAGAATTAATTGATAGCGTATTTGATTGGCGATGATGTCTGCGGCAGGCGTTCCTACTTGCACGTGCAAATCATTGCACAGATCTAGAAACCCATAACTAAACGCGGCTAGCCCGACTGCTTTTGCCATACTATCGATTTGATACAATCCTATCGCACTCTCAATCAATGCAATCACGGGTAAATTGGTAAGCTGATGTACGCTCTCTATATCAACGACTTGCTCAGCTTTGGCCAATAATACTCCCGCTAAATGTGACATCTTCTGACAGAGAACTATGTCCTTAAAAAACTCCTCGCTGCCTGCTTTATTAATACGTACCCAAATCGGCTGATAACCTGCACTGTCATGATATTGCTGCAATGCTTCACGTGCGGATGCTTTATCTTCTGGCGCAACGGCATCCTCTAAATCGACAATAACTGCATCTGCACCACTAGCAAAGGCTTTCGCTACTCTATCGATGCGAGTCGCTGGCACAAACAGCCATGTTATATTTTGAGAAATCGTATTTATTTTATGATTGGTCACTGAATTCATGCTTAATTCCTATATTATTCAAGTAGCGATTAGCAGCTTTATTATGCCACTATATCGCTGATCCCCATTCAAAATTAACCATTCATTCTATAGCACAAAACTAAGGCTACTTAGATATTCAATCAAAAAAACCGCATGAAAATAAATCTCATGCGGTTCTTAAGTAACTTTTCTTGAATTTATATTCCAAGTTTTCTGATAGGCTAATTAAGCCAGCATACCACCATCAACAACGATCGTTGCGCCTGTGGTATAACTTGAGGCATCAGACACCAAATATAATACCGTCCCAGCCATTTCATCAGGGTTCGCGACGCGACCTAGTGGAATAGCATGTAGCGCCATTTTTAAGACTTTATCATTGGTCGTCAAAGCAGAGGCAAACTTAGTATCCGTCAAACCTGGCAGTAGCGCATTGACGCGGATATTGAGTGGGCCACATTCTTTTGCAAAAGCTTTCGTCATGCTAATGACCGCCGCTTTAGTGATTGAGTAGATACCTTGCTTATCACCGGCTACTAAGCCATTGACCGATGCGGTATTCAAGATGACGCCGCCACCTTGCTCTTTCATCATCTTGCCAGCTGCCGTCGACATAAAGAAGTAGCCGCGGATATTGACTTCAACGGTCTTATCAAAAGCCGCTAAATCTGTATCTAAGATGTGACCATAGTACGGGTTGGCTGCGGCATTATTGACTAAGATATCAATTTGACCAAATTCACTTTTGATATGCTCAAAAATTGCATCAATCTGCGCCATCTCGCCCACGTGACAAGCAAAGGCGCTAGCTTTATAACCATCAGCGACGATGCTATCAGCGACTGCTTGGCAAGCATCAATCTTACGGCTAGAGACGATAACATGTGCGCCTCGCGATGCCAATAAACGAGCAATAGATTCGCCAATACCGCGGCTAGCGCCAGTAACCAAAGCAACTTTACCGGTTAAATCAAATAAGTCTTTCATCATTATTCCTTATATTTTTATAAACTTTATATTCTCTAACAATCATTCTTAAACACTGAATTCATGTATCTAAAACTGGATAACTAAACGCAGATAATCGCTGTCATATCTAACAGCGATTATCGAGCACTAACGAGTTAATAATGAGCACCCAATTGTCGCGGTTACGCTAGCATGCCACCATCGAGTGTAAAGGCATGACCGTTCATAAAGGTGCTCTCATCGCTGGCTAGCCATGCAATCGCACTAGAGATTTCATTCACATCTCCTAGACGACGCAGTGGACTGGCCTTAATCGTTGCTTGCTGCGTACGCTCATCCATCGTTGCCATGGTATTGCGTACCATCGGCGTGTCAATGAAACTTGGGCATACAGCGTTAAAACGAATATTGGCGCGAGCATACTCATGGGCAGCAGATTTGGTCAGACCCATAACCCCATGTTTAGCAGCGCTATAGGCTGATAGCATCGGTGCTGAACGCAGACCAGCAATAGACGCCATGTTAATGACGTGACCACCACCATTAGGTATCATACAATTGACCGCAGCACGCATACAATGCCAAACACCTTTTAAATTCACTGCAATATTACGATCAAAATCATCATCACTCAGCTCATGCATTGGCGAAGGCTTATGGTCGATACCAGCATTGTTTACCACCACATCTAAGCCGCCAAGTGTTTCTACTGCAAAATCAAACAACGCACGCACTTCATCACCACTGGTCACGTCTACTTTTTTGAAGACGATACTGTTGCCAGCATCTTGACCTTGTTTGGCAACTGCTTCGCCCATCTCTTCTGCCATATCACCAATGACGACTTTTGCGCCGCGACTGGCTAGCAATAACGCACTTGCTGCACCGATACCTGACGCACCGCCCGTGATCAAAATTCGTTTGCCAGCTACATCTGATGCAATTCCATTTGTATTCAGTGTCATGTCCTATTCCTCTACCTTAAGTACCAGTTTGCCAAAATTTTCACCGTTAAAGAGCATCATCAAAGTATCTGGGAACGTCTCGATACCTTCAACGATATGGTCTTTCACTTTCATATCACCTGACTGAATCCAGCCAGCAATATCCTTCATTGCGATTGGATATTCTTTGATATTATCGAATACTACGATGCCTTCCATGCGAGCACGATTGACCAATAGTGATAGATAGTTCGATGGGCCTTTTACTGCTGTGGTGTTGTTATATTGGCTGATAGCCCCGCAAATAACGATACGCGCATGTAGATTAATCTGAGTAAGCACGTCATTTAAGATATCACCGCCTACGTTGTCAAAGTACACATCGACGCCGTCTGGGCAGGTTTTCTTTAGTGCTTTTTTCACATCTTCGTTTTTGTAATCAATCGTCGCATCAAACCCAAGCTCATCGACCAAGAACTTGCATTTCTCAGCACCGCCTGCAATACCAACGACTCGGCAACCTTTAATTTTGGCAATTTGACCGACCAAGCTACCAACGGCACCAGCAGCGCCAGAGACGACCACGGTCTCACCCGCTTTTGGTTGACCTGTTTTTAGCAACCCAAAATATCCTGTCATCCCCGGCATACCGAGTACGCCTAAGTAGTAAGACAGCGGCGCTAGACTTGGATCAACTTTATGCAGGCCTGTACCATCGCTGACCGCATATGACTGTACGCCGTCGTGACCTGCGACATAGTCACCTACTGCAAATTTCTCATGTTTACTTTCAATCACTTCACCCACAGTACCGGCGCGCATAACTTCACCAATTTGTACTGGTGCAATATAAGATTTGGCATCGTTCAACCAACCACGCATCGCCGGATCGATAGAGATGTATTCAACCTTAATCAGTAGCTGACCATCGGTGATAGTCGGTATTTCTGTCTCGGTATAATCCCAAGTTTCAGCGCTTGGCTCGCCTACTGGTCTTGCTTTTAGGCGCCATTGTTTGTTTATCGTTGTCATGTCTCTTTCCTTAGAGTAGTCCTTAGAACCAGTCCGCTTGCATATCAGTGCAAACCGAGTTGGTGTTGGTTAATAATTCGATGTCGCGTTTAACTAATGGTAGTTCCCAATCAATGAAGTATTTGGCCGCTTGTATCTTGCCTTTGTAGAAGTTCTGCTGCTCGACATCTTGCGTCGTACTTAGTAGCTGCTCGGCTTTACTGGCTTGACGAATCCAAATCCAACTCAGTACAATTGAGGCAAAAATATTCATTAATGCTTGAGCATTACCAGTAAGGGTTAGCGCTTCTTCTGTCTGCAACACTTTGCCCAAATGCACGAGCACTTCATGCAACTGACCCATATAAGGCATCAGCTTGCCTGCAAGTTGCGCGCTCTCAGGCGTAGTGATACTTTCTAAATCTTTTGTGATTTCACGTTTTAGGATTTGAATGCCTAACCCACCTTTTTGCCATAACTTGCGGAATGACAAATCTAGCGCCTGCACACCATTTGTGCCTTCATGGATAGGATTTAGACGATTGTCACGCCAAAACTGCTCAGCTTGATATTCACGCGTATAGCCTGCGCCGCCCAATACCTGAATACCTAAGTCATTGGCTTTTGGGCCATACTCAGATGGCCATGCTTTTAGCACTGGGGTTAGCAAATCTAATAGTTCGGTTAGCTCGTTTTTTAATATTTCGTCTTCACAAGTATTTATACGGTCAATTAGGTTTGAGCCATATAAGCACAATGAGATGCCGCCTTCAGAGTAAGCTTTTTGCGCCAGTAGCATGCGCTTTACGTCACCATGATTGATAATAGCGGTTGCCGCATCTTCAGGTTTATTATTCGGGGCGATTCTGCCTTGCGTTCTGTCTTTGGCATAATCGAGTGAGTACTGATAACCGCGATAACCCACCATCGACGCGCCAAAACCGACAGCGATACGCGCTTCATTCATCATTTTGAACATATAGCGCAGGCCGAAATGCTCTTCACCGATTAGATAACCATAACACTCACCTTCGTCACCAAAGCTCAGTGCCGTCGACGTCGTGCCTCTATAACCTAGCTTATGAATGAGTCCTGTTAGATGTACATCGTTGCGCTCGCCGACCGATGCATCCTCGTTTAAGCGATACTTGGGCACGGCAAATAAAGAGATGCCTTTCACACCACCTGGACCACCTGGCACTTTGGCCAATACGAGATGTACGATATTGTCAGACAGTTCGTGATCACCGCCCGAGATATAAATCTTGCTGCCTTTGACGCGGTATGAGCCATCGTCTTGTTTTACCGCAGTGGTTTTGATATCAGCAAGTGACGAACCTGCATGTGGCTCGGTCAATGCCATGGTTCCAGTGAATTCACCTGTCAGCATGCGCGGCATAAAGGCAGCTTTAATCTCATCGCTAGCAAAATGTGAGATGACATTAATGGCCGCTGTGGTCAAAAATGGATAAGCAGTGGTTGATGGATTGGCAGCCATAAAGTAGCCTGCGACAGCTGTCATCACTGTTTCAGGCAGCTGCATGCCGCCGTCTTCAAAACTATAACGACCTGCGATAAACCCTGACTCACGGAATGCATCAAAAGCGACTTTTACATCACTTATCATGCTGACCTTTTTGCCATCAAACTGTGGCTCATTCTTGTCTGCTATGTGGTTATGCGGCAAAAACAGCTGGGTCGCAATTTTATTGGCCGTGTCTAATACGGCATCAAACGTTTCGCGGCTATGCTCTGCAAACTTAGCATGCTCGGTTAAATTTTCAGTACCCAATACATCATATAATTGGAACGGTAATTCAAAGTCATTGATAAGCGTATCTGCTGCCATAGTATTCTCGTTAACTGATTAAATTTGGTTATCAATCGATATTAATCTAATTTAACGCCTTACCGTATTGTCATTTATGACATAATTATGGTCAAATACGACATAAATAGTACTTATATTTAGAAAATTCAGATAGAAAATTGATATTTTTAGTCAACGAAGTAAAAGGAAAATAGACACCTATGCCCTATTTCAAACCGTTTAAAGTCATTGTTATTGGATTCGATGGTGTGCTCGGCAGCGCATTGACAGGTGCATTAGATTTATTCTCATTTACTGGTGTCAGTTGGCAACGATTTTTAGATGAGCCAGTAGAGCCACGATTTAATGTGCAGATAGCAAGCGTTGGTGGCGTGGATATCAGATGTAGCAACCGCTTAATCATGCAAGCGCATTGCGATATTCAGGAAGTGGCGGAATGCGACTTGCTATTAATTCCGACTATTGGTGATTCAATCGATAAAGTCCTGAGCCGAAATGCAGAATTAATACCACATTTAAAACGGTTGGCAGATACCAAGTCAGATATAGCCAGTAACTGTAGCGGCGCTTTCTTTTTGGCAAAAGCAGGACTGCTAGATCATAAAATCGCCACTACGCACTGGGGTTACGCTAGTAAGTTTAAGGCAGACTTTCCACTCGTTGACTTACAAGAAAACCAGTTTGTTACTCATTCAAAGAGTAAATCAGACAGTCAGTCAGGTAATATATTTTGTGCGGCGGGCGGTAGTGCATTTTATGATTTGGGGTTGTTATTAATAGAGCGCTATTGCGGACGTGAGATTTCTACTCAAGTAGCCAAAACCCAAATCATCGATAGTAAACGAGGCAATCAAAACAGCTATACCAACGTAACGTTGCACAAACCGCATTCAGACCAATTGGTCAAACAAGTACAAGAATTCATTGAGGAAAATTTTTATCAGACTATTCAGGTGAGCGGATTGGCTGCCATGGTCAATATCACGCCACGGACTTTAAATAGGCGTTTTCAGTCCTCTGTAGCCATGCGCCCGATTGAGTGTATTCAAGCCGTCAGGATTGAGCAGGCAAAGCGCCTGCTTGAATTGGGAGATGTAACGATAAAATCGCTTGCTGAACAAGTCGGCTATGATGATATCTCTTCATTCACGCGTTTGTTCAAACGTGCGACAGAGCTAACACCGAAAGAATATCAGGATAAATTTTCACGGTTAGCGATTTAGCACGGTTCTTTAATGGCTATTTTTTCTGAGGTTTTACGAATGGCTAAACTGCTTGCCACAACCCTTCAGCATGGATGGTTTCAGACCTGATGGTTGGATAATTGGTAAATGCCAACTGATAGCCACCATTTACATTAGGACTCAGCTGGCAAGTCGCTCCCAATGGAAAACTGTATTTTTTGCCGATATGACCAAAACGCATGCCACTATAAATGGGTAACCCTGTTAACTCATGCAGCTGACGAATGACTGTGGCGACATCATAACGCTTGTCATAGCTGTCCTCACCTGCACCAGACAATGCCCCAAATACTATCGCCTGCTGCCCTTTGAACACACCTGCGAGATATAAATCATATAACATGCGCTCAATACGATAAGCCTGCTCACCCACATCTTCCAAAAATACAATACCGCCATCGATACGCGGTAAATACTCACTACCTGCCAGCGCCGATACTACGCTTAGATTGCCACCCCAAATCGTGCCAGTGATGGTTTTTGGCTCACCCTTTGTCAGTATGGCAGGTAGCTGCTGACTGGTTAAGGTAGCGTCTGATATATCAATAACCAGATTGGGATTGGTGAGCGCTTCAGCAAATTGTCGACAGCTGACCTCGTCAGGTTTGGTCTTGCCAAATTCACTATAGAGCATCGGTGCGGCAAGTGAACTCATATCACCCTTTGCCAGCAATGCGCACTGAATAGCGGTCACATCACTGAAACCTGCGAGTATCGTACCGCGCTCCTTCATAATACGTCCTAGCGTCGACCAATCGACCATTGGTAACAAACGCATAGCGCCATAGCCACCACGTACACCCAGCAATAACTTGGGCGCTGCGATAGCACCCGTAGCGATGTTTTGCAGGTCACTCGCTCGCTGCGAGTCTGTACCAGCAAAGCGCAAATACTGCCGATTGGTAATCGCAGGATTATTTACTTTAAAACCTGCACACGCCACACGATCTAATGCCAATTGAGTGCGGTCGTCACTACCACCAACATTAGAGCTGGCAAAAAGTCGTGTCTCAATCGTAGGCGCAATACAGCTGGTCTGCGTTAATGACACCTGTGGCGTTTGCGATAGTGAACCATCATCCATCAGCGCAGTTGGCAGATCATCCTTGGTGAGCTGCGGACTATTATTAGGGTCGATAGGGCTGGCGGCAAATGCCTGAGTGATACTGTGAGTCGCTAGTGCCGCAGTGCCTGCACCAACACCTATTCGACGTAAAAACTGACGGCGGTTTAGCCCAGAGGCTGTTTCAATCGTTGCGTGGTTATGGTTATTATTTTTTAATGACTGACTCTTGGCACCCATATCTCGCTGCTACCTTATCGTTTTTATTTTAATATACTTTTGCATCATCTTTATTTTGCAGTCTACTTGCTCAAACCACACAGCAGCATATTGTAGACGTTTTTTTGGCGATGATAGTTGCCCAACCCTTGCCCATATTTACTTTTTCGCTACCGTATTAGCTAAACATTTAACTCGCCACTACTATTCAATATTGGCACACACCTCGACTTTGTTATAGTATGAAAGCAGCAATGGCTATGAAATAAGGATACTAACGATGTTTTCTAAAACAACTGACAAACAAAATAAAGATGACATACTCGACTATGATATGAAATATCTCATTAGTAAGGAGGAGAAGCTCAAAGAAAAATTAAAAGACAGCAGCTACCTTGAGCGCTTCAGCAAAGACTTGATGCTGCTTATGAATCTCATCAAAGACTACTACAAAGGCAACTATCGCGCCATTCCCTACAAAACCCTATCAGCGGCGGTTGTCGGTTTACTTTACACTCTCAACCCCATTGATATCATTCCAGACTTCATACCTTTCATCGGTCATATCGATGATGCGTTAGTGCTGGGCTTTTGCTTAAAGCTGATCGAAAAAGACCTAAAAAAATATCAGATTTGGAAAAACAGCCAGTCAGCCACCACTAAAAAAACGGAAGTAAAGAAGCAAGCTTAACGCCCTACATCAAACATCGTAAACAGTAAAAAGCCACGACTGATAATCAATACGTCAGTCGTGGCTTTTTACTGTCAGTCATTTATGCTATCTCATTAGGCCGTGTCCTCATTTTAAAAATGGTGATAAAAATGAGACAAATTGCCGTCAAACGAGGAAAATAGTTGGTCAATATCGAGATATTGACCAACTATTTGACGATGTTTGGCAAAATTTAGCTGTTTTTAGCCCATTTAGAGGACACTCGTTTGAATTGAGGACACGCCCTAGTCTGGCACTTCATAATTGGCTTTTTCAGGATTGAGACCGAACGAACAAACAAAGGTGGCAACCAAACTATTGATAATAATAAAAGGGAAATCTATGGCAGCATGTCCCAATGCATAGCGACCAATCAGCCATGAGACAATCAACATAATGATAAGAAACCCGCCCAAGTATGCCAAAATTGTAGGATGCTTGAGATTATAAGGCTGCTCAGGTTCAGGCTTTTTATCGAGTATATATGCTCTTATCGCCCAACCAGCTGCATAAGAAAACCCGCCTAACACCACATAACTAAAAAAATTCATATTGCTTAACTCTAATGGTATAACTGTTTATAACAAAACACTGTCTATTAAAACACTATCGACCAAAATAGTATTTATGGGCAGTGTTTATCTAAATACTATCATTCACATTATCAATAATAATATTGCCATGTGGATTGGCTAAGATATCGGTATTGACATCATCACACTCCACACGGTAAATGGTATTGGCGCCTCGGTAAATATAAGACAGGTACTCACTGTCTAAAAGTGGATCAATATTTGCGTAGACAGGTTTAACATGGGCGAGCACCAACACTCGATCAGGACGACCAATGACCGCATCGACATTGTCAGGATCAATGGAGAAAAACTGCGGTATATCGCTATTCTCAATCACTTCTAACGGCTCAGAATCATCCCAA
This sequence comes from Psychrobacter sp. 5A.1, assembly GCF_030407455.1. Lineage (GTDB taxonomy): Bacteria > Pseudomonadota > Gammaproteobacteria > Pseudomonadales > Moraxellaceae > Psychrobacter. The sequence continues at coordinate 40,510 of NZ_JASDDJ010000014.1, forward strand.
ACACGCTTGGCGGTTGCTGGCTCCTTCATCTGCATCACCCAAGTGCCATCTTGTTGGCTGACTTTTATCTGTGCAGGCTCATCTTGACTCACCGTGTAGCAACCTGCAAAAACAGACAAGTCTGCCGATACGACCTCGGTATCCGCTTGAGTACTACTATCATTGCACGCACTCAAAAGAATCGCGCTGCTGGCAGTCACACTGAGCATTAGATACGTCAGTCTCTTATAAAAAATATTTGAGTGTAAGGACATAATGGGGTTATCCTGCAGTCATGCGTTAAAAACTTTTATTAAACGTACTACTGTCAAAGTACCACCAAATAGCGGTATACGAAAAGTTTTCGTGGGCATACTTGTGGCAAAGACAGTACACTGGTGTTGGTTTTACTGATATGCGTTTTACTAAAAGACAGTCCTTTCGCTAAGAACTAGGGCGTGTCTTCATTTTAAAAAATGGTGATAAAAATGAGATAAACTGCCGTCAAACCAGAAAAATAGCGCAGATAATATCGGGATATTAACCAGCTACTTGACGATGTTTGGCAAGATTTAGCCATTTTTAGCCCATTTAGAGGACCATCGAGTGAGTTGAAGACATGCCCTAAAGCCTTTTAGCGAGCTTCGCTATTTTAACAGAAAACCAGAACGTTACTATTGTGTTATGCGTTAACGAAAGGGGTTTTGCGATTTTGTGCGTCACGATCGCCCATATTTACGATAGATTTGTTATACTCACAACGGCACCATTATCGCTTGAATAACGTGAGCGAGATGCTTTAGTCCTACCCTATGTTTACCATTTATCAGGTCAATACGTTTTTATGTCAGACAACCGTAATTCAATGCCGTACCCCAATAAAGACAACGCGATTGATCCGTTGGCTGCTAAAGCAAATACGACTGTGGCGTATACTGACGGTGCCTGCAAAGGTAACCCTGGCGCTGGTGGATGGGGAGCACACCTCATATTTAGTGATGGCCGCACGCAAGACTTATACGGCAGTGATACAGAAACCACCAATAATCGTATGGAGCTAATGGGTGCGATACAAGCCCTAACACATAGCCCGCATGAGCAACATCTCGAGATTTGGACTGACTCAAGCTATGTTAAAAAAGGCATCACCGAATGGATTGAGGGCTGGAAGAAAAAAGGCTGGAAAACTGCCAGTAAAAAACCAGTCGCCAACCAAGATTTGTGGCAACAATTGGATAATCTGTGCCAACAGCGCGATGTTAGCTGGCATTGGGTCAAAGGTCACGCTGGACATGCCGGCAATGAAAAAGCAGATGATCTGGCAAACTTAGGCGTTACATCGAACAGTGGCCATTCGGTAATGAATGAATCAGACATAGCTAAAAAAAAAGTCACCATGACGACTGATATTGACACTGATTCTTTGCAAAAACCGTCGAGCGATGACTGGCTAAGTTTTGATCCATTGGGGCTTGATATGCTCGATGAAGAGTTTGATGAAGAGTTCTCAGAAACTGAGCCGCTCATAGAGAATAGTCAACATAATCCTGACGAGCATATAATGAATGGCGGCATCCTAGTAGAGGCCAATAACCATCAAGACCATACCCATAATCCGACGAGTACCAATGACATGCCAGACGTTCAAGCACCCATAAATGATACCGTCGTAAATGGTGATATGCCAAATATAGCGTCTGATGCGCCTAAGTTCGATGGTGATACCAGCCGTGCCAATCCATATTTCAAGCCGCTGCTGCCAAAGCCGATACATCGCCATGAGGCAGATCGTCAGCTCATTATGGATACTGAGACCACGGGGCTTGATCCGCTAAAAGGCGATCGCATCATCGAAGTTGGTATTGTGGAGATGATCGGGCGTAAGTTTACGGGCGAAAAACTACACGTTTATATCAACCCTCAGCGCGGTATGGATGACGAGGTCATTCGTATTCATGGTATCTCTGAGGCGTTTTTGACCGACAAACCCACCTTTGATCAAGTCGCTCAATTCTTATATGATTTTATGGATGGCGCTGAGATTATCGCTCACAATGCTTCATTCGATATGAATTTCTTGAATATGGAATTTGCCAAAGTTGGCCTGAACGACTTTGCGGATCGGGTGCAAGTGACTGACTCGCTAGTGATGGCAAAGCAGCAATATCCTGGGCAAAAAAACACACTAGATGCTTTGGTGCGTCGCTTAAATGTCGGCAAGCAAGACCGTACTTTTCACGGGGCTTTACTTGATTCAGAGATTTTAGCCGAAGTTTATTTGGCCATGACTGGTGGGCAGGTTACGCTCGCCATCGAAGACGACACACAAGCAGATGGTGGGCAAACCGCTCATGCAAGTTTTGCCAATTTAGCGGATTTATTGCTGGCATCGACTGCGGATGAGACGACCAATCAAAGCTGGTATGCCTCTCTTGCAGAAGACTACCCTGCGCTCAAAACCAATATGTAGTCATTGTTTAAAAAGTCTGCTACATCGACATTTGTATAATATAATCTTGATTATTATCAAAGAAAACGTTAAAACATCACTAACAAATGTTTTTTGAATCACATTTACACTATTGCTATCCTCATCAGTACATTATGGAAAAATACTTATGGACCAATCTGCGCAAATGAAGTTAACCGCCCCAACGCTTAGTGTTACTGATTTTAACCTACCATCACTTCATCTATTGCATGATGAGATTATAGCCACCCTTAAAGATACTGAAATTCATTTAAGCGAGTTCAATGATGATAGTGATCAGGCACCTTTATTATTAGATTCTATTGAAGTATTAAAGCAGCTGTCTTGTATTTTTAAACTGATTTCTTTGGTCGGTGCAGAAGCGTTGAACACAGCCATCGCCAATGGTTTACAGCACCTTTATGATAATGGTGATAACAACGATACTGGTTTGATCATGGATCTGTCAGAAGCCATCATGACTTTGGATCGCTATATCGAATTTGTACTGTTGACAGAGTCTATAGAGCCTATTTTACTCATACCTGTGATTAACAAGCTTAATGCTCACGGACAAAACAGCCCTATTACAGCAGACTATTTTGCAGCTTTTGGTAGCAGTAGTGTCATTATTGCCAATCCTGAGCAGAACTTTCAACCGCTTAATGAGCTTAATCTAGATACTGAATTATTAACGTATGCTTACCGTAGTGGACTTGGTATTGCACTACTCAACCAAGATGGCAGTATCGATGCAGGTGACCAACAAAAACTTGATGCCATGAGTGCAGCCTGCGCATTGATAGCTGCAAATACTAACAGCCTCTTTTGGCAAGCGGCCACGGCAGCGGTCACTGATATTGCGACCATCTTGCCGCTGAACCTCAATCAAAAGCACACGCTTATCTATTTAGAGCAACAATTTCAAAGCTACTTACCAGTGATGGATAAACGTTTTGCGGATTTGGTGAGTTTTGCAGGCCAGCGTGACAATGAGGAAGCGCAAAAACTGCGTGAGCAGTATGCCAACAATCGATTAGATGGCGCTCAACTTGAGCAAATGAAGCGGTTCTTATTTGGCCCTAATCGTGCGCTTACAGATAGGCTGAACATCATCATTCAAACCCAAATCAATGCCATTAAAGAAAACGTGGACAGCTACGCACGCGGTGATTCAATCAATCCTGCCGATACACAGACAGCGCAGATTATCGAAGAACTGACAGCATTGGCTTCAGCACTACGCTTGCTGGGTCTATCAAATGCTGCCAACAGCCTTAGTACAGCAGCGGAGGCGGTCAGCCGCTGGCAAGCACCGTCACCTGAAGAATTTGATCATTTACTACTGGCATTGATGCATGCTGAAAACGCCACGATCGCAATGGCAGAGATGCATACGCCAGGAGCGATCTATTTACCGCTGAGCAATCCACATATCTCATTACACCAGCTTAATACGGCCAACGATACTTTAATACAAGAAAGTCGTACCGCTATTGCTAGTGTCGAGCAAGCCATCACTGATTATCTGGCTGAGCCTGAGCGCGATATGCTCAATATTCAGAATATACCTGGAATGATGCGCCAAGTAGCAGGCGCAGTGCGCTTTTTACAACTGCCAACACCTGCCAGTATGCTGAGCCAATTGTCTAACTATATCGAGCAACGTATCGAAGGCAAACAACGCATTGAAGACAATACGCTCGCCTGCATTGCCGATGTCATTATGGCCGTCGATCATCATTTGGATGGTTTTGAGAACAATCGTCCTGTCAGCAAGCAAGCACTTGATGTTGGTCAGCAAAGCTTGAGCCATTTACTTGCGGCGTAGATGTTAAATATCTCAAACATCAAATCGATATCTTTGTGGTAGCATCTTTGCTGCCACAAACCCTCATTTATCTCTCCCACTGTAAACCAGTCTGTATCTACATTGATACGTACTTGTCTCGGACTGTTTGGAATTCTATATATGACCCACACTTTTGTATTGAGTGATGACACCGTTTTATGCCGTCAAATGCCAGATGGTTGGTGGCCTTTGCAAGTTCAACTATCGCCCGATAGTAATGACTTAAATGAACAAGCCTATCAAGTTGGTCATGTAACGCTACACGAGAGTCTGGCACCAAGTCATTGGCTACCCAATGATAATGGCAACACTGACAACACCCCTGATGGTTTGGTTCATACAGATACTGAGGCTTTCAACACGTTCACTGCGCAAGCTACGAGCGCCATGACTTATGATCATGCAGTCACTCATAACGTGACACTGCCTGTCATCACCGAGAGTGGTAGTAACGCTTTTGTTCCTTATCGACAGCTGATGACTCATCTGCCAGTCGCCTTATCAGATCAGATTAGCCAAGCGATACAGCTATTAAGTTGGCAAGCAGATACACAGTTTTGTAGTCGCTGTGCTAGCCCGACCGTACATGCCAACCAAGGTGAACGTGCTATGGTTTGTCCAGTGTGTCGATTGCGCCAGTATCCTCGTGTGCAACCCTGTGTCATTACTGCCATTACTCGACCAAACCCAATGACAGGTGAAATGCAAATTTTGCTCGCGCATCATCATCGTCATGGTCAGCCAACTATGTCGCCTATGTATGGTTTGATTGCAGGTTTTGTGGAGGTTGGAGAAAGCCTTGAGCATGCCGTCGTACGTGAAGTCGCAGAAGAGGTCCATATCAGCGTATCAGATATCCGCTATGTGAGCAGTCAGCCATGGCCATTTCCCTCTAATCTAATGCTTGGTTTTCACGCATCTTATGCCAGTGGCGATATTATCATTCAAGAAGATGAGCTGGCACATGCTGATTTCTTTGATCTCTCAAATCTACCCAAGATTCCACCGAAGGGTAGTATCGCTCATGAGCTCATTGCGCAAGTTATGCGCGAACAAGGTATGCCACTTTAACTTTTTACTCTTTAACGCTGACTATAGTCGAAGCCTTTTACACCGCAACCATTTACAAGTGCTTTGACTGTATTTATTCTAATACTCTCCACAAAACTCACATTAGCAAAGAAAACGAGTGCAGGTACATGCATTTTGCATTGTAGACCAGACGAGTTTGATATAGCTGATTGTGATTTTTGGGTTTGGTATAATGTCTGCACTTATCACTGATAGCAAGGTCATTAATTCAATGCAAAGTAGCACCACTATCCGCTTAGTCAACTTACCTATATTGTTCGATACATTGAGCTTAGAAACACTACCTGCGGATATACAAGCACAAATCTCGCATATTGATGCCTGTCTACCACAAACACAATGTGGACTTTGCGAGCATCCAGATGGTTGCCTACCATATGCCGCTGCTATTGTATTAGATGGCGAGCCGTACAATAAATGTGTGCCTGGTGGTCAGCCAGTTACTGACGCGATTGCTCAGACTCTGGATATCAACACGCAGGACACTACGCTGACGGCTATGCCTTCACAATGGCCAATAGATGCCACCTCTGAACGTCCGACAGAGGTTCGTGCGGTCATCCGTGAAGATGACTGTATCGGCTGCACCAAATGTATTCCTGCCTGCCCAGTGGATGCTATCGTCGGTACTGGTAAGCATATGCATACGATTTTTACAGATTTGTGCACTGGATGCGAGCTGTGTATCGCGCCCTGCCCTGTTGATTGCATTGACTTAGTCACTGTTGAACGTGACATCTCTGAGCCTGAGCGAATAGCCGAGCAAGAGGACTTGAGACAGCGCTACCATACTCATCTAAGACGCGTCACCGAACAGCTCGCTGATAGTAGTAACAGTAGACCTGTGGTCAGTATGGTCGAAGCAAAGCTAAACAATGCAGCCAGTCAGTCTTTAGATATCAGTGAAGCACAAGCAAAGAATACCATTGCAGCAGCCAAGCTACGTAGCAAGATTAAAAAGCTAGAAAAGCAATTAAGCGTTCGTGCGAATGATCAAAAGCAAGCCGATCTTGAATCCTTACAAGCTGAGCTTGAGTCATTGCAAGTGGCGCTGTGATTGTGTGATTGATACCTTAATGGATAACATACGTGCTATCGCTAGTATATAATTTGGCACTACCACTCACCAAAATAATAGTCAAAATGCCATGAGTAAAACCGTCAAACACAAAACAGCCGATACACCGCCATCAAGACGAATGCCCAATCGTGATGTGCGTCCATTCTTTGAAAAGTTGGCAGCGACCATTGACGAGCCCGTCACTGAGCTCAATTATGACAGCAATTTTGAGCTGCTTATCGCGGTGATTCTATCCGCGCAAGCAACGGATGTGAGCGTCAATATTGCCACCCAGCAATTATATCCGGTGGCCAATACACCTGAAGCAATACTGGCATTAGGTGAAGACGGTCTAAAAGCTTATATCAAAAACATTGGCTTATATAATGCCAAAGCAAAAAATGTCATCAAAACTTGCCGAGATTTGATTGAAAAGTTTGATAGTACCGTTCCTGACAATCGCAAAGACTTAGAGTCATTGGCAGGCGTTGGCCGAAAAACAGCCAATGTGGTGTTGAATACTGCTTTTGGTCAGCCTACCATGGCCGTTGATACGCATATTTTCCGCGTAGGGAATCGTACTGGGCTGGCCACTGGAAAAACCGTCCTCATCGTCGAAAAAAAGCTGGTCGAACGTATTCCAGACGACTTCATCGTAGACGCGCATCATTATCTTATTTTGCATGGACGCTATACCTGTCAAGCACGCACACCCAAATGCGGCGCTTGCCCTGTCTATGAAGAATGTATGTTTAAAGATAAAGCAGAATTTTTAGAACTATAATCATGCTTTATCGTCAGAGGTTTTATGAATCTACTTTTTGTTTGCACGAAAAATAAATGGCGTAGTCCGACTGCTGAAAACATCTACTCAAACCACCCTGATTTGGCTGTCCGCTCTGCGGGTATCAGTCAGTCTGCTCGCAAGCGCATTAATATAAAAGATATACATTGGGCAGATATTATCTTTGTGATGGAAAACAAGCATAAGCGTTATATCAACGAGCAGTTTCGGCATCAACTTAATAGCAAGAACATTATTGTTTTAGACATTCCTGATGATTATCACTATATGGATAAAGCGTTAGTATCATGGTTACAGGATGCGATAGACGCCCATTTATCTTTATAAAACTCATTTATGCATTGAGTAAGCCAGATACATGCCTTTACTGTGCTTAATCAATATCTGGTTACCTCATAACACCATCCATTGCTAGAATTTTGCCTCGATACACGGTAAAATACGATAATTTTTTGATTCCTTTTCGTCTTTTCATTTAGATATATTTAATAATGACTGAGTTCGTAGACTACAGTCCCTGCAATTAAGCGACCCTTTTATGCGTGAATACAACTTATTTACCTCAGAATCTGTGAGCGAAGGCCATCCAGATAAAATGGCTGACCAAATCTCAGACGCTATCCTTGATGCTATCTTGCGTGAAGACTTACATGCACGTGTGGCATGCGAAACCTTAGTTAAAACGGGTGCGGTGATACTCGCAGGTGAAGTGACCACGACAGCAAACATCGATGTTGAGCGTATTGTACGTGACACCGTAAACGGTATTGGCTATCACCATTCAGACTTAGGCTTTGATGGCGAGACCTGTGCCGTCATCAACATGCTAGGCAAGCAGTCTCCCGAAATTGCTCAAGGTGTCGATCGTAGCGACCCTGAAGAGCAAGGTGCAGGCGACCAAGGTCTGATGTTCGGCTATGCCAGCAATGAAACCGAAGTACTCATGCCAGCGCCTATCGAGTATGCCCATCGTTTGATGGAGCGTCAGTCTGAGCTGCGCCGCGCAGGAGAGCTACCATGGTTACGTCCAGATGCCAAAGCGCAAGTAACCTTAAAATATGATGGCAATCGCCCTGTCGCCATTGATGCGGTTGTCTTATCAACCCAGCATGATCCAAGCATCTCGCAGTCTGATTTACAAGAAGCCGTGATGGAATCTATCATCAAGCAAGTGCTACCAGCTGACTTATTGCACGCTGGCACACGCTATCACATCAACCCAACTGGTAAGTTTGTGATTGGCGGTCCTGTTGGTGATGCAGGCTTGACTGGTCGAAAAATTATCGTTGATACTTACGGCGGCATGGCACGTCATGGTGGCGGCGCATTCAGTGGTAAAGATCCTTCAAAAGTAGATCGTAGTGCTGCCTATGCGGTACGTTATGTGGCAAAAAACATCGTCGCAGCAGGTCTCGCTGATCGCTGTGAAGTACAAGTCAGCTATGCAATAGGTGTCGCTGAACCGACCTCTATCTCTGTCAATACCTTTGGTACCAGCAAAATCAGTAACGATGAAATCATTCGTCTGATTCGTACGCATTTTGACCTACGTCCTTACGGTATTACCCGTATGTTGAACTTATTACAGCCAATGTATCAGCAGACGGCTACCTTTGGACATTTTGGTCGTCCAGGTTCAGAGACTGCCTTTACTTGGGAAAAAACAGACAAAGCTGACATCTTAAAAGCAGACGCTGGTTTATAAGAGTCACTACTTTAAAACGTTTACACACCATTTTTATATACTAAAAACTACCGACACTTATTATTAGGAGTAGCTTATGTCTCAAGACAATATTCAAGACAGCAACACTCAAGACAACAATGTTGACGCTAACATTGAAATCACCCCTGAAATGCAGGCATTTTATCAACGTGCTGACGCTATCATCGGTATCGCCAACAGTCAGTTGGGCCCTGAAGCGCATTCAGGACAAGTCGGCGCTTCTTTATTGTATGCCGCCGCACGCTATAGTGCCTCAGTTGCCTCTATCGGATTCGTCAAAGGCGATGATTTTGCCAAAGAAAAAGACGATATCGTCGAGTTCTATGTGAAGCAATATCGTCAAATGCTGAGCGATAACTTGACCGATTATGCACAAAATTTCGATAAATACGTACAGCTAAACCAAGACGACAAACCAGCCAAATAATCGGACTTTGTCAGTCTAAATGTCTTTAACTCAGACATGCTACCGTAAAATCAGTATTTAATGGCAGCAAATAAAAACCCCGAGCTCAATTATGCTTGGGGTTTTTTGTGGGTGATGATTGAGTTGATATATAGTCAAAGAAGTCTAAAACGGAGACAAGGCCGCCAGCTTTATGCCAAAAAATATGTTTGAGCCGCCAAAAAAATACCCAGCTTTTCATAAGCTGGGTATTTTTATAACCATCAAGACAAATCTTGCTGTGATAGCAAATCAGTCTAGGGCGTGTAATTTAGACATCTTTTTTCAGTGCTGGTGGGCCTTTAAGTAACTCTTCATCACGGAATTCATTGGCAGAATTGTGCTCTGCTGACTCTTCGGTGGTGAACCATTGCTGATTACGATACAGTATCAAACGATCTCGACTGAGACCACGCAATAGAGAATACATCATCACGACAATCACAATGGCAAAAGGGAAACCTGAAACAATAGATGCCGCTTGCAATGCACTCAAGCCACCTGCTGCCAATAATACAGCCGCGATAACGCCTTCAGCGCCCGCCCAAAATAATCGCTGAATCTTTGGTGGATTGGTATCACCACCTGACGTCAACATATCAATGACAAAACTGGCTGAATCTGATGAGGTAACAAACCACAGAACGATCATCACCACGATAAGCAAATTAACCGCATCTGTCAGTGGATAAGATTCCATGAGCTTAAAAATAGCACTACCGGTATCTGCTTTGACCGCTTCGATAAGACCAGGACTGATAATATTAGGATCTGCCGCTGCTGCCAGCTCCATATTTACCGCAGAACCACCGAAAGCGGTAAACCACAAGAATAAAATCGTGATAGGAATCAATAACACCCCTAATATAAACTCACGGATGGTACGACCTCGAGAGATACGGGCAACGAATACCCCAACGAATGGTGACCAACTGATCCACCATGCCCAATAAAATATCGTCCAAGAAGCTTGCCAATTTTCTTCGCCTCTATACGACTCTGTCCACAGACCTAATGGCACAATCTCATGCAAATAGTTGCCGATGTTTTCTATAAAGCTATTAAAAATAAACTGCGTAGGCCCAAAGATAATCACAAAACTTAGCAATATCACAGTGAACAATATATTGGTATCACTCAGACGCTTAATACCTTTATCCAATCCCATAAACAGAGATAACCCTGCTAGCATAGTGATAAGGCCGATCAAAATAATCTGCACCGTAATATTATTGGGCACACCAAATAACGTCTCAAGGCCTGAGTTAATCTGTAAGACGCCAAGACCTAACGTGGTCACTACCCCAAACATCGTACCAAATACGGCGAGCGTATCCACCGTATGACCCCAGCCCCCATAAATCTTTTTGCCCAAGATTGGATACAGTGTCGAGCGTATGGCCAATGGCAACCCTACTCGATAATGAAAATATGCGAGCGATAGCGCAACCATGCCATATAGCGCCCATACATGTAGGCCATAATGCAGGAACGAGATGTTCATCGCTTGCTTAGCAGCGGCGACTGTCTCAGCCTCACCTAATGGTGGTGCCATGAAGTGATATAACGGCTCAGCGGTGCCCCAATAGAGCAGTCCAATACCGATACCTGCTGAAAACAGCATACCAATCCAAGAGACTAGATTGTACTCTGGCCGCTCATTCTGATGACCGAGCCTGATATCGCCATAGCGGCTAAATATCATATAAATACTCATGACCAATGTTAAATTGACCACGACGATAAAGAACCAACCAAAGCGTAAAGAAACAAAGGCTTTTGCATGGTTGAATACCACTTCTGCTTGTTCGTTAAACAATGCCCCAAAAATAATGAATGCCAGTATCAAAATCGCTGACGTCAAAAATACAGGTTTACTTACCCGCGGAAAAGGGCCTAATCGGCCAACTTTTACATGATCCATAGGTATATCCCCAAAAAAGTGCGTAACCATACCAAGGTATGAACGAATTATCAAATATAACACCTTGTAAACACTGTCTAATGTATAGAAATGGTAGTAACACCTTGGTAGTTATTTTAACCAAACCACATCAAGTCAAAATAAACCTGAATGATTCGGTACCATAAAAAAGCCCCAATTTACGAATAAATTGAGGCTTCTTATACTAAAAGCTCAAGTAGCGAGCTTGGGTTTTACTTATTTTTTAGTCACCTTTAACGATCTTAGGTGGCCCTTTTAGCAAATGCTCATCAACGAATTCATTCGCTGAATTATGGTCTGCTGATTCATCCGTAATAAAGCCTTGCTGTGCTCTATATAGAATCAGTCGATCACGGCTCAAACCGCGTAACAACGCATACATCATGACAAAAATCACTAAGGCAAACGGTAGTCCAGCTACAATAGCCGCCGCTTGTAAGGCAGATAGTCCACCAGCCGCCAGCAATATAGCCGCGATAACACCTTCTGTCGTTGCCCAAAACAAACGCTGGATTTTTGGTGGATTGGTATCGCCACCAGCCGTCAACATATCAATGACAAAACTGGCAGAATCTGATGACGTCACAAACCATAGCATGATCATGACGACAATCATTAGCGTGATTGGTTTCGCAAATGGATAATACTCAACCAGCTTAAAGATGGCACTACCCGTATCCGCTTGTACTGCTTCCACCAATCCTGGGCTGATACCTGACACAACAGAAGCAAGTTCCATGTGAACAGCAACGCCGCCGAAGGTAGTGAACCAGAAAAACAAAATCAGCATTGGGATCAATAGTACGCCAAGCGTGAACTCACGAATGGTACGACCGCGAGAGATACGAGCAATAAAGATACCAACGAATGGTGCCCAGCTCACCCACCATGCCCAATAAAATATCGTCCAACCACTCTGCCAATCAGTCCCGCTATAAGACTCGCCCCATGTACCCAAAGACACAATCACGGTCAAGTAGTTACCGATGTTTTCGATAAAGCTATCAAAGATAAATAAGGTTGGCCCTAAGATGACCATAAACGCCAATAAGACGACTGTGAATCCAATATTGATATCACTAAGGCGCTTGATACCTTTGTCTAAGCCCATCAAGACTGAGGCCGCGGCCAATGCCGTGATGAAAGCGATCAAACCAAACTGTACGGCAAGACTGTTGGGCGTACCAAACAATTTTTCGAGTCCAGAGTTGATCTGCAGTACCCCAAGCCCAAGTGAAGTGACGACACCAAACATCGTGCCAAATACTGCCAAGATATCGACCGTATGACCCCATTTTCCGTAGATTCTTTTGCCGAGCAATGGATACAAAGTGGATCGAATCGATAAAGGTAGGCCACGACGGAAATGAAAGTACGCTAAAGACAGCGCCACGATCGTATAAATTCCCCAAGCGTGTAGACCCCAATGCATGAATGAGATATTCATCGCTTGTTTTGCCGCAGCAACCGTTTCGGCATCGCCCATTGGTGGTGCCATAAAATGATATAACGGCTCCGCTGTACCCCAATAAACTAGGCCAATACCGATACCTGCAGAAAACAACATGCCAATCCAAGAAAATAGATTGTACTGCGGTCGCTCTGTTTGGTTACCAAGCCGAATGTCGCCATAGCGACTCATTGCCAAGTAAATACAAAGTGCAAGCGCGCTATTTACTAAGATAATAAATAGCCAACCAAACTTATCAGTAATGAAATTTTGTAAAAAACTAAAAAGTGCCCCTGCTGTTTCGGTGAAAAATGCACCAAAAATGATGAATCCGACAATCAACAGTGACGATGTAATAAACACAGGCTTATTCACCCGTGGAAAAGGTCCTAATCTGCCTACTTTTATTTCTTCCATGTACAATTCTCAAAATCTAAGGAACATCACCTTAACAAAATAGAGCTTAACTATCAATCTATTACAAAATAAAGCTTGATAAAACTGTTAATTTACTCTAAAAGATTTTTTAGTTTTTTTTAAAATAACTAAACAAACAAAGCCACCAAAACTATAGTCAAAAAGGTCTAAAATGGTACAAGGCAGCCGACTGCAGATTGTACAAGTCGTACATCTAGGGAGGATAACGCCGTAGTCATTTAGTCGTTCTTTGACTATACCTTTCTAAAGCGCTAGCATGATGCTATTTAGGCATTAGTCTGAGTAATCGGCCATCATTACCATCTTCGAGTACCCATACTTGCCCATCTACTGCCAGTACACTCCGAATGCGCTCGCCCATATCGTAGCGGTCATGTTCAGCAGCGCGATTATCCTTATCAAAACTCACTATAATAAGCGCCTTGGAAGACAAACCACTGATCAAAGCATTACCTTGCCAGCTAGGAAAGTCATTGTGATTACCAGCGGTGTAAATGCTCATAGAAGATGGTGATATAACTGGTGTCCATGTGATTTTGGGTGCTTCGAACTCAGGCCGAGTATTATGATCAGGGATATCAATACCTGAATAATTACGGCCGTTAGACACGATCGGCCAGCCATAGTTATTGCCTTTTTCAATCAAATTAAACTCATCACCGCCTCTTGGCCCCATCTCATGCGCCCAAAGTCGCCCATTATCATCAAATGCCATACCAAGCACATTACGATGGCCTACTGTCCAAAACTGCTTAGCTATATCATTGCCAGTATCGCTAAATGGATTGTCTGTTGGGGCGCTGCCATCAGGATTTAGCCGTATTATCTTACCCAAATTGACCTTCATATCTTGGGCTGGGGTTTTTTCTTGGCGCTCGCCTGAACTGATGAATAAATACTGCCCATCAGGTGAAAACAGCAAACGATGACTGTAATGACCTTGCCCTTTTACTTTTGGAGATTGCTCCCAGATTGGCGTAATGGCTTGCAAACTTGGCACCGTCGTTTCTAGTCCTGAGAGCGTCGCTTTGATGACTTTAGCTCCGAATTTATTGCTATCAGCACCTTTACCTGCTTCAACGTAGCTCAGATATATGTTGTTAGATGTCACAAAATCTGGTGCAATAATCACATCACCAAGTCCCCCTTGCCCGCCATAAGCGACTTTTGGTACGCCTTCAATTTTCGTCTTATTACCCTTCGCTGTATCTACGATAAACAGTTCACCAGTTTTTTGTGTCACCAAGATTCTTTGTGGTGCATTATCCACTTTAGGTAACACGGTCATCGCCCAAGGTTCATCAAATTTTGCAATCGCTTTGGTAGTGAAGTCAGGTTTATCTGCGCTCATGGACGAATTAGCATCTGAGGTTTTGGCTTCTTTGTATTCTGCCAAATCTTCATTGGTATTAACTGCCGATTGATTGGAACACGCCGACGTGCTAATCAGCAATGTCGCGACTATAATCGGTAAAGTTAACGGCGTACTTAGATATTTTTTATTGATTATCGCCATGTTGTTATCTCCAGTTATTTTACATTCGTCTTATGATTCCTTAGATTATTTATAGCATAGTAAAAGCATGCAAACGGTAAATAATAATAGCCCACAACGTAAAAACCCCTTACTTACCCATGTAAAATATAGGCAAGTAAGGGGTTGGTTTTATGAAGAAACAGTCCTGTTGGCTTAGATATTAGCTCATTCTAAGTTTATTAAAGCTCAGCTTATCATCAGCACCGACATCGACTTTGATGATATCTCCCGCTACAAAATCACCCGCTAATAGCTTCAATGACAATGGGTTTTCAATCTCTTGCTGAATGGCACGTTTGAGTGGGCGCGCACCATACACAGGATCATAACCGACCGCGACCAACTTGTTCATCGCGTCAGCTGATAGCTCGATATCCATCTCACGATCATGCAAGCGTTGACGCAAACGATCCAATTGGATGGCGGCAATTCCTGCCATTTGCGACATACCAAGCGGATGAAAAACCACAATCTCATCGATACGGTTGACAAACTCTGGACGGAAATGTTGGCCAACAGAATCCATCACCTCAGCTTTGATATCCTCGTAACTTTCGCCGACCATTTCTTGAATTTTATGCGAACCTAAGTTACTGGTCATAATAATCACCGTATTCTTGAAATCAACGACACGACCTTGCGAGTCCGTCAAACGCCCATCGTCCAAAACTTGTAGCAAGATATTGAATACATCAGGATGCGCTTTTTCGACTTCATCAAACAAAATCACGCTATAAGGCTTACGGCGAACAGCCTCAGTCAACGCACCGCCTTCTTCGTAGCCAACATAACCTGGAGGCGCACCAACCAATCGACTGACACTGTGTTTTTCCATGTACTCACTCATGTCGATACGTACGATCGAATCTTCACTATCAAACAAGAAATTCGCTAATGATTTGGTCAGCTCAGTTTTACCGACCCCTGTAGGTCCAAGGAATAAGAACGAACCAGAAGGACGATTTGGATCAGACAAGCCCGCTCGGCTACGGCGTACTGCATTTGCTACCGCTTCGACCGCTTCGTTCTGACCGATGACACGCTCATGGAGATTTTCTTCCATTGCCAGCATTTTATCACGCTCGCCTTGCATCATTTTACTGACTGGAATACCCGTCGCAGCCGCAACCACTTCCGCGATTTCGTTGTCGGTGACTTTGTTACGTAGTAGCTTAATCTCAATAGGCTCACCGTTCTGCTCTTTTTGCTCGGCTAAATCGAGATTAGCAATTTGCTTTTCGAGCTCAGGAATAATGCCATATTTTAATCGTGACATCTCAGCCACATCACCTTCTCGAGTCACTTTTTCTAGCTGGATACGTGCTTTATCCAAGTCCTCTTTATGTTTTTTACTGCCTTCAACCAATGCTTTTTCTGCCTGCCAAATCTCATTTAAATCAGCAAGCTCTCTCTCTATTTCTTCTATTTGTGTATCGAGTAATTTAGTTTCAGCTTTAGCGCCAGCATCCTCTTCACCTTTGAGTGCTTCACGCTCCATTTTTAGCTGAATTAAGCGACTATCGAGCTTGCCTAACGCTTCAGGCTTACTGTCCATTTCCATTCGCAGACGACTGGCCGCTTCATCAATCAGATCAATCGCTTTATCAGGCAGTTTGCGATCGGTAATATAGCGATGACTCATGCGCGCGGCGGCAATAATCGCGCTGTCTTGAATACTGACCGCATGATGCAGCTCGTAACGCTCTTTTAGACCACGTAGTATCGCAATGGTATCTTCAACGGTCGGCTCATCAACCAGTACTTTTTGGAAGCGACGCTCAAGGGCGGCATCTTTTTCAATATACTTGCGGTACTCATCAAGCGTTGTTGCCCCAACACAATGCAGCTCACCGCGAGCCAGTGCAGGCTTTAGCATGTTGCTGGCATCCATTGCGCCATCGGCTTTACCCGCACCGACTAAGGTATGCAGCTCATCGATAAACAGAATGACATTGCCTTCTTGCTTAGCCAAGTCGCTCAATACGCTTTTGAGGCGCTCCTCAAACTCACCGCGGAACTTTGCACCAGCAATAAGCGAGCCCAAATCCAATGACAGCACTTCTTTGTGACGCATACCCTCTGGTACTTCACCATTGATGATTTTTTGTGCCAAGCCTTCAATAATAGCGGTTTTACCAACGCCCGGCTCACCAATAAGCACAGGGTTATTTTTGGTACGACGTGACAGCACCTGGATGGTACGGCGAATCTCTTCGTCACGACCAATCACTGGATCCAGCTTGCCAAGCTCTGCTTGCTCAGTCAGATTGATCGTATATTTATTGAGTGCATCACGCTGATCTTCTGCATTTTGGTTATTCACCGTATCATCACCGCGCAGCTGCTCAATCACCGCTTTTAACTTGCTAGCCGTCACGCCTGCACTTTCAAATATCTTTTTGGTTTCACCTTGTTCAGCGAGTGCTAACATCACCCATTCAGTGGCGATAAAATCATCACCTTCTTTTTGTGCTTGGCGATCTGCTAAATTTAAAATCTTGACTGAGTTTGGATTTAGGTTGACGTCACCTGTCGGCTCCGAAATCGTTGCTTGATTATCTAACGCTTTTGCCACGCCGTTTTTTAGAGCAGGAATAGAGGCGCCCGCTTGTTGGCAGATAGATAAGTTAGATTCATCTTGTAGCAACACGGCAAGCAAATGTACAGGATCGATACCCGTATGATCGCGACCTAATGCTAGGCTCTGTGCTTCTTGAATGGCGGACTGCAGTTTTTGAGTAAACTTCTCAAATCTCATGTCTATATCCTTTTATAATTGGTATTTTCAGTCGCACCTCTAAGGATTATCTTAGTCTAGTAGCCACTGTTATCTGTCACTTATATAAGGTATATATACACCTATTTCAAGACGATTACCAAACAATAACCTTACTATAAGCAATGATATTTAACTTCACCTACTAATTAATATCATTTAAATGTGTTTTTAATATAAATTTAAAAGGCATTTACAGAAAATGGCACTATGAAATAACTAAGAATATAGTCACAGAACTCTAAAATGGGTACAAGGCAGCCGACTGCAGATTGTACAAGTAGTACATCTAAGGAGGGTAACGCCGTAGCGGTTTAGTAGTTAATCGACTATAGACACAGTATAACCATGCAAAAGCATGATTAGTATGCGATTAAATATGAATGATGGGTAGTCGTTTTAAGATCAGCTAGTCGATTTAAAATAATATAGACACAAGGAGAGTGAGTGGCAGTGAGTAAAGGTATTCAAAGTAAAAATGATACAGATAGTAGATTATGTAATCCTGACAAGTTACCTGACTTATAAATGATTGGCTATATCAGAACAAAATAGATAGCCCTACTCTACTATCTCAATAGGGATGCCAAGCGTTACTGCCGCCATAATTTCATCCATCTCATCATCGGTAACGGCGATACAGCCATCGGTCCAATCATATTTTTGATTGATAGCAGCTAGATGACCGAAGCCATTCATCTGTCCATGAATCATAATATCTCCGCCCGGACTGACACCCAATTGCTTAGCACGGGCTTTATCGGCAGCATTGGGATAGCTGATATGGATAGAGCGATGGGCAATAGAGTTCTCGTTTTTATAATCTAATGTATAGATGCCAACTGGGGTACGCTCATCACCCTCTTGCTGTTTATGCCCGACTGGACTATCGCCCAAGGCAATGCGATAGGTACGAATGACGTCATCACCACTCAATAACTGCAAACGGCGTTCGGATTTATCAACGAACACTTTATCAATCACCACATCAGCGATAGGTTGATTATTTTGGTTGTCAAAGGTACTGCTACTCGCAGACGCGCGTGTCATATAATTAAAAACGCTGCTGCTAATAACCGTAACCACTCCAAGCCCAACCAAGATAAGTAAGAAACGATGAGAGCGATTACGCAAGAATGCCATGAGTTGACCCTTTATGATATTGACAACGTTAAATATAGTTAATCATAATCTATCAAAACATGGCGCTTGCTATTGTGTAAATCATATGGAAAATGACTGTTATTCTGTCATTCATTCAAAACAGATGACTACACCATACGAATCGCACCATCTAAGCGAATGACTTCGCCATTTAGGTAGGCATTATCAATGATATGGACAGCCAATTTAGCAAACTCATTTGGCGCACCCAAACGCTTAGGATAAGGGACACCTACCTCTAACTGCTCACGCGCTTTTTCAGGGATGGTGTCCATCATCGGTGTGGCAAATACACCCGGTGCGATGGTCATCACGCGAATACCATGACGAGCCAGCTCACGAGCAAGTGGCAAAGTCAAACCAACCACGCCCGCTTTAGATGATGAATAACTGGCTTGTCCTACTTGCCCATCAAAGGCGGCGATAGATGCGGTATTGATAATAACGCCTTGGTCTGAATTCTTTTCAACACTGCTATCATTAGCCACGCGCTTGGCGATACTGGCCGCGACCAAGCGTGCCACGTTAAATGAACCGACCAGATTGATATTAACACCGCGACTGAATGACTCAAGGTCTGCTGGATTGTTTTCACGATCCAGCAATTTTTGTACGACAGCGATACCTGCACAGTTGATTGATCCTTGCAGGCCACCAAATTCTTTTTCGGCCATATCCACAGCCGCTTGCACCTCATCGCCACTGGTAACATCACAGCGCACAAAGCGTGCATTATCGCCCAACTCTGCAACTAGAGATTGTCCAGCTGATTGGTTAAGGTCAGCGATGACGACATTGCCGCCTTGCTCTACGATAGCACGAGCCACTGACTCGCCTAGACCTGATGCACCACCCGTCACCAAAAAGCTGTGTTTTTCAATTTGCATAATTATTCCTTTAGATTTTTAATTTTTATTAAATATTTTTCTATGTAGGGCGTGTTGAACGCTTTACCAATTCGTTTATGCAGCAGACAAACTGCGCAGCAAAAAGCGTTGAATCTTGCCACTTGGCGTTTTCGGCAGTTCTGTCACAAACTCGACCTCGCGCGGATACGCATGAGTGGATAGGCGTTTGCGTACGAGCTCTTGGATTTCTTTGGCAATTTGCTCACTCCCAGCGATGCCATCTTTTAGCACCACATAAGACTTGATGGTATGTCCGCGTACTTCATCTGGCACGCCTACCGCCGCAGATTCTGCGACTGCCTCATGCTCTAAGACAGTATTCTCGACATCGGTTGGCCCTACGCGGTAACCTGCGGTAATAATAATGTCATCATCACGCCCTGAAAACCAGTAACTGCCATCACTATGACGCTCGACCACATCGCCTGTCAGATAATAATCATCAGCAAAGGCATCTTTTTCATTCCAGCTATAGCCACGGAAATAAAATGCAGGGGATTGGCTGACCACGACTGCTAGCTGCCCTTGCTCACCATCTGGCAGTACATTCATATCATCATCTAGTACGACTAACGTATGACCTGGTAGCGCCATACCCATCGAGCCAACGGGACATTCATGCGCCAGTGCGTGATGTGCACAGCACGTCATACCCGTTTCTGTTTGCCCATATTGGTCTTTGACTTGGCACGCCAGATAGGTCTCGACCCAGTTGACTACTTCAGTGTTCAATGTCTCCCCTGCCGAGTTGGCGCAGCGCAAAGACAGCTTGGCATTGGCATGAGTCTCTTCGTTAACATTGTCGTCTTTACTATCAAATACGCCGCTAGACTTCATCATTCGAAACGCAGTTGGTGAAGACGCCAAATTGGTAATCTTATGGCGCACCATAAAGTCACGCGTATGGGTCGCATCAAAGCCCGCTTCATTGAAATAAGTCGTGATACCTAACAATAAAGGCCCTGTGATGGCATAGTACAAGCCATATGCCCAACCGGGATCGGCCATATTCCAATAGTGATCATCGTCGCGTAGATCGATGGCGTATCGCATGTATAAGTAAAAGGCAGGTAACGCGGCCAATGAAACGCTGACGCCTTTTGATTTACCAACCGTACCTGAGGTAAACATTTGTAAAAATGGCGCATCTGTATCGAGCGTTACTGGTTCTATCGTTTGCGACTGTGCTGCCATAGACTGAATATAATGATCGTCACCCCACGTCTGAGCATCTTCTATACTGCCGACCAATACCATTTTGGTTTGCTCAGCCAAGTCTTCAAACTTGCCGCGATTCTCTGAATTGGTAAAAACAACTTTGGTGTCGGCTTTATCCATCCGATACTTGATCGAGTCATAGCCAAACGCGGTAAATAGCGGTTGATATACGGCTCCGATGCGCCATGTTGCCAATACGACGGTGAGAAGCTCTGGCGTACGCGGTAGCATCGTCGCTACTTTGTCTCCCGCTTTTACACCATACGACTGTAGTAAGTTAGCGATTTGAGCACTTGCTTTATCAAGCTCACCAAAACTCATGCGTGTTATATTGCCCATGGTATCTTCATGTACTAGCGCAGCATTGTCAGCGCGGCCATCACGTACATGTCGACCACAGCAAGCCATATAAGCATTCAGACGATCGTCCACATGCTCACCAAAGATTTCTGATAGCAGTGTATTCATGTCGAAGTTATCATAATAATCGGTATAGCTTTTTGGTGTGATGGTAGCGTCTATATCAGCGATTGTAGCGGTTTGAGAGGTGGTGTTCATAAGCTAATCCTTTAGCAATAGCAGGTAACTGGTAAAATGGTGGTTGTAATTGTAAAACGGTCACATCCTATAAACCGTTAAAAATACTCGTATTTATCATGCTCTATTAGTAACGCATTTTTATACTTATTTCAATACATAACGTATCATTTTTATTTTATGGAAATAAGATTAATCTACCCCACTCTCAACTTTAAAAGTGATTGAAAAAAGAAGAGCATCTCACTAATCTATTGTTTTCGACCAAGAATACAA
>NZ_JASDDJ010000140.1 GCF_030407455.1 Psychrobacter sp. 5A.1
GGATGGAAAATGACTTATCTAAATTGTTTTATGATATTTGTCCTAGCCATAACAGTTTTATTTTGAACTGACTATATCTGTCGAATTATTAAAACCACAAAGCTTATTCGCTACTATATGGCTATCTAAAAAATTTATTATCTCTCTTTTATTTTCCGTTACACCTATCAAACCCTTCAAATGATCTTCTTCTTTACTATATAGAGCTTTATAAGCAAAAAAATCTAGGTCTTCATCAAGATGGTTGTTATGAAAGCTGATTATACTAGTTCTTGAATCCAACTCTTTTTTCAAAAACTTTAGTCCTGCTTTACTATTGTTTTTATCAAAATGTTGTAAAACCACCTTTTTCATTTGAATTTTTGGATTATACAGGTTAATTGAATCTTCTATGCAAATTTCTAGTTCATTTTCTTCGAATTTAATTAAGTTACCAAGATACTTGCGAACAAACTCTTCTATTGTATTTTCAGAAGATAGTATAGGTTTTTTGAAAACCATCAAAATGTCATCTACATACCTACCATAATAAGAAGGCCTAACAACCTCAGAAATATATTTGTCAAAGTTTTCTAGCGCATAATTCCCCAATATTGATGAACTAATAAGACCAATTGGAAGAGTATTTTTCTTACAATTATTTTTTCCTGATCCTAAACCAAGGCTTTGCCTTCTTAAAGAATTATAAGACTCTAGAATCTCCTTAAGCATTAGAGTTATATTTTCATCTTTATTGCCTGGTAGTTTGTCAAAATCTATATCTAAATTGTAGTAAAAAGATTTTATATCTAAAGACAAAATTGCTACATCTTCGTTATCTTCGGATATGGAGGTTGCCTGCTTAACGGCTTTACTTCTCCAAGTATCATATTGAGTATAGT
>NZ_JASDDJ010000141.1 GCF_030407455.1 Psychrobacter sp. 5A.1
GAGTAAGTCATTGTCGTTTATAGTGATAATCATTTAGTTTATTTATTTTATAACATTTTTAAAGTCAGCGTACTATAAGTTGTATGCTAAAGGACGTACAGCGCCAGGTGTTATAGTTACTAAGGCTAAAGGTGGAGAAAGCAATCATAACTTTGGCGTTGCTATCGATGTCTTTCCTTTACATGAGGATGGAAAGTTACATATGTCAGATGATAAAAAAAATATAAGACTTTTGAAAAAAGTAGCACCTATCGGAAAACGTCATGGTTTCAAATGGGGAGGTGATTGGATAAGTTTTAAAGACAATCCTCATTTCGAAAATATGTACGGTAAAACACTGTCTCAACTTAGAAAGCTATACGGGAATGCTAATGGAAATATTGAAAAAATATCTTTATAACGCTCTAACAAGTATCATAATTTTACTTAGCATTAGTTGTTCCAGCTACTCTAATGACAATATTACTAGACTTCAGGAAATTGAATTTGACTCATCAGAAGTTTTTCCACAAGGTGGGAGTTTTGTCTTATTTTTAAAAAATGATAGATGTATACTGCAAGGAAAAAGCTATTCGGATTATGGAAACTACGAATACAAATATACTTTTAGTAATAAAAATTTAATTAATGCCACTATTATTGAGAATAAATATCAAGAGCCACTCTTTGTTGAATCAGAACCAGTGATAGAGAAAATTAATATTATGGATTCACCAAAAGATAAAGATGTTAGGAGTTCTTTTATAGCATTGCTAAATTATATTAAAAATGAAAATATAAAAAAATGCAATTTTAATAATTAAGTTCATAAGAATTTATATGAAAACCTAGATTAACACACCAAGTGC
>NZ_JASDDJ010000142.1 GCF_030407455.1 Psychrobacter sp. 5A.1
TACTACTATGGAATAAAGCCCAAGCCAATTAGCCTTGAAGCCGTCAAAACCAAAGCCTTAATACGCCAAATATTCAACGATTCAAAGCACTCAGCAGGCGCTCGTAGCATTGCCGCCATATTAATGAATGAGCATAACATCAAGCTGACCCGTTATATGGTAGGTAAACTTATGAAGAATATGAGCCTTAAAAGCTGTCAGTTAAAGACGCACAAATATAAGCACGCTGATAACACGCATAAAATCCATGGAAACCTATTGAACCGTAACTTTAGCCCAACAGCACCCAATCAAGTTTGGACAGGTGATGTCACATATATTCGCATCAAAGGCGGCTGGTGCTATTTAGCTATCGTTTTAGATTTATATGCTCGGCGTGTGGTGGGCTTTGCTGTGTCAAATTCGCCTGACAGCACTTTGACCGCATCAGCGCTACAGATGGCTTATCACACTAGACTTAAACCCAGCGGTGTGCTGTTTCATTCTGATCAAGGTACGCATTACACTAGTAAAGAGTTCACTGACGCAGTAGCTGGCTGTAAGGATATGAAGCAGAGTATGAGCCGAAAAGGCAACTGTTGGGACAATGCACCTACTGAACGCTTCTTTAGAAGTTTCAAGACGGAGTGGATGCCAAAGGGCGGTTATGAGGCTATTACTGAAGCTAAGATCGCCATCAGTAATTATATCTGGGGCTATTATCAAACCGTGAGACCGCATCGTTTCAACAATTATTTAACACCGTTAGAAAAAGAGAAGCGCTACTTTAATAAAAACCTCTTATCAGGTGTCCTAAATTAGTTGACCACTACA
>NZ_JASDDJ010000143.1 GCF_030407455.1 Psychrobacter sp. 5A.1
CCGAGTGCAAGAGGAGAGCTGTGCTCGAGTGACACGCTTTCATAAAAATAGGCGTATTCAAAAACTACTCAACAGACATGGACATCGTATTCTATGGCTACCACCCTACAGCCCTGATCTAAATCCCATCGAGAAGAAGTGGGCTCAAGTGACGTTTCTACGACAAGGCTGGATGGAAAATGACTTATCTAAGTTGTTTTATGATATTTGTCCTGGCCATAACAGTTTTATTTTGAGCTGACTATATATAGATTTAAAAGGTAATAGTAGTAAGTTTTCAGTTTTCAGTTTTCAGTTTTCAGTTTTCAGTTTTCAGTTTTCAGTTTTCAGTTTTCGGTAAAGATTGTATACAAGCTTTTAATGAGGTTAAATCTGCTCCGCAAGGGCAACATATAATCTCTGTTATTCAGAACGATAGTAGTATTTATAGAGTTCCCATCGAAACAGTAAATTCTGGAGGCTTAGGATTAACACCAATAAAAAAAAGAGCCTATGATTCTTAATCAGCATGAGTCTTGGAAACTGTGGGAGTCGGATGAAATGGTTGATAAAGATATGATTACTGTGAAAATCAACATGAACGTTTATGACCCTTACTTTGTTCGCGCAGATAGTAAAAGTACAGATGGTAAGGCTACAGGTGTTTTTAAACCTACTTTAACAAGAGTAATGGCTCATGAATTAGGACATATAAAAAATTGGTGGTGTTCTAAAAAGTATGCTGTCATCAGACATAACCATAGTTAATATAAAAGAATACCAGATCGAAT
>NZ_JASDDJ010000144.1 GCF_030407455.1 Psychrobacter sp. 5A.1
CAAGGAAGAAATTGCCGTCAATATGAACATATTGGCAAAATTGCTGACGATGTTTAGCAAAATTTAGCCATTTTAAGACCACTAAATTTATTAATGTGCTAATTGATGACACGCCCTAGGTTAGCTAAGACGCTTCATCTATTTGGTTTGGTTGTTTGGGACAAATCACGATTAGTCTATCTCCCACAAAATATAACCCTGTCGCAGGCGGCTCACTATCTGACCAAGCTGTTTGCGTTTGACGCTCATCATAAAAGCCACGCTTGGTGAACCATTCTATATAATGCGCGGCTCGTAATTGTGTCATGTCGATGGTAGCGAGAGTGGGAATGTCATTCTTATCGCACCATTCATGCATCGGAAAGCTCGGTGCTAGCCAAGCAGGGTAGCTAAAGTTATTGATATTTATTGGCAAAAAGAATCGTCCTTTTATAATGCCATAACGTTTATCAATTTTAACTTGCCCATGATTGTCCGTCTCTACCCACACTGCCCGAAATTGCTTGGTCTGCATGTGCGTCATCTTGCGCTGTAGGTTGTCATTGGCATTAATCCCCACCCAGTTCACAGGTTCAAAAGGGGCTGATCCCATAAAAAACTTGGTGGTGTATCAAAAAGTATGCTGAGGAATTAAAGGAGGGGTGACAGCCGAAGCAAGATGATATATTTGAGGTTA
>NZ_JASDDJ010000145.1 GCF_030407455.1 Psychrobacter sp. 5A.1
AATTATACCTATATTTTAATCTATTGCAAGAGAAAATGACCTTCTATAGGTCTTTTTATACTTTTAAAGGTGATAATGTCTTATGAGCGAAGGTGTTCACTCAGGTGATTCACTGCTGTCCTCATTTATGATTTCATATAAATCACCAACATTGATTCTAAGATACGTGCATAAAGACTCGATGATATCTAGATCAACTCGGGTGGCTTCTTCATGATACATGCGAGTAATGGTGCCACGATTGATACCAGTATCTCTTGCGACATCGGCAATTTTAAGGCGTCTTTCGCCCATGATGGTCGATAAGTGACACTTCACCATAGTGGTTTCCTCATTAACGATTAGTAGTTTTTGATTGGTGAACGGATTATAACGAATATGAGCGGCTAAAGTATTCCTTTTAGTAGCTCAAATTGGTATCCAATAGCGCAATTTGCCTAGTAATAGGCAGTTTATTATGCTGTCTTTGATACAGGACGTCTATCATGATGGATATACGCTAGTTAGAAAAGG
The DNA here is from genome assembly GCF_030407455.1 of Psychrobacter sp. 5A.1. GTDB lineage: Bacteria > Pseudomonadota > Gammaproteobacteria > Pseudomonadales > Moraxellaceae > Psychrobacter. The sequence continues at coordinate 514 of NZ_JASDDJ010000145.1, forward strand.
CGATGCTATTTTTACTATGAAGTATTGCTATTAATAGTGATGTGACGTACATTTTTAGTTATACTTATATACTTATATACTTATATACTTATATACTTATATACTTATATACTTATATACT
>NZ_JASDDJ010000146.1 GCF_030407455.1 Psychrobacter sp. 5A.1
GCTTAGTATCATTTGTCTGTAATCTTCTGAGTATGCCATTTGATTTGTGTACTTGTTCTATTTTGCTTTTACTATATCGATACAAGGCTTACCTATCGGCGCATAACCGTAAGGGCGAATGATCTCGCTTTCAAAATCGCTTTCATCTGTATAAATAGTGAGATAGCCTTGCTACTTGAAATCATCAAGCTTATTTTGATATATCGCTCTTTTTGTAGAACATGTTTTTAAATGCTCCAAGGTTTTTTTTGACTAATGCCAAGGCGTTTTAAAGCGGCTTCGATGCCTGACTTACTGTAGCAAAAACGCTGTGCTATCTCGTACATGTAATCGTCTGGATACTGTTCAGTATTTTTAATAGCGCTTCATTAGGTATCTTCCTGGGTGGTTTATTACGAGTTAGTTTGATACTAGGATCTTTGAGTTAACTCTGTAGTATGGCCTTACTAATGTTATAAGATGCACAAGCTTGCCTGATACTCATGCCTTGTTCTTCGACACTTTTGATCACTTGAGCACGAAAGTCTGCTGAATAAGTCATAGGTTCTGTTGAACATTCAAATATTAGGGCTGCTGATTGCTAAAATTACACCAAACTAGGCGCAAACCGACGATAATGTCG
>NZ_JASDDJ010000147.1 GCF_030407455.1 Psychrobacter sp. 5A.1
GATCATGCCTTAACTTATAATGGCTGCCACTCTAGAATAGAAGACCTCATACGGCTTATGACGGTTAGGGGTTGCGGTGTTAGAGATATAGCCGTTATTGCTTCTGTTAGCATGGGCAAAGTGCTCAGTACCATAGGTTCATCCGTTTATGAGATTGGTCCTAAAAAGCGCTACTATGACCGACTAGAGGTTGATGAGTTCTGGACTTACGTGTACCGCAAGAAATGTAAAGTCTGGCTTATTTATGCTTATGACCGCACTACCAATGAGATAGTCGCTTATGTCTGGGGCAAACGTGACTTAAAAACGGCTAAGAAGCTAAGAGATCGCCTTAAACAGCTCAAAGTCAGCTATGACTCTATTAGCATGGATAACTGGGACAGCTTTTTAACGGCTTTTAAAGTTGACCACAAACGAGTGGGTAAACAGCATACAGTAGGTATAGAAGGCAATAACTGTCGCTTGAGGCATCGATTACGTCGAGCCGTTAGAAAAACCTGTTGTTTCTCAAAAAAGCTCGACAATCACTTTAAAGTATTCGATCTGGTATTCTTTTATATTAACTATGGTTATGTCTGATGACAGCATACTTTTTAGAACACCACC
>NZ_JASDDJ010000148.1 GCF_030407455.1 Psychrobacter sp. 5A.1
ATAGAAAATCTCTTTATTAATGTTTGTTTTTAAGTAGTCGAGTGCAAAGAGCGTTTTGCCATATAGTATAGTGCACCAATGACATTGGTTCGATCTTTAGCTTGCCAGTTGTAACTGTCAATATAAGGGCTACCAATGGGTGCATAGCCACAAGGGCGCACCGTTTCACTCTCAAAGCCACTTTCATCCATGTAGACAATAGCAAAGCCTTGAGAGATGAAGTGGTTGAGTTTTTTTAGGTAGCGAGCTCTCTTTAGGGGACAAGCTTTAGGATGCTCAAGTGTCTTTTTTTTGCTAATACCAATACGCTTTAAGGCTTTACTGATGCCTGTTGGGCTACAATTAAAACGCTGGGCTCGCTCATAATGATAATCGTCAGGGTAGTCTTTGACGTCTTGAGCTAAGGCTTCATCCTCTATTTTGTAGGGCTTGATGTCTCGAGTGGTTTTACTGTGAAGACGCTTTTTCCACTTCTGGATAGTCGTGGGACTGATATCATAGAAAACAGCAGCTTCAGCAAAGGTCATGCCCTCATCTAAGCTTTTCAGGACTTGTTTGCGATAATCTAGGGAGTAAGTCATGGTCATTT
>NZ_JASDDJ010000149.1 GCF_030407455.1 Psychrobacter sp. 5A.1
TAACACCGTTAGAAAAAGAGAAGCGCTACTTTAATAAAAACCTCTTATCAGGTGTCCTAAATTAGTTGACCACTACATTCCAAATCCCATATCATACCAGGTGGTACTGTAATAGGTGTAGTACCACCTAGAAAGACTGGGCCTTCTTTTTTATTGAATGGGTCTTTGACGATGCCTAGTTTGCCGCCAAACTGCTTACCAGCACCGAAACCATCATCGAAATTCCAGAATGGTGCATCATTTACTCTAAAATCGTCGCCAACGATAGCGTATTCGTTGCTCACCTCATCTTTATCCGTATATGTCACAACCACGACTCCAGAAGCGGACTGAATTCTTTGAATATATTGTCTTTGTAAAAAGGTTTTTTCTTCAAGTAACGATTGGTTTTTGACTATTGTCTCACCTTTTAATTTACCCTTATCATCAGTATTTAATTTAATAGTCGTCAAGCCATTATATTTATCTTTTTTATTAGGGCGTGTCCTCATTTTAAAAATGGTGATAAAAATGAGATAAATTGCCGTCAAACAAGGAAAATAGTGCAGATA
>NZ_JASDDJ010000015.1 GCF_030407455.1 Psychrobacter sp. 5A.1
CAAGGCTGGATGGAGAATAATTTACCTAAACTGTTCTATGATATGGGTTGTACTAGTTTTATTGTGGATTGACTATATACAGTTTGATAATCACCAGGAAATTGTTCAAAAGGGCTGGGTTTATGAAATGAATTTTTCTTATGCTCGCTCGAGTTTAATACGCATTGTCACTACAGTCGCTTCTGTTTTAATGATTAGTAGCTTTCCGTTTGCGCTCTACTTAATGTTTACTTTCGAAACCTTCATACCCATATTAATTATCTTAATAATCACTATTATATTTTTAGCACAGCTAACTGAAAAGCCTCAGACTATTTTGAAAAATATTAATTGGATAGAGCAAGGTACTGTTCAAATACAAGAAGGTCAATTAGATTTCACGCTAAGTAATAAATTACATAGCATATCTTTAGCAGATGTAAAAAGATATCAATGTCATCAATGCATTGGTACTAGGACTTCTGTTTTTGCTAAAGCTGTTAAAATTATTATAAAAATGAAAGACAGTTCTGAACTTTATTTTTATCAATCTACTAAGCTTGATGCAGATGTAGGTCCTTTATTTAATATGGGTCATGTGATTATCGCTGCCTTACCAGATAGTTTCGAAAAAATTAATAGAGGTGCATGGCTACATACTAGAAAGACAACTCATTATGCAAATATATCAACTGTACTCACTGTGTTATTTCTTATAGCTCTTGTAATCTGTTCTAAGATAGAGGTTGGTATGGCATTCGTATTATTACCCATTGTGACTACGCCCCGTTTAATGCTTTTTGTACTAAAATCTGAAAAAAACTTAAACACAAACATTGTTTATGTCAATAAAGATAAATAGTTCTTAGAGTTGTTAAATTGATTTATCATAATATCTATACTCATAATTTAAAATTTACTCCAAAATCACATCGTAACCATAAAATCACTTATATAAAGTAAATTATAACTCTATAAAAAACAGCTTACCCATATTAAGTGAGTAAGCCAAAAAATAACTATTAGGTGTCTATAATTGCATTAGCTAATCCACTACAAATTCGGATTCAGCCACTTCTCAGCAGTTTTTATATCCCAGCCTTTACGCTCAGCATAACTCTCTAACTGGTCACGACTGATTTTACCGACGTTGAAGTATTCACTATCAGGATGCGAGTAATAGAATCCGCTGACCGATGATGCAGGCCACATCGCATAGCTTTCAGTCAAAGTCGTACCGATTGCATCTACCGTACCGAGCCAGTCAAACAATTTGCCTTTTTCCGTATGCTCAGGACAAGCAGGGTAGCCAGGTGCAGGGCGGATACCGACGTATTTTTCTTTAATCATCTCATCATTAGTGAGTGACTCAGTCGGCTGATAGCCCCAATACTCTTTACGGATGAGCTGATGCAGATGCTCGGCAAATGCTTCAGCTAAACGGTCAGACAGTGCCTGTACCATGATGGCATTATAGTCATCACCTGCCGCTTTATATTGTTCAGCGAGTGTTTCTGTACCAACGATAGAGACGGTAAAGCCGCCCAAGTGATCGGTATGGGTGTCCGATGGCGAGATGAAGTCTGCCAAGCTAAAGTTCGGCTTGCCACTGGCTTTGTCGCTTTGCTGACGTAAGTGTTCAAACTGATAGGTCGGTTTGCCACCATCAGCAGGCGTATTGTCATAGACCGTAACCGTATCGGCACCAGTACGGCGCGCTGGCATCAGTTTAAAGACGCCTTTGGCCACGAGTGATTTCTCATCGATCATTTTTTGCATCAGCTCATTGGCATTATCAAATAAATCTCGTGCCGCTTCGCCAACCACATCGTCTTGCAAGATTTTCGGATACTTACCGACCAGTCCCCAAGAGATAAAGAACGGCGTCCAATCGATATATGGCAGTAGGTTGGTGATAGGGTAATCATCCAATATCACTTGGCCTAACTTATTAGGCACTGGTGGCACGTAGTTTTCCCAATCATATTGAAAGCCAATCTTGACCGAGTTCGCATAAGAGATCTTAGCCGCTTTTGGCTGACGCTTGGCCAGACGCTCACGTACCTTGGCATAATCTTCGCGTGTCTCATCGATTAGCGCTTGACGATGCTCTTTTGATAGCAGCTTGGTGACCACCCCGACCGAGCGTGAGGCGTCTGTGACGTAGATGACACCATCGTTTTGATATTGCGGCTCAACCTTGACCGCAGTATGCGCTTTAGACGTCGTTGCACCGCCGATCATGAGTGGTAGCGTCATGCCGCGCTCTTGCATTTGCTTGGCGACATAGACCATTTCATCGAGACTTGGGGTAATCAAGCCAGACAGGCCGATGATATCGACTTTTTCTGCAATGGCGGTATCGAGGATTTTTTCACAAGGGACCATCACACCCAAATCGACAATGTCGTAGCCATTACAGCCAAGTACCACGCCGACGATGTTTTTACCGATATCATGCACGTCACCTTTGACGGTCGCCATCAGGATTTTACCTTTGACTTCGCCTTCGACTTTTTCGGCTTCGATATACGGGTTTAGCCACGCAACAGATTGTTTCATCACGCGGGCAGATTTCACGACTTGCGGTAAGAACATTTTACCAGCACCGAATAAATCACCGACGATATTCATACCGTCCATGAGTGGGCCTTCGATGACTTCTAGCGGCTTGGGATATTTCTCCCACGCTTCTTTGGTATCGGCTTCGATAAAGGTGGTAATACCTTTTACTAGCGCATGGGCAATACGGGCTTCGACGGTGCCTTCACGCCAGCTCATGTCGACCGTGCTTTCTTTTTTCTTGCCACCGTCTTGATAGTTTTCAGCCGCTGTCATTAGGCGTTCAGTCGCGTCTTGACCTGTTTCGCCTTGATTGCGGTTGAGCATGACATCTTCGATAGCGTCACGCGCTTCCTTTGGAATATCATCATATAGCTCAAGCATGGCAGGGTTGACGATACCCATGGTCAGGCCATTGGTAATCGCATGAAATAGGAAAACGGAGTTGATGGCTTCACGAATCGGGTTACCACGGAAACTAAACGACACGTTAGACACACCGCCCGACACCATAGCATTGGGTAAGTTATCTGTAATCCACTTAGTGGCATTGATGAAATCAGCACCGTAGTTGTTGTGCTCAGTGATACCAGTGGCAACGGCAAAAATGTTCGGGTCAAAGATAATATCTTCAGAAGGGAAACCGACTTCGTTAACCAACACATCATAGCTGCGCTGACAGATTTGGATTTTACGCTCATAAGTATCTGCTTGACCATCTTCATCAAATGCCATGACGATAACGGCGGCACCATAGCGCATACACAGTTTGGCGCGCTCGACAAACTCAGCATGACCTTCTTTTAGTGATATAGAGTTGACGACAGATTTGCCCTGCGTGCGTTTTAGGCCTTCTTCGATGATGTCCCATTTAGAAGAGTCAATCATGAGCGGTACGCGGCTGATATCTGGCTCGCCTGATACCAAGTTGATGAAATGAATCATCGCTTGCTTGGAGTCGAGCATGCCCTCATCCATGTTGATATCGACGATCTGCGCGCCGCCTTCAACCTGATCGCGAGCGACATCGAGCGCTTCGGTATAGGCTTCCGTTTTAATCAAGCGTAAGAACTTTTTAGAGCCTGTCACGTTGGTACGTTCACCCACGTTGACGAATAAGCTGTCTGCTGTGATGGTAAATGGCTCAAGTCCAGACAAGCGGCAGGCAGGGGCGATTTCAGGAATCACACGCGGCGCATAGTTTTTCACCATATTCGCGATTTGACGGATATGTTCTGGTGTCGTACCACAACAGCCGCCTACGATGTTTAAGATACCTGCCTTTGCAAAGCCTTCTAGTAATGCTGTCGTCTCATCAGCCGTTTCATCATATTCACCAAACTCATTGGGTAGACCTGCGTTTGGATGCGCTGACACATAAGTATTGGCAATATTAGATAGCGTTTGAATGTGTGGACGCAGCGCATCGGCACCAAGCGCACAGTTGAAGCCAACCGATAATGGTTTGGCGTGGCGAATTGAGTTATAAAATGCTTCAGCCGTTTGCCCTGATAAGGTACGACCTGACGCATCAGTAATCGTACCCGAAATCATAATCGGTAATTCAAAGCCGATATCTTCAAACACGCCAGTAATGGCAAAAATCGCTGCTTTGGCATTGAGTGTATCAAAAATCGTCTCGATTAGGATAAGATCGACACCGCCTTCTATCAAGCACAAGGTCGCTTCACGATAGTTGAGTACTAATTCATCAAAGGTGATATTACGAAACGCAGGATCATTGACATCAGGTGATAGCGAGCAAGTACGTGAGGTAGGGCCTACGACACCAGCGACGAAACGAGGCTTATCAGGTGTCTTGGCAGTGAACGCATCTGCTGCACTGCGGGCAAGTTGAGCTGCCGTTTTATTTAGCTCAGGTACCAAATACTGCATATCGTAGTCGGCCATGGATAGACGCGTACCGTTGAAGCTATTGGTCTCGATGATATCCGCGCCAGCAGTCAAATGGTCGTTATGGATGTCTATAATCATTTGTGGTTGCGAGAGTACGAGCAAGTCATTATTGCCGCGCACATCTTGGTCTATATCCGCAAAACGCTCACCACGATAATCTGCTTCTTCTAATTTATAGGTTTGAATCTGCGTACCCATCGCCCCGTCTAACATCAAAATTCTTGAGGCCATTTGCTCAGTGATACGTGCTCGCGCAGTTCGTTGCTGCTCTTCAAAAGGGAATACAGCAGGTGGCGTCAGTATAAAGTCATCAGCAGATTGTGATGAGTGAGAAGTGGCATCAGTGTTTGAAGTCATTGTTTGAGTCATAGGTGTGCTGCTTATATCGTAATTATTAAAAAAAGAAGGAATAACAAACAAGTAGGGTGCAGCGTCTCATAAAGAGACCCGCAAATTCACTTTATTTTAGCATGAAACGTTTGCCATATAGGGATACTGCATATTCCTCTTTGGCAATAGATAAACCAGAGACGTGCTAAGTAACAAATTAGAATATGAGAGTCTATTTCATAAAATAGATTGGCACAAATGAATATCATTTCGCTCATCGATTACATAAAGCTTTTCTTTTGCAAATGAAAGCCAACGCTTATGCTCAGAAGTCAGACAGAATTTACACCCATACCACAAAAAGTTGCGCAAAGGCCAATTGATAAAGATTACTCACATGTTAATTTAATTTTAGAAATACAAAGGCTTTGTAAGACTTACTTATAAATATAGGCTCATTTATTAGGGCGTGTTCTGGTTCAAATAAACGGCATGTCCTAGCAGGCAGACGGCTCTGTAAAACAGCAATATTATTATCGAAAATACCATCATTGAAAAACATCATCATTAAGGAAAACACTATGAAACTTACTAAGATTGCTACCATCGGTACACTGGCGATTTCAATTGCGGGACTAAGTGCTTGTAATAATATGATGCCAGCAAAAAGCGCAGATATGAAGGCGCCGACCCACAGCCAAAAGAGTATGGCTAAGATGAATGTCGTACAGGTTGCCCAAAGCAACCCTGATTTTTCGGTGTTGGTAGAAGCCGTGCAAGCCGCTGGTTTAGCAGGTATGTTGTCTGATCCTAACGCTCACTATACGGTGTTTGCACCAACCAATGCAGCCTTTATGGAGGCATTGCAAGAGACCGGCATGACCAAAGCGCAACTGTTTGCGAATAAGCCGTTATTGACCAAAGTATTGGGATATCACGTGATCAGCAGTGATATGGCCATATATGCCAAAGATGTTAAGCCTGGTAACGTCATGACCGCTAGCAAAGACACGTTAATGGTAACTAAAGAAGGCAAGTTGATGGATGAAAACGGCCGCACAGCAAGTATCTTGAAGACCGATATCGCCGCTAATAATGGCGTTGTCCATGTCATCGATAAAGTCTTGTTGCCTAAATAAGTATTAACTGAGATTGCAAGACTAAGCAGCCATTGTTTGTAATAATTTCATTATCAGGCAATGGCTGTTTTAGGGTTTGGAGTCTTAGCAACTCAATCGTTGATTGGTCTGGCATTCATTATACAAGCAAACAATAGTATATACGTGATAGATACAGTGTCGCTACCTAAGTAAATACCAATTAAAAACTAAATAGTTAGACTGAGAGCTATCAATATAACGGGATTAAATACCATTACTAGGGCGTGTCCTCATTTTAAACGAGTGTCCTCTAAATGGGCTAAAAACAGCTAAATTTTGCCAAATATCGTCAAATAGTTGGTCAATATCTCGATATTATCTGCACTATTTTCCTCGTTTGACGGCAATTTATCTCATTTTTATCACCATTTTTAAAATGAGAACACGCCCTAAATAATTGATAAATTTATCACTAATCGGTCGCCATTATATTTATTAACAGTTATTGGTATTAAGTAAACCTCTTAATCGATTATTTATCTCATAAGGAATTACCTATGTTAAAGAAAAACTTATTGTCTATCGCAGTCGTAACCGCAGCCATGTCATTAGCGGCATGTAACGACACTGAAACCGTGGCAGAGCCAACCGAGCCTGAAGCTACTGAAGAGATGGCAGTTGAGCCAGTCGCTGAGACTGACGCCGTCGAAGCAGAGCCAGTGGCCGAGATGGACATGGAAGCGACGCAAACCATCACTGAAATAGCCGCTGCCAATGAAAATCTAACTATCTTAACGGCTGCGCTAAAAGCCGCTGGTCTAAATACCATGCTAATGGAAGAAACCAAGCATACGGTGTTTGCCCCAACTGATGATGCCTTTGCGCCTGCATTAGAAAAGCTTGGCGTGACCAAAGAAGAGCTATTAGCAAATACAGAGTTGCTAAAGAAAGTCCTTCCTTATCATGTATTGGCCATGGAAGTGAACGCTGCTGATATCCCTTACGGTACTGAGATCGAAACAGCGAACGGCAAAACCATCACTATCAGTGAAGACAACGTAATTACTGATGCGACTGGTAACACGGCTAACATCACTGGCACAGATATCATGGCAACGAATGGTGTGGTTCATACTATCGATGCAGTATTAATGCCTGAGTAATTTATAATAATCTATCGTCTATAGTTGATAGATCAGATCGAAGAGGCCTAGCCAGTGAGCTGGGCTTTTTTGTGTCTGTGATTGTGTCTGTGACTTAATGGCTTTTAGGTCGATGGGTGAAACCTGTAAAATCGCTATTGGTAGGGTACTTGGGTTGTCCGCGGTATTCTTATAAAATTGTACGCACTATATAAACAGGCGCCACATAAAAAAGCCCGAGACGATGGTCTCGGGCTTTTCGCATTCAATTAGTAAGATTGAGCAAGCATCACATTAAAAATATATTACACATTATCTTTATGTAGTGGATCTGCTTTCATGCTTTTTTGCTGTGCTAAATGACGCTCTTCCCAATACGGTGCGTTTTTGATACCGAATTTAGCAGGATCAAAGCTATAGCGTGTTACACCAGCTTTACGCTGAGCTTCATAGTCTTTAAGCATGGTAAGTGTTGGACGAGCCACGATGAAGATGACCAAGATACCAACAATGTTAAGCCAAGCCATAAGACCAACACCGATATCACCGATTGCCCAGATGTAACCAGCTGAGTTTAGACCACCGTAAGCAACCATCGCCATGATCAATATTTTTACTAAGAATAGCCCTGTTTTATTTGCACCGCGACCGAGGAAGCGAGTCAAGTAAGCCACGTTTACTTCAGCGATGTAGTAGTAAGCCAAAATCGTCGTAAAGGCAAAGAAGAATACAGCGATTGCGATAAAGACATTACCAAACGTACCGTATACAGATTCCATTGCCATTTGCGTAAAGGCAGGGGCATTGATTTCAGTAGCAGCGGCGACGTTCTGTACGATGAACTGACCATCTGGTAATGTACCTTGAATGTTGTACATGCCAGTAGACAAAATCATGAATGCAGTCGCAGAACAAACCAGTAATGTATCAACATATACTGAGAATGCCTGAACCAGACCTTGCTGTGATGGATGCTCAACTTCAGCAGCAGCAGCAGCGTGAGGACCTGTACCCTGACCAGCTTCGTTAGAGTAAATACCACGTTTTACACCCCAACCGATTGCCGCACCAAAACCTGCTTGTGCAGTGAATGCATCACCAACGATCATACCAAATACATCTGGGATCAAACTGAAGTTGCTGAACATGATAATTAAGGCTAAAGCAATATAGCCTAATGCCATGAAAGGTACGGCAAACTCAGTAAAGGTTGCAATACGCTTAATACCACCAAAGATGATGATACCTAGCACGACTAGGATGATGGCTAAGCCGACCAAACGCATAGAGCCAACTTCTAGGCCTGCAACGTTCATGATAGTACCTTCGCCCATTACCTGTGCGAATGCATTGATAACACCGTTTGCCTGTACACCTGGTAAGAACATACCACATGATAAAATAGAAGCGATTGCGAAGAGGATGCCGTACCACTTTTGGCCAAGTGCGCGCTCAAAGTAGTAAGCAGGGCCGCCGCGATATTCGCCAGTCACCACATCTTTTTCTTTATAGATCTGTGCAAGAGTAGACTCAACGTAGGCAGTAGATGCACCTAGGAAGGCCACGATCCACATCCAGAATACAGCACCTGGGCCACCGAAGCCGATAGCAGCAGCTACCCCAGCGATGTTACCCATACCCACACGACCTGCGAGTGAGACGGCAAGTGCCTGAAATGATGAGATACCTTGAGCACTAGACTTACCAGTGAATAGTAATTTGACCATCTCACCGAATAGGCGTACTTGTACGAAGCGCGTCATAATGGAATAGAACAGACCAGCTCCCAAGCAAAGATAGATCAGTGCTGGGCTCCATATAATTCCATTTACTAAGTTAACTAAACTTTCCATATTTATATCCCTAGTACTGTCTCAAGGTGGCGCTGTCTGCTAAAAGTAAACTAACTGGTTAACTTACTGATTTAAGTTAAGCAGTTAAATTCTCTGTATCGACCCATGTGTACCTTTTGAGTCTCATACGTGCTTGGCCACCAAGAATGGACTGTTGTTGTCTGTATTTATCCGCCTGAGTCCGTCAGTAATGTCGACTATTTGCACAGTGCTTATCATTGACAATATTCAGATCAGTTGCGTTTACTATTATTCTACAACCTCAATGACTGCGGTCTTCTATCATCCTATGATAAGTTCAGATGAATCGTAAGTTGACCCGCGGATAAAACAGGCGGTTATATAATTAAATGTCCATCACTATGATGGCATTCAATTTGCTATAAGCTGTCTTGAATGAAAGCATAATTGGTATGACGAGTTGAAGCTATTGAGCGAATATTTGACAGTTGATTGATGTTTTCATGTAGAAATCAACGGTTCGCTAATACTAATCAAACTATAAGTCCACTACCAAATGTATTCAAACCGTACGGCTACGTAACTGCAATTTGCCATATTTTTGTACTAATTACTAGAAATTTCTTTATCAGCGATAGATATATTCATATTTTATTCAGCATATAGGTGTGCAATACTTAGAAAACCTATAAATAATTGTTTGCAATTACACAATATTTTAGATAACTGCACTGTCTGGTTCGATTTTTGTTTCATTTTTATAGTGATATAAACAAGTTACCGTTTAGGCGGTGCGGTTGTGTTTTGGTAACGTTCAATTGTAAAAGAGCGCCTATCACGCCATTATTAGCACAAGATTTTTTAGGTCATATTCTTCATGATACAAGCAATGTCATGCATTTGGTATCATATTAATAGAAGTAAGCCTAGATATAAGGTATATAGAGTGCATGACTGGCGTATGAATACTGAACGAGAAAAGCTAAAAATTATTAAAAACGTGTTACTAGATATTTATCATTATTAGGAGAAACAACGATGACGCGTAAATCTATTATCAAGCCGATGTTGCTAGCCGCTTTATTGACAACTTCTACCGTTGGTCTAAGCGGCTGTGGATACAACAACCTGCAGGCACAAGATGAGCAAGTGACGGCTTCATGGTCAGAAGTGGTCAACCAATATCAGCGTCGTTCTGATTTGGTGCCAAACTTGGTCAAAGTCGTACAGCAATATGCCGAGCAAGAGCAGGAGGTCTTCACCCAAGTGGCGGAGGCTCGCTCACGTGCTGGCGGTATCACCGTGACAGCAGAGGTGCTCAATGATCCAGAAGCGATGGAACGTTATGCGGCAGCGCAAGAGCAAATGACAGGCGCACTGTCACGTTTGATGGCGGTGTCTGAGCGTTATCCCGATCTAAAATCAGATGGACTGTTTCAGGATTTGCAAGCGCAGTTAGAAGGTACTGAAAACCGTATCGCTGTTGCGCGTAACCGCTATATCCAAGAAGTGCAGGGATACAACACAACAGTGCGCCAGTTCCCAACCAATATCACAGCCAAAGTATTTGGCATGGATACCAAGCCAAACTTTAGTGTGGCCAATGAAGCCGCGATTTCAACCGCACCAAGTGTTGATTTTGGTGACTCTAAAGAAGCGGCAGAGTAGAGCTTGTTGGAGATATACAAAAATAGAGTGGTATATGCCGCTCTATATATTTAGCGGATGACGTAATGAAGGTTGGTTAGCGCCTATAAATTAGTTAGCGCCTATAAATTTGTAAAAATGTCATTTAAGGTGGTATAGATTAGATGAATCATTCAAAAGCAGTCTTATCAGCATTACTATTTACACTCAGTGTCAGTGGCGCGTCAGTGCTGCATGCTGCGTCCAATGTCGATGATGAAAGTAGTGCTATTGCGACAGATAGCCCCTCGAATCTACAAAATCGTAGTGTCGAAGAGTTGGTGGCGATTGCCAAGGCAGGTGAGTCCAATGAAACAATCAAGGATGCCGTATTAAATAACGATGCTATCAATGGCGCAATCCTAGGCAATGATGCAATCAACCAAAGCACCGCCAATTATAAAACTGAGGCCAATGTTCAAGCAACAGCACAGCCACCTGTACGCTCAAGTGCCGAGGGTGTCGATGCTGATAAATTGATACTTAACGAACCCGTGGTTGATCAGGCCAATATTCTAAATCCACAAGAAAAGCTACGTTTAGAGTCGCAGCTGAGAGGCATTTATCAGCAAGGCTTAGCACAAGCAGCAGTGGTTATCGTTCCGACCACTAATGGTGTACCAATATTTGATTATGCATTGCAAGTTGCAGAGAAGTGGGAATTGGGCGATGAAGCTATCGATGATGGCCTACTGATGGTGGTCGCGGTCAATGACCGTGATATGTATATCTTAACGGGTTACGGGCTAGAAGGGGTGTTGCCAGATGCTGCGCTCAACCGTATCATTCGTGAAGATATCACGCCGTTATTCAAACAAAACAACTATGGTGCTGGAATACTGGCTGGCATTGGTGCGCTCAACACGCGTCTGACCGCTGATCCTGAGGTCTTGGCTCGTGCTGATGAGCAAGCTGCAGAGCGCACTGCTCAACAAGGCTCAAATGAGCTACCATCACCTACTTTCTTATTTATTATGGCATTGGTATTTGGTGGTGTTATTACCAGTATCTTTGGGCGCGTGTTTGGTTCTACTATAACCGCTGGTGGTTTTTTTGTGGGATCATTAGCCTTGGGTGGCAGCTTCATTATGACATCTATTATGACGATATTTATATGGCTGTTTTTGATATTTGCTAGTGGTGGCGGAGGCGGTAAAGGCGGCGGTAAACGTAGACGCAGAGGCGGCATGGTATTCTTGCCGGGTATGGGCGGAGGCAGCAGCAGTGGCGGTGGTGGTTTCGGAGGTGGTGGCTTTGGCGGCGGTGGCGGTGGTTTTGGTGGTGGCGGCGCAGGTGGATCGTGGTAAACGCTCAATAGGCCCTAGGGCGTGTCCTCATTTTAAAAATGGTGATAAAAATGAGATAAATTGCCGTCAAACGAGGAAAATAGTGCAGATAATATCGGGATATTGACCAACTATTTGACGATGTTTGGCAAGATTTAGCTATTTTTAGCCCATTTAGATAACTATCGATTGAATTGAGGACACGCCCTAATAAAATAACTCTAAATAACCATCGAACATGACGTACTTGAGGAAATAATACAATGGTAGAAAACAACGCTTCAAACCCCAGTTTTGCCCGCTGGTGGCGTCAGGTTTTGTTTGTCCCTTTATTGCATAGTAAGTGGCTGACATCAGAATCCAAGGCACGATTAACAGACGCCGTGACACGAGCCGAGCGTGGGCACCGTGGTGAGGTGTTTTTGATCGTAGAAAACCATCTGCCTATCCAAGCAGCCTATCGCATGGACTGCCGTGAGCGTGCGATTGATTTGTTTAGTGAATATCGCGTTTGGGATACTGAAGAAAACACAGGTGTCTTGATTTATGTCAATGTATGCGAGCGTAAACTAGAGATTGTCGCAGACCGAGGTATCAGCGCTCACGTTAGTCCCACGGTATGGAATGCAATGTGCGAAAAAGCCGTATCTGGTATCGCTACCCAAAAGACAGAAGCGAGCTTGGCTGAACTGCTGGATGAAGTAGGGCAGGTTATGCGCCAGTATTATCATCTTGAGCATGACCCAGAAGGCAATGAGCTGTCTGATACGGTGGTGTTTCTCAAGTAGTGTTAGCCATCGTCATCACCCCCTAATAATAAGATTATCTCCCAAAGAACGCCTTATACGGTCGCAGGGTTTTGTTTTAGGCGGTATGGTTTTGGTGTTAAAATAATGCCTTTGGAATAGACCGCACCTCATATATGCCTGGTTTTACTATCCTACTGTGCAACATTCACTAGGGCTCGTCTCGATACCACCATTATTGGAATACTATGATTGATTTGATAAAGAAGCTACCGAAGGCTGAATTGCACCTACACATTGAAGGGTCGTTAGAGCCTGAGCTCATGTTTAGATTGGCCAAAAAAAACAATGTAGAGATACCTTATAAAGACATAGAAGATGTACGTAATGCCTATAATTTCACCAATCTTCAGACCTTTTTAGATATCTACTATGCAGGTGCAAACGTCCTACTCACCAAAGATGACTTCTATGATTTAACATGGGAATACATTCTTAAGTGTGTTGAAGACAATGTCATTCATACAGAGATATTTTTTGATCCACAAACCCATACCGAACGTGGTGTACCTTTTGAAGCGGTAATCACAGGTATCAAAGAAGCGCTCGCAGATGCCAAGGAAAAATACGGCATCACTTCTTGCATTATCATGTGCTTCTTGCGTCATTTATCACAAGAAGAAGCCTTTAAAACGCTAGAAGAAGCAATGGCGTTCAAAGACGATATCATTGGTATCGGTCTTGATTCATCAGAATTGGGCAATCCGCCATCGAAATTTAAAGAGGTCTTCAAAAAAGCCAAAGACAAAGGCTTTAAATTGGTCGCTCATGCAGGCGAAGAGGCAGACTTTTCATATATCTACGAAGCATTGGATTTGTTGAATATCAATAGAATAGATCATGGTGTACAGTCTATAAAAAGCCCAGAGTTGATGCAAAGACTCAAAGATGAGCAAATGCCACTGACGGTTTGTCCAAACTCAAATATCGAGCTAAAAGTCTTTGAGACTTATAAAGAGCACAATATCAAAGAACTTCTGGATTATGGTCTAAATATCAGCGTTAACTCAGACGACCCAGCGTACTTCAAAGGGTATGTGAATCAAAACTTCATCAACCTATATGAAAACCTACCGATTACGGAAGACGATATTATTACGTTGGTAAAAAACTCATTTAGATCGGCATTTATAGATGATGAGTTAAAAGAAGCTTACTTGGCGAGAGTTGATCTTGCACTGAAATAAGCTTTAACGAGTCTGTTGTTAGTAGCAAAGGCTTAACGGTTTATATAAACCGTTAAGCCTTTTTTATTGTCTATCATCCCATAACACGTATCAGCAGTAGCCATTATCAAGCAGTCATTTCTTGTATAAGTAGCGGCAGTATCATTCCAGCCTTTTCTGCTAATGTGATATCGACAATGGTATTCGGTGTTGGATCGGGATTAATCTCAATGACTTGAGCGCCATTTTGCTTGGCCAGCTGTGCCAATCCAGCAGCAGGATAGACGAGGCTTGATGTACCAATACTAATAAAGACCTCGCAGTTAGTCGCAGCGGCTTCTGCTGTCTGCCACTCATTTACAGGCAACGCTTCACCAAACCATACAATATCTGGTCTGATATAGCCGTCGCAATGCGGGCAGGTAAGCAATGCCTCATCAAAGCTCATGGCGTTTTGGTTGTCATAGGAGGCTCTTGATTGATCTTGATAGGGTGCCTCACATTGACCGCAACGGTTACGCCACAGATGACCATGCAAATGCGTCACCGAGCTGCCAGCCTGTTCATGTAAGTCATCGACATTTTGGGTGATGAGTGTCACTTGCTGATCAGAAGTTTGTGCATGATACTGCCACTCAGCCAACGCATGATGGGCTAGATTTGGTGCTTTATCTACCACCACCTGTCTGCGCCACTGATACCATGACCACACCAGTTTGGGATCGCGAACGAAAGCCTCAGGTGTGGCCAAGTCTTCGACGCCGTAGTTTTCCCACAACCCTGTCTGCTTATCTCGAAACGTTGGGATACCGCTTTCTGCTGAAATGCCCGCCCCAGTCAAAATGCAAATACGTCGTTTTGATGCCAACAGTTTTGCGGCAAGTTTTACTTCTGCTATTAACGCTGGTGATAATTCTGCTAACATGAGCCAACCCTTGCTAATAATGGATATTTTTTCTTATGATAGACGGAATTTGGTGGCTTGTCATATTGTTTACCGTCATCGCGGCTTTATGGTTCGTGGCAAAATCACGCGGGGCAAAAGCAGGCGAAAAGCATCGTAGTGCAAAATCAAAAAAAGCAACACCGAATGATGCGCTGCAAAAAACATCAGCGTTATTAGCGCAGTATTTTCCTGATTATCGCGCCACACGCAAAACAAATCACTTGCTCGTCCGTAAGCAAGGTAAGAAAATTGCAATGATTACGATTGATAAGAAGGTTGCCGAGAGTCAGCGCCGCTTGGGCGATGTACCTGTCATTAATTACCACCGGGTACCCAGCCGTGCTCAGTTGACTGCCAATTTGCAAGAGGCAGAGTAAATTTTGTTATATAGTCAATCCTCTATAAATTGGGTACGGTGTCAGTCTCGCTCAGTCTACTGTTTGTAGTCCTTTCACTCGGCTTCCTTGTATCCAAATTATACCGAACCAACTATAGGTGAGAGCCTCAGAAGTATACGGGCACAGAAAAACCGCAAACATTTGGACATGTAGGTTTGATGAGTATGGGCAGTTTAGGGTAGTGCTAAGGAAGGGTGGAGCGAGGCTGTAAATATAATGATTGGTGCGCTCGGCGGGAGTCAATCATATCGCTGCAAGCCTTTATATAGATAGCTTAGATCGATTACTGGAATATATTTAACAACAAATTTAACAACATTTTCCTATTGCTAGCCAAGACATAAGTATTTTAAACGTAAAAAAAGAAGCCTCGGCAGCTCTAGGGGATAATGACATAAACGAAACGTTTAATGCGTTCTCCGTATCTAGCCAATACCAAGGCTCCTTAAATAAACTTTATCAAATAGATAGGACAAAGGTCAATTAATAATCTAGTCTCTTCGCTGATCTAACAAATCTCACATTCAGACTTGCTGAGTAATGCTGATACCCTTAAGATGGCTAAATCATAAATATGATGGGATAACGGCTAACAACCTAATCGATAACAGGTTGTCTTGTCATACCATCCTTGTCTAACAAACAATAAGATAACTCAATAACCAAAAATTTCTCTCAAAAAGCAGCCTTTATCTGGTCTGTCGCTGATCTATTGGGTATTGCGCCACCTAGAGTGCGTATCAGAAGAGAGCAAAGCAAACGCCGTTGCTGAGATGGAGAAGTAAAATAAGCGTTCAAGTGTGGTAGTACTAGATTAAATCGAGACAAGGATGAAGTACCATGCGAATCAATATGTTCAGGTGGTTAATCATTTCAACAGCCCTATTGTTAGCTGCATGCTCTCCTACTCAAGATGATAGCTACGCTCGTCAATTTGTTTCTGGTACTGTTACAGTGCATGAAGCTTTCTGGCCCGCTGATCATAATACGCTCTACCCGTTCACTACAGATGGCGAGATCTCCTGTGTTTATTATCCAGATTTTGGCATTGAAGTGTATTTTCAACCTTTTGACTACATTGAAGACTCTGCTATCGGTACGCCGCTTAATAAGGCTGCTGCAGAATCTCTAAAAAAAGACGGTTTGACCCCAAACGTGCCTTATAGCCTTAAGAAGGGGACTGACTTGAGTGAGGCTGTAGAAGTTGGGTTGAAGGCGTGTAATGTGTAAAATCTTTGGGCCGCGTTGGTAGTAACTAAATATTTATCGGAGAATTAAAATGAAGGAAAGTATAACTAAAAACAAAACTATACGTTATAAAAAAGTTGATTTAAAAGGTGAAAAAACACTCTATGACTATATTAAAGAAGTCGTTATAGACGACTCATCAAGTTATTATAAGGTCAAAAATAGACAGCAATCAGTATCTAACGAATCTGATGATTCTATTTTCATAAATCATGTTAGTGAATATAAAAACATGATTTATGGAGAGCTAGTCATAGTTGAAATCGACAAATCACAACAATACATAGACCTAGAGGATGAAGCTAGTGAATATAAAATCAGCTCTCTATCCACGTCTCAAATAGCATCAATAAACAATGAAAACGCTGAAGAGCTCAAAAGAGAATTCGTTGATTCAGTTTTGTATTTTGGCGTTATTAAGAACCATATGGCTATTATTCAATCCAGAACTTTAACAGCCAGAACGCTTGAATCTTATCTCGATTGGTTATTGGGAGAGGCGTCAGAAGCTATGGCAGACGATTATGCTGTAATTCTAAAAGACACTCCAAATCTGGAAATAGAGCAAAAACTAAACTCTACGCCAGCTAAAACTCTAGTAATGAGTACGGATATTGACTCTGAGATCAATCAAGATAGTACTGAAAAAGCTTCTGCAAGCTACACACTTTCAGATAAAGTAGTACAAGTTTTTAAGGCAATGTTAGATGATGACCTATCAACAATGCGCTTGGAAGACGACTTAGAAGACGCCAATTTAAAAATGAAGATTGAAATGACTTATGATAGAAAGACGTCAGAAAGTGGTCAGCGGGTCATCGACAGTGTCGCAGCATCACTTAGACACTCCGATGACTATAAGATATATTTGACTGATGGTTCCTCAATTACTGCTGACCAAATGAAACTATCTGGTACAATAAGCATGCAAATTATCAAAGGAAACGTGTATCAAGCTGGGTTAAAATCTCAAATACACACATGGCTGATAGATAATGTTGATTTCAGTGAATAGTAAGAATAAAGACTTACAAGAGTTTAAAATAAATAACTCACCAAAACTGACAGTGCTTGCGCTGTCAGTACTGTCACTTGCCTCTTTAATTATAGCAATGAAAGTTAACTTTAGTTTTGATGCACCAATTTATTTCTTATTAACAGTAATGTTATTCCCTATGTCTCACCTCTTTAACTCTTATAATGCTATATTGCAAGTGAGAGCAATTGAAGGATTGAAGCCAAGTGAAATTAAGCGACTGAATCACACCATTCAGGTAAGGTCTAATAGTATTGTTAAAATCATGATGATTTATATCTCCGTTATATCAATGGTTGTTACATTAGGTGTTACAGGGTTTTTATCCTCTACGCAATCATTATTTTTGAGTTTGTCAATTATAATTTCTTCTTTATTCGATACTAAGTTCGCATGGGACACACTCGCCGAAATTAGAGATTTTGAGCAAAAGTTATTATTAAGACTGAAGAAGAAATCTGCTCATGAAGACATCATGAAAGAGGCAAACGGTAAGTGACTTGCAATACGTAATTCAAATAGCTGCTAGGAAAGATCTAAACCCGCCTCACGGTGGGTTTTTTATTCTTCTAATTTTACTAAAAAATGCTGAGTGCAATATCTGCACCACGCAGCAACTCAATAAATATTACCGCAGATTAGCCGCCTCATAACAACATTAAAATGACCTAGAACCCAACCTATTCCATCACCCTGACTCACCATTGAGCGGGTTTTTATTATTGAGCTTTTATGCCATTAAACTCATTCTTTTATCCCTAGAATGCACATTCAGACTTGCCGAGTAATGTCGATACCCTTAAGATGGCTAAATCATAGCTATGATGGGACAACGGTTAATAATCTAATCAATAACAGGTTATCTTGTCACATCATCCTCGCCCAACAAAAAATAAGACGAACCCATGACTAAGAACTTCTCTCAAACAGCGGCTTTCATCTGGTCTGTCGCTGACCTATTACGCGGTGACTTTAAGCAATCGCAATACGGCCGCATAATCTTGCCATTCACGCTACTTCGCCGCCTAGAGTGTGTGTTAGAAGAGACCAAAGCCGCTGTCGTCACTGAAAACCAGCGTATCGCTGATATAGGTCTGCCAGAGGAAGCGCAAGAGAAGTTCATCATTCGTGCCAGCAAGCGACCGTTCTACAATACCTCGCCAATGGATCTTAGCAAGATGGGTCAAAGCGATATTAAGGATAACCTCAATACCTATGTGCAATCTTTCTCTAAAGACGCGCGTGAGATATTTGAGCATTTCAAATTTGAAGAGTTTGTCGGTCAGCTGGCCGATGCCAACTTGCTGTATAAAGTCGTGCGGATGTTCGCCACTACTGATCTTAGTCCTGAGACGATATCTAACCATGAAATGGGCTTTGTCTTTGAAGAGTTGATCCGCCGCTTTGCTGAAAGCTCAAACGAGACCGCAGGGGAGCATTTTACCCCGCGCGATATTGTGCGCCTGACTACCTCATTGGTATTTATGGAAGATGATGACGCGCTGACCAAGGACGGCATTATTCGCACTATTTATGACCCTACAGCGGGCACAGGTGGCTTCTTATCCTCTGGTATGGAGTACGTGCTAGAGCTGAACCCTGACGCGGTCATGCGTACCTATGGGCAAGAGCTCAACCCTGAGTCTTATGCCATCTGTAAAGCTGACATGCTGATCAAAGGCCAAGAGGTTAATAACATTAAGCTAGGCAATACTTTATCCAGCGATCAGCTGGCAGGTGAGCAGTTTGACTACATGCTGTCTAATCCGCCGTTTGGAGTGGACTGGAAAAAGATATCAGGTGAGATCAAAGATGAGCATGAGCAAAAAGGCTTTGACGGTCGCTTTGGCGCGGGCTTGCCGCGCGTGTCTGATGGTTCGCTATTATTCCTGATGCACTTACTGAGCAAGATGCGTCCGATTACTGGTGATGATAAAGCTACAGATAGCAGCAGCATTCAAAATAGCAATCAAGGCAGCCGTATCGGTATTATTTTAAATGGATCACCGCTATTCACAGGCGGCGCAGGTAGTGGCGAGAGTGAGATTCGCCGTTATATCCTTGAGGCCGATTTACTAGAAGCCATTATCGCTCTGCCTACCGATATGTTCTATAACACGGGTATCGCGACCTATGTCTGGGTACTCAGCAATAAAAAAGCAGATGAGCGCCGCGGCAAAGTGCAATTAATCGATGGTAGTAATCTATACAGCAAGATGCGTAAATCACTTGGCTCAAAGCGTAATGAGATGAGCGATGAGGATATCAAAACCATTATTCGCAGCTTTGGTGACTTTGAAGTGGTTGATGCGCGTGTGTTAGATAAGCCTGAAGAGGTGAAGTCTAACCGTGGCCGTCAGTCTGCCAATCCTAAAGCTGAGCCTGCTAAAACTTTCGCCAGTAAGATATTTGCCACCCATGAGTTTGGCTATCGCCGTATCACAATCGAGCGTCCGCTACGTCTATCCGCTCAGCTGTCTGATGATGCCATCGAAACCTTACGTTATGCGCCTAAGCCGTTTGATATGGTCATGCCAGCGCTGTATGAGGCATTTGGTAGTGAGTGGACGACTGACAGCTACGGCGACTTATCGGCGGTCACCTTAGAAGCGCGTGCAATGATTAAGGCAGACTTTAGCGAGCTAAAAGAAAAGCAAATTAAAGATGTGCTCGATGCCAAGCTCTGGCAGGATCAGCTTGAGATCATGAATAAAGCCAAAGCCTTGCAAGCGTCGATTGGTGAAAATCAATTCGATGATTTCAATGAGTTTGAGAAGGTGCTCAAACAAGCGCTAAAAGATACTGATGTGAATTTGGACGCCAAAGAGAAAAAGCAGCTGATGGATGCCATCACTTGGAAAAACCCTGACGCCGAACCCGTTATCAAAAAAGCGGTCAAGGTTGCCAATCCGCTTTATGGTGCATTTAGCTATAAGCCGACCAATTCAGACAAGCCAGCCAAAATCGTAGAGTTCCAAACAGACAGCGATTTGCGCGATTATGAAAACGTACCGCTTAATCCTGAAGTGACAACGACGGAGCTGATTGAAAGTTATTTCGCGCGTGAAGTACAGCCGCATGTGCCTGATGCGTGGATCAATGCCGATAAGACAGATGCCATCGATGAAGATATCGGCATTGTCGGCTTTGAGATTCCGTTTAATCGTCACTTCTATGTGTATGAGCCACCGCGTCCGCTAGCTGAAATTGATGCAGACTTGGATGCGGTTAGCACTGAGATTATGCAGTTATTGGGTGAGGTGCATTCATAATGGCGAAATACGAGCAGTATGAAGAGTATAAACCTACAGGTGTAATCTGGATCCCTGAAATGCCTCAAGGTTGGCAGGTGACTAAGCTCAAGTATTTAATAAAAAATCTTGAGTCAGGTGTTAGTGTAAATGCTGCTGATTACCCTAAATCGGAAGGAGAGTTTGGTGTTCTAAAAACAAGTTGCGTTTACACTAGAGAGTTTCGTGCCGAAGAAAACAAGACTGTGTTTGAAGAAGAGTTGAGTAGAGTTAAGTGCCCAGTAAGAGCAGGCTCAATAATAATAAGTCGAATGAATACGCCTGATCTTGTTGGTGCTGCTGTTTACGTCAAAGAGGACTACAGCAACCTCTATCTTCCCGATCGTTTATGGCAAACTGTCTATAACGATGAGGAAACTCAAAGCTCAAAATATCTTCATTATTTTATGTACCTCAAAGGCTTTAGAGATCAAATTTCAAATTTTGCAGAGGGTGCTAGTAGCAGCATGCAAAGTATTGCTAAGGAAGATTTTTTATCAATTAATATTTTACTACCTACGCGAGTTGAGCAAGAGGGAATCGCTAATTTCCTCGACTACGAAACTGCCCAAATCGACACCTTAATCGAAAAACAGCAAACCCTTATCCAACTGTTAAAAGAGAAGCGCCAAGCCGTGATCAGTCATGCGGTGACCAAAGGCTTAAACCCTGATGTGCCGATGAAAGATTCAGGTGTTGAATGGTTGGGGGAAGTACCTGAGCATTGGACAGTTAGCTTCGTAAAATACATAGTGCTTGGAGCAAAAGACTCAATGGTAGACGGGCCTTTTGGTTCGAGCGTAAACACTAGTGAAGATTATGTAGATGATGGTATTCCTGTCATTAGAACTGTAAATATCACTAACAATGGTTTTTCTTCCGATAACTTAAAGTTTATGCGCCAGCAAAAATTTGAACAGTTAAAGCGACATTCTGTAAAGCCTGGCGATGTTTTATTCTCAAAAGTTGGGACAATAGGTAATGCATGTTTATTACCGAGCGATATACCAGAAGCTATATTATCGACAACAGGTAGTTGTAAAGTTTCGGTTGATCAGAATAAGATTGAGGGAGAGTATTTAGTATTGATGTTTCATTTAATGAATCAGACTCTTATGGAAATGGCTAATTCTAACGTTCAACCTTTTCTTAACATGAGTAATATTAAAAACTTAAAAATATCACTACCGAGTATTGAAGAGCAAAAAAACATTCTAACTTATCTTGAAGAGAAGCTAGAGGGTATTGATGACTTAATCTCTAAATCCCTTAGTTTTGACAAACTAATCCGTGAACGCCGTACCGCTTTAATATCCGCCGCCGTCACAGGCAAGATCGATGTGCGGGGCTGGCAAGCGCCTGAGTAGCTGTAAATAGAGATTAAGCGCATATTGCGTTTGATAAACAAGAAAATCAATAAAAGGAGTTATATGATGAAAGCAGTTACCGTAGCAGCTCTATTGGCATCAATGGCCGTGACCACCATCGCCCAAGCACAGACCTATAAATGGCAAGATGATTTTTGCAGTATGCAGGGTGACTTTGATAGTAAAAAATATACCGCTAAGCAAATCAAGAATTCACATTTAGTATTAGAAAGCTTAACCAGATCAAATCTAGAAAGCTTTTTTCCACCGATGGATATTGATGCACTAGACAAGTTATCGATGAAAGACTTAGACAAGCTTACTGAAGAATATATAAAAGTTAAGAATAATATTGAACGACTTGATGTGGTGCCTGAAGCAAAAGGTTATAAGCAAGAGTTGGTCAAGTCTATTGACGGCGAATATAAACAAAATAAA
This sequence comes from Psychrobacter sp. 5A.1, assembly GCF_030407455.1. GTDB lineage: Bacteria > Pseudomonadota > Gammaproteobacteria > Pseudomonadales > Moraxellaceae > Psychrobacter. Next base: position 22,512 of record NZ_JASDDJ010000015.1, read on the forward strand.
TTGACGATTTTGGGATATCTGAATCCCAGTGAGGCACTCAAGCAAAGCCCGCAAATGTGTAAAACTTATATTGAGCCGTTATTAAAGAATGAAACGGCTGTGCAAAATAGATGGAAGCAGTTTGTTGAAGAGCAAATTCAAGAACAAGCAGATATCACAGACGATGGGGGTCAATATTATCGCAATTTGGCGACCAAGCGCTATCAGGAAGAAAAAGCCAGCAACCCTACTAAGTACGCCAAGATAAACTTGGTTACTTTTGGTTTTGGTAATTGCGTCAATGATCAGGTCTATCATGCCGACTCTGATGAAGTGTTTAGTAATCAGCAAAAACTGAATAAAGCGTTATTTGGTAAAAGCTTTAAGCAGATGTGCGATGAGCCGTAAAACTTGGATTACGTTTTTTAATGAAGCCGAATAAACCGCCCAACTCGTGCAAGTATGCCGCACCGCTTTAATATCTGCTGCTGTTACGGGTAAGATTGATGTGAGGGGTTGGGTTGCGCCCAAAAGCCGTTAAAATAAATACAGAAAACAATAAAAGGAATTATAGGGTGAAAAAGTTTACCGTAGCAGCTTTATTAGGCGCAATAGCGGTTACCACTAGCGCCCAAGCCGAAGTCTATCACTGGCAAGATGAGCTATGCGATAACCGAGGCGAGTTTGATAATACAAAGTATAGCGCTAAGCAAATCGAAAACTCACATTTTGTCTTCGACCATTTAAATAGCTCAAATCTAAATAGCTTTTTTCCACCGATGGATATTAATGACTTAGATACGCTATCTATGACCGACCTAGAAACACTGACTGAAGAGTATAAACAAGTTAAGCATAATGTTGAACGACTGGACGTGGTACCCGAAGCACAGCGCTACAAGCAACAGCTCATTAAGTCTATTGATGGGGAGTATAAACACAATAAGCTAACTATTTTGGCTTATTTAGAACCCATACAAGCTATGCGGCAGAGTCCATTGATGTGCAAGCAATACATCGAACCCTTTTTTCGTAACGAAACCGCCGTACAGGATAAATGGCAGCAGCTGGTTGAAAAACGCGCGTTAACAAATAGCTATGCCATGTCCCGTTATCAAGATGAGAAAGCCAGTAATCCTGCCAAGTATGCCAAAATTGACTTGATTACCTTTGGCTTTGGCAATTGCGTCAATGATCAGGTCTATCATGCCGACTCCGAAAAAACCTATATCTATCGGCAACAACTGAATAAAATAGTGTTTGGTGAGAGTTTGACCAAGGTTTGTGCTGAGCCTTAGTTTGCGTAGGCTGCGGCTTTAGCCCAGCAGTCAGGTTTTTTGCTAGGCTAAAGCCTAGTAGAGTGCATGTCATGCACCCACAAGATATAGGCTAAAAGTAAGATGAATCCTAATCAACAACTTAGTCAAAATTAAATACCGTATTGACGAGGCTTATCTAAAAGTTCGGTGCTTAAAAACCCTCTACACCAATAAACTAATAATAAGAACCATGCCATGACTCAAACTAGCACTGCTACTAACGCACACAACGTCACTTACGAATCTGTCTTCCAAGCCGATATCGTCCGCCAAATGCAAACGCAAGGCTGGCAAGTAGGTTATGCCAGCGGCTATACGGCTGAGACTGCATTATATGAGCAAGACGTGCTCGACTTTGTGCAGACCACCCAGCCGCAGGAATGGGAGAAGTTCTGCCGCACTTTTCCTGTCGACTCTGAGCGCCACTTTATCACCGCATTGGTAAAGCAGCTTAATAAGGCTGACGCGCACGCCACCGATAGAGCCTCGCGCACCTATGGCACATTGGGCGTACTGCGTCATGGTCTAAAGATTCGTAACGCACGCTTCTCACTTTGTCAGTTTAAGCCTGAGCATAGCTTGAACCCTGAAACCATGGCACGCTATGAAGCCAATATCTGCCGCGTCGTACCTGAAGTAGTGTATAGCCCTTATACCAGTCTTAAAGACGGCGCTGACGCTAATAGCAAGGTCGCTAAGCGTAATCGTATCGATATCGTGCTATTCGTCAATGGCTTGCCTGTCACCACGATGGAGCTAAAGTCTGAGTTTAAACAAGCGGTACAAAACGCCATTACTCAGTATAAGAAGACACGCCTGCCAAAAGATCCTGATACTAAGAAACCTGAGCCGCTACTGACGTTTAAGCGTGGCGCACTGGTTCACTTCGCGGTCAGTCAGTATGAAGTCTATATGACCACGAAGCTGGCAGGTGACAGTACCTACTTCTTACCTTTTAACAAAGGTACCAGCGAGGGCGGTGCGGGTAATGACGTGCCAGCCGATAGCAGCCGCTATGCCACCGATTACCTATGGAATGAAGTGCTCACGCCTGATAACTTGCTGGCCATCCTCGGTCACTTTATGCACTTGCAGATAGACGAGGAAGAAGACGCGATTGGCCGCAAGTCTAAAAAAGAAACCATGATGTTCCCACGCTATCATCAGTGGGATGTGGTGACCAAGTTGGTTAATGCCGCTGTGTCTGAAGGCGCTGGTCAAAAGTACCTTATTCAACACAGTGCAGGCTCAGGAAAGTCTAACTCTATTGCATGGACGGCTCATCAGCTATCTACCTTATACAACAGCGACGGCGATAAGCAGTTTGACTCGGTCATTGTCATCACCGACCGTACCGTGCTTGATGACCAACTACAGGACACCATTTATCAGTTTGAACATGCCGATGGCGTAGTTGGTAAAATCAACCGTAAAGAAAGTGACGGCTCAAAGTCTGAGCAGCTTGCCGAAGCACTGGTAAAATCGCAGCCCATTATTATCGTCACTATTCAAACCTTCCCCTTTGTACTCAAAGCGATTGAAGATTCTAGCGTTTTAAAATCACGCCGCTATGCCATTATTGCCGATGAAGCACACTCTTCACAGACAGGCTCTACCGCACGCCAGCTCAAAGAAGTGCTGGTCTCAGGCGATATAGAGAGTAATACAGATGATGATAAGCCGCTCTCTAGTGAGGATGTTTTAGACGCCACGCTTGCCGCACGCCGTAGCAGTCCCAACCTCAGCTACTATGCCTTTACCGCCACACCTAAGCCAAAAACCATCGAGCTGTTTGGACGCTTACCTAATCCTGACTTGCCAGCTGCTAGCGATAACCTGCCAGCTGCTTATCACGTCTATTCTATGCGCCAAGCGATAGAGGAAGGCTTTATCTTAGATGTGCTAAAGAACTACACCAACTATAAAGTGGTCTATCAGCTTAAGCAAAAGATGGCCGCTGCTGATGATGAGGTCGATGCTCGCCGCGCCAAGATTAAGCTTAATAGCTGGGTGAGACTGCATGAGCATAATATCGCGCAGAAAGTTAAGATCATTATTGAGCACTTTAACGACAACATCAAAGGCTTACTCGGCGGGCAAGCCAAAGCGATGGTGGTGACAGGTTCGCGTAAAGAAGCGGTACGTTACAAAATCGCTTTTGATAACTATATTGCTGAGCATGGCTATCATCGTATCAATGCGATGGTCGCGTTCTCAGGGGAGGTCACCTTTAATGACAATGACCCTGATAGCGGCGCATTACTTGGCGAGAAGTTCACCGAGCACAATATGAATATCGGGTTAAAAGGCCGTGATATGCGTAAAGCCTTTGACAGCGATGACTATCAAGTGATGCTAGTGGCTAACAAGTTCCAGACAGGCTTTGACCAACCTAAGCTGTGCGCCATGTACGTGGATAAGAAACTCACAGGTGTGGACTGCGTACAGACCCTCTCACGGCTGAACCGTACTTATAAAGGTAAAGCAGAGAGCGGTACGTTTGTGCTCGACTTCTTTAATGATCCTTACGATATTTTAGAGGCCTTTCAACCATACTATGAGACTGCAACCTTAGCGGATGTGTCTGACCCTGATCAGGTGTTTGACCTTTATGAGAAGTTGCGTGCCAGCGGTATCTTCTTGTGGCATGAGGTAGAACAATTTGTTGAGGCCTTCTATAGTAAGAACAAATCTAATGCTGCCATCAGTAATATCTGCAAGCCAGCGGTCGAGCGTTGGCAGAAGCGCTACAGCCAAGCACGTGAACAAGCTAAGTACGCCAAAGACATGCTTGAGCGTACCAAAGCAACGGGCGACGTGGTACTGATGACCAATGCCGAGAATGACTACAAAGGTTTTAAAGCCGATCAAGATGCGCTGGAAATCTTTAAAAAGGACTTAGGCACCTTTACCCGTCAGTATGAGTTTATGTCGCAGATTGTGGACTATGACGACAAAGAGTTAGAGAAATTAAGCCTATACGCGCGTAACCTACAGCCGATGCTACGTGAAAGCGTGGACAATGAAGATGATATCGATCTAACCAACATCGTCATGAGTCATTACCGTGTCTCAAAGCTGCACCAGCAAGATCTAAAGCTACAAGAGGGCAGTGGTGAGCTGGAAGCTGGCGGCGGCGCTGGTACGGCCAAACCTAAAGATAAAGAAGAAGAGCTGTTATCAAAAGTCATTAACCGGTTAAATGAGGTGTTCGCTGGCGAGGACTTTACCGATAAAGACATGATTAACTTTCAGAATACCATTTGGGATAAGGTCACAGAAAACGAGATCGTGGTAAAGCAGTTCACTAATAACAGTACCGACCAGATTATGCTGGGTGGCTATCCCGATGCGGCTATGGATGCGTTATTTGAAAGCCAAGAAGCCTATGAAGGTATGACCATGCACCTATTGTCTAATCCTGATCAGTTTAAGAAATTTATTCGTTTGATGCTTGATACGAAGTTGGGTAATGAGGTTTCAGGATAGGCTATACAGAGAATAAAAGGTAACAAGGGTGGTATCGGTCTAGATAGATATCACTCTTTCTTTGCTTCCTCTTGATTCCTTTTTTCTCCTCTGATTCCGCTCTACCCATTATGCAATAAGAGATTGCCGTGATTCCAATATTTCAAAAAATACGTTTTTTGATTCCAAATCTTCTTAATTCCATGGTTTTGATTCCAGTTCTATTGTAGATTGAATCGTCCAGACTTTATCAGAGATAGATTTACTTGAGTCGGTTATTTGGTGGTGTTCTAAAAAGTATGCTGGTGATAAAAGTCAATAAGAAATCTATGCTAAGTTCTCTGATTCTATAGGGCTTTCAAGGCTTCAAAAATTGTTCAAATTTTAATCAGCATACTTTTTGACACACCACCGGTTATTTTATTAGTGTACAGAATAGATAAACATCAGAACCTTCTATAACTATGATGGATCATATCTTATGGTCATACATTTCTCAGAATGTTAAGTCTTCGGCAATCCTAGGGTGCTCCCATTGTAAGTAATATATATTTAGGTAATTAAATCCTTTTTTTCTGCTTCCTCTTGCTTCCATACTCCTCCTTTGATTCCGCTGTATCTATTGCATATTAAGCGATTGCTGTGATCCCAATATTCCAAAAAATTCACTTCTTGCTTCCTAAATTTCTTGCTTCCACGGTTTTGCTTCCTGATTTATGGGGTCAGAGATAGTAAATAAAGACTGTTAAGAGGGGTAATCCAAGTTTGGATTAGGGTCTGATTGTCAATAAGCTTTTATGCTGATAAATATATTGCTCTCAAGAGAAAAGGCAGACGATACACGCCTACCTTTGATTATTTTTGCTGTACTTGAGTTTTTTGCACGGGACAAGCGGGACAGACGGGACAGCCCCCGTACTTATTAGTTTTCAGCCGTCCCGTTATCGTTTTTTGCAAAGGGACAAGCGGGACAGAAAAGCTAAAACGTAAAATCCTGTCCCGTTCGTCCCGTTACGGTTTCTAGCAATGGGACAGCGCAATCCCTTGCTGCATATAGTCTGTCCCGTTTGTCCCGCCTGTCCTGCCCTTTTCCAGAGGGTCATAAGAAAGTATGTTAGCAGTAACTGCATAAACAGATGGACGTTGCCTGTCACTAAATAAAGTATCAGGCAATTTGTAGGTTTTACGGTCACGTTGATTGAGTAGCAACAAGTTGGCTTCCTCTAACACTTGTAAGACTTTCTTTTTGCTAAAAGGCGCACATACGCTATCAAAAGTTTCTTGAGAAAAATAATAATCCCCTTTTTCCATATTACGATAGCCCACACGGTTGAAGGTTTTTTCCTCAAAGTCTAAGCGCGTGTTTCTGTGGCAAGGTTGAAAGCGACTACTTCCATGCTGTTCAATAAACACCTTGATATGCTCTATGATTTGGCGCTGCTCATGTTCACCATCACGCCCGTAGTTATCGAGCCAGTTATCTAAGCATGTCATTACGGCTGTGGTTGCTTGTCCTGTTTGCCAGCCTGTTATACCTGCCAGTGTTGCCATCTCTCCAGCTGCCGCTACAATAGCGAACCTTCTAGCCACTCTATGCGCTTGCGGTGCAAGGTCGCTATACTTGCTCATAAAGTCATCTACAAGCTGCTTAGCGGTGGCGGTGGTCGCTGCTTTGTCAGTGGTGATATGTTCTAGCCACGCTATGCCAGCTGATCCATAGTAAGCTTGTGATAGCTCATTGATCTTGTCGGCTTGCGCTGCGCCCGTGTCTGCCAGTACCAAACTATCAAACATTCTTAAATCATTGCCAGCACCAGCGTCAGCATCTATATGTGCCATTCGAACTTCAATACCTGCATTGGTTTTTTGTCCTGCTTCTATCATTTGTTGCTTTATCGTCTTTTCACCAGTTGATAAAAAGATAATGCGCCATGTTTTGGCTATGCGGTTATGTCCTGTGGTGGTACTTCTGCCTTTGCCTGTACCATTACCTAACATGTAAACGACTTTACCTACTATTTTGGGATCACATTCGCTGATCTCATCAAGCGGTAAAAAGCTGTCGTTATACTCACTTGCTGTGCCCTCTAAGGCGTTGTCAGTGCTGCGCCATGTCTTAGTGTAGCTTTCAGGCTTGCCCCATACACTAGACGCTACTTTAAGCGACAACGACTTACCCATAGTGCTTGAGCCTATAATATGAAAACCGCCCCCATCACTGCCTAATAGCTCCAGTAATTGACCTGCAAACGCACAAGCAATAGAGAACACAAAACGGCTTTGTTCTGCCAGTGGTTTGCATAACTCATCACGCCACTGTGCTAGCTCTCCTTTCTGATCTAGTGTGCTATTAATGCTGTTTGCAGACTGATAGACGATAAGCTGCTTACCATCACCGCCTATAGTTCTATCAGGTAATATATATTGCTCACCATGCCAGCCTAGTTTATCCACGCATAACGCCCGTTTGTGAATAGGGTAGTTTTGAATATAGGTATCTAAGTAGCTGCGCTGTTTGGGATTGGTGGTAATGTTCAAGCCTTGACTAGCCAGCTCTTTGCGGTACTCCCTTGCATCACCTTGCAGTAGTGCTAACGGCATTGACCATGTATGCATTACGCTGTCATCATCACGCCATTGCAATAACCGCCCCCATGTAGTGCTGCCTGTGTCCCGTGTCTTAGCGATAACCTCTATCGGTGAACAAACAAACGCCTTAGACTTGAAAGTAATGTTTGCTGGATCATCATCGTTATACTTCACTAAAAACAGTCCATCGTGATAAAGCTCAAAACGTCCATCACTGTAGGTCATCGGTTCATTCAGCTGGGGATCATCACGCCATTCAGGATAATAAGCAGTGTCTTGTAAATTAACTAGCTGGGTGTCATCAGCTGCCAGTATCGCTTCGTAGCTGTCATTTTGTAGCATGGTGACGATATGAGCCACTGTGACCAATGCTTGCGCCTTTACACCTGCCAATAGGTTTATTAAGCCCTTGTCATCAAGCGTCATAGGTACAGTAACCTGTGATCCGCTGCTCCAGTGCTGCACCATCTTTTTAAGGCATTGCTTTGTCTTGTGAGGGCTGACAATGATTGTCTTATCACTGCTCATTAGATAGCTGTAAACATCAATACCATCATCTAAATCATTAAAGGCTATCACCTCATTGGCTTTGTTTGGCTCACCAATGACGATAGCGCCATAGCCTGTAGGATCAATGACAATAGGTTTTGCTTTGCTGTTTGGCGTGTAGAACACTGCGCCTACTGTATCGCCTTGTTTGTCGGTCAAACGTAAGGCAATCGTGCCAGCGGTGGGTTCAGTTTTGCCAGTCTCATCCCCATGATGTATAGTAGTACTGTCTGTAACAGATAGCAGCCGTTCAGGTTCTAGCATGTCATAGAGTTTAATTAACAAGGGATCGCCTGCCAGCTGCTCCCTTGTGCTTGGTTTATAGCCTTGCAAGATAGTATCAGCACCCGTGTTCACAGCACGGGCTTTTTCTTGGCTATTAGTTTGTTTTGAAGTAGTCATAACTTATACCTCACTACTTTTAGTAGTATTATGACTTTCTAACCACTGATTGATATCAGACAAACGCCACAAGCTGGCACGTCCGATTTTAATGGGTGCTGGAAATTTGCCCTCATTGATTAGATGGTAGATGTGCTTAGCGCTAAAACCAGTAATACCGCGTTTAGCGGATTTGGCTGTGACAGTGCGCTGTTGTCCTGAACGATTAATATAAGTCTTGGCTTTACGCTCAGGTTGATTGGCAAGGTCTGTCATTCTTAAATATTGATCGACTAAGGTCATAATAATTCACTCCATAGCGGTTAAAGGAATGGGCGGTAATGCCCTGCTATGAGGTGATATTAAGTGATGGTAGTGGGGTTACTGCAAAGGGTAACCCTTTAAATAATGGGTAACGGTCATGGTTTACCCTTTGGGGTTACTGTTATCTAAGTCCTTTATATTTAACTCTTTAATGATTTTTAAGTTTTCAATATCACTTTTCTGTTTATTAATTTGAGGATTAGTTATTTTACTTAATCTACTTATTAAAGCTCCGCCATGAATAGCTTTATCTAATCCTATCTTTTCAGCAATAATATTAAAGCGTTGAGAGTGGTCTGTTATATGTCGGTTGCTTATCTCATTTAAGATATAGCTCTTTTCCCATATTAAAATTGCTAGATGAAGCTCGGGCGGATAGTTGTATTGGTTCATTGCTTGCCAGTCATACAAGTGTTTATCATTTGGTATATCTGCATCCGCTATAAGTTCGTTAATTTTAACTTCCGACTGCTCAACCTGTTCTGTGAGTCTGTCTATCTCACTTTTTTGCCCTTTAAAAACTTCTTTAGCATTATCTAATCTATTAATAAGTTTTTTGTTTTCCTGCTCAAGTTCTAAATTATTGGTATTCCCTATTTTATTTAACTCTGCTGTTTCTGCCCTAGTAGTGAGCTGGTCAATAGTAATTTTTGCATCTGCTAGCTGCTCAATAAGATCAGCTAAACTTTCGTTCCTGTTACTTAAATAATTTTCTTTTTCGACCTCTGTTTCCTGCGCACGCAATAATTCAGATTTCTTAAAATAAAGGTGTGAGTTATTTTTTTTAAATTCATCTAAAACGTATTTTTCATCAGTATGCATATCAATTGCATTATTAAAAAATAATAAATACGCTGGGCTATCAGTATAAGACGGTATTACATAATTGCCGCGCTCTTGACAGTAGATGTCACTAAACCCTGTGAACGGGTCAAGGTGCAATAAATAGTGAGCTGTAGCTCTTATAGTACTATTATGTTCTTTCGCTAGTTGCTCTAAATATTCAGGTGCTTTTATATAGCCTCTGTCTTGTTGGTTTTGTAAGTCGTCAAAAAAACCCATAATGCGCACCCTCACACCCTTAAAGAAAAATAGGAGCAAGGCGCTGACAGCTAAGGGTGCGGTGGCTGTCGTTCGGGTAATTAGTCCTAGCCTTGCAATCGGTTATGATAGCGATTGACGATATCAATATCGGCTTGCCAGCCCAATGCTGACGATAATCAGTAAAGCGGTGTTATTAAATGCTGTTGTTAAAGCTGCTCGGCAAGTTTGGCTAGTACCTCTTGCGATACCCCTTGTGCCCGTAAGCTCTTAATCAGTATGTCTTTATCATGCAGCGCTATATCGGTGGCTTGCTCACTTCTACTATCCATTTCTTTAGCCAGTTCATCAGGAGTCAGTAAATCAAAGCTGATCGCCTTGCCAGCACGTAGGTCATCAAGATAGTTTGCCCATCGGTACATCATCATTTGGCGCTCAGCTAGATGCTCTGATAAGTCGTAGCGCCTTCTTACGCTCGATTGCTCTAAGTGGGCAAGTTGTATCTCTATGAGGCTTTCAGAGAATTGCAGCTCATACAGTCCTGTGCTGGCAAGCTGCCTAAAGCCGTGGCCTGTCATCTTAGGGTAGGGAGCACCTGTATAGCCCATGCGTTGGAGTGCCTGATTAAACCATGCTTCACTATAGGGTTTGTTTGATTCAAAGTTATAGAACACATAGCCTGTCTCCTCTGTTAAAGGACGCATACGCTCAATGATAGCCATTGCTTGCGGTGATAGCGGAATAATATGATCTTGGCGCATTTTCATCTTATGCGCTGGAATACGCCATACGCTTTTATGATAATCAATCTCTGACCATTCAAAGTGCCTTAGCTCTTTGGTACGCACAAAGCACAGCGTCATCAGCTGTAAACCTGCTACGGTCTGCTCATGAGCGTTTGGGTGATTATTAATATATTGGTCAATATTGCGAAGTAGGTCGGGGAATTGGTGCTGCTCTACCGCTTTCATACGTTCGGCTTTATGCGGTCTGAGTGCCTTGTTACGTCCAATGGCGATATTGGTAATATCATAGCCTAGCGTATTAATAGCATACTCAAAGATGGCGCTAATCAACCCCATGCACTTATGCGCGGTCTCTGAGGTGTGTTTGCCTTGCTGCTCAAAAGTGGCTTGAATGGAAAGCCCTGTCTTAATAATATCTTGCGCGGTGATGGAACCAATAGGGTAGTCACCTAGATGTTTTAGGATGTGGTTGTCTAAGAACCCTTGCAACTTTTGCACGTTCTTTGCAGTGGTCTTGGATTTTTCATCGAGATATCTTTTAGCAATGACTTTAAATAAGTCCTTTTGCTCAAAGTTGTTGTTCTTCTTAACGCTTTTGTGTTCGGTGGGATCGATACCATCAGCCAATAATGCTTTTGCCTTATCACGCTCGTTACGTGCTTGCTTTAGCGATACTTGCGGCTTGAATGATGAATCGATCACTTGCTTTGATGATTTATAGATACCAATTTGGTAGGTTTTTTGTTTGGGCTTAATATCTTTATCCGATTGATAGCGGTAAGCCATTTGCCAAAATAATGAACCGTTAGGATGTTGTATTAGAGATAGACTATTACCATCACTGTGACGGGTTACTTTGTCAGGTGTTGACTGCTTAGCTATGGACTTCACACCGTTGTCAGTTAATCGATAATCTTTTCTCATAATCAGGGCAGCCATAAAAGATGTTAAATGTTTTAACAACAAATTTAACAACATTCTATAGGTGCTACTAGGTAATGACAAGTAATATTGAAAGACTTGATATGATACTATCAAAGGGTTGTAGAGGTTTTAGGTAATGCTGGGGAAGGGTAAAATACGATGATTGGTGCGCTCGGCGGGAATCGAACCCACGACCCTCGGCTTCGGAGGTCGTGGGCCTACAATTTATAGTTACATTTATTTACAAAGTAATTATCCTATCAAAGATAAAGAGTCTACATATTGGGCGTAATCAAGGTGAGCATAGCGCATTGTTGAATCAATATCCCCATGCCCTAACAAATCCTTAATCGTATAAATACCGACACCTTTTTGTATTAACCAGCTTGCGTAAGTGTGCCGTAAATCATACATAGTACAATTCACACCAGCCCTTTTTTTACATAGTTGAAAACCTTTCGAGAAACTTTTAAACCGCTGCCCCGTTCTGGGGTTAGTAAAAACATATCTTCCCTTGGCTTGTGTTTGTCTCTCCAATAGCAACGAATAAGACGTGTTATTCAGATATTTGTACATTGTGCGTTTACTTTTGGAATAGAAATTCCTAACGACAAACTGATGTTTATCAAGATGAACATTAGACCATTCAAGGGTTAAAAGCTCGATAGGACGGCAACCAGTCATAGTAAGCAGAATAATAAAGTCATGCAAATCATAGTTTTGTGTGTGTAAAGCAGAAAGCAATAATCGGTCATATTGGTCACGGCTAAGATAATTAGCGATGTAATCATCTTCGACAAACTTCACTTTCTCAAACGGGTTATTTAATACTATTTCATAGTCATCAATAACCCGATTGATCGCAGCACGAGCAAAAGACAATTCACGGTTAATGGTGGCATTGGAGACAGTGACACGCCTAAACTGTGCGTACTGTTTGACGTGTTTTTTTCGTATATCGGAGAGATTGAAGGTATCAAAGAAAAGCAAATTATCAGAGCGGTACTGATACTTGTTTTTTGTGAGGTGGTAGTTTTGGTAATACTCAATAACTTGTGATAATTTGTGAAACATTGTGGATTCCTAATAGGCAAAATTGCCAATTAGGAGCCTGTAACAAAGCGGTCATTGGGTTCAATATACTCAACATTCATACCATTATCTTGATTAGAAAAGGGGTTGTCTGTTATGCCTTCATTGTCATTCAAATGGGAGACCTGTTTTGCTTGCCGTGACTTTGGTATAAGGGCTGGGGATTCATTCATCATATAGCAAAGGCTATCCGATATAAGAAGAGGTTCTCCGTAGGTATTGTAAGCGACGCAAGAGCTAGACGACGCAATTATCATTGCTGGTCTAACGTCTTCATGTTCAGCCATTATTGCGATATGTTTTGGTAAATATTTTGCTTTTAGTTCTTCAAGCTCAAAGCGTATATTGTTTATTTCTTCTAACTGTTGTTGGTTCTGTGCCTTCATTTGTTCTAATTGTTCTGTGGTTTGTTCTTGATCTTCTTCTTTGTCAGGTGCAAACATAGAATCCTTGCCAACGTACCAAAGCGCAAAAATCAATAAAGGTATGATGATTAGAAAAGGGATCAGCTTTGCTGGTATCTTAAATTTAATCTTACTATGTGCAGATGCAGACTGATAAGCGTCTTGGTATTTTTTCTTAAAGAAGAACTTTTCGGTTTCAAAAGCGTCAGTAATAGCCGACTTTGTGCGAGGTGAAAGCTGGAAATCGTCCCATTTATAGACCCAAGCGAATTTAGAACCGTGGACGCGCTTCACATGGAAGTGTTGTTGTGTCAAACCTCTAATGTGAGTGTGAATATAATTGGGAAACTGAGTAATTAGTTTTATGTCATGACCAATGTGACCATGCTCATTCAAAGAGATAGTGGTGGGATTTTTGGATAAAGTACCAGAAACTTCTTTAACCCATTCGATTTTGTGACATTCATCAAAATAGAAGATAGAACCAGCAGGAGGACACCAATAGCCGTCGGGAACTTCTTCAGGGGCGGTCAGGTAATCACCAAACCAAATAGGGCGGTCAGTTGGTATTGGTTTAACGTCAGGTAGTTTAGTGGGCGTATCAGGGGCATTAATACCAGCAATATCAGCAAAGATTGGTCGTGTTTCTTTGCCTTCCTTTTCTAATTTATCGTTATCTTTTATATCGTCAAAGATAAGCTTCAAGGCATATTGGCTTTTGCCGTTTCGCGGTTGTCCTGTTATTACGTCAATTGCCATAATGATTTATTACGCCTTCGGTCAGGCGCTCCTTTAGTCGCTTCTTCCCTTGGCGTTTTATATTTTTGCCAGTAGGGTACGCATAGACACGATAAATGCACGTATAGACATAGCACCAATGACAATGCTTATTGCATGGTCTATATGGGCGATTCCGATCAAATAAGACAGGTCAGCAGGTAATCCGCCAATCTGTGCTAGACCAGCATTAATATATTTATCAAAGAAAAATTGCACAATGGCATAGCTACCAATACCAACACCCAAATAAAATAGGGCTTTAAATATTAAGTATTTAGTGAACCAACCAAGTATTAAAATAATAACAGCAGGCATATTAATCACCAGACCTTAAAATAATCATCGCACCTTGGAAATAAGCGAGAGCCAAAAAGATAGGGGCAAGGTAACCGAGATAAGTACACATTGGAGTCATAGGAATAGAGAAAGTAGCACCCATAACAGTGAAAGACTTGTCAGCAGGACATTGACGAGATGCGTTAATGATATTATTACTAATATCAAAACCTTTTATCGCAGCCCACGGATCAAATTCGCTTTGTTCAACTTCTGGTAGATTTAGGTCAGGATCACCAGCCTCATTGGTGGGAAGTAAGAGCCGTTTTATATCTTCTAATAATGATGTTTGCTCATCTTGGCGGTCTGTTATTTCGGAAAGGTCTTTGTTTATTAGTTCATCAATTTTTTCTTTTAGTTCTGTGTCATCGTATTTGTTATCAATGATTGACTGATTCAATTCATCGAGTTTTAAAAGTAGTTCAGTTAAATCCAATTCTATGTTTGCAACGTCTACAGTCCAATCCTTATCTATTAGCTGTTGGAGCTTTGCTTCAATGGCTGATGTGTCAAAGTCAGGTTTATTATCTTGTATGGTTGTAATGATATTTTCTATGCTTTCATTAATGGTGGTTAAGTTATTGTTAACATTGCTTATATTGTTATTGACGTTGTTGATGCTGGTATTTACGTTATTAATATTATTATTGGTTGTATTCATTGTGGTGACTATATTTTCAGTCAAAGAAATAATGCGGTTATCATTGTTAATTTGGGTATTGGTAAGATTAACTAGTTGCTGGAGAGAGCCACAGCAATCACAAACAGGTTCACCATTTTCGTCACATTCTTGAATTGTAGGGTCGCAATCTTCGGGCATGTCATCTTTTACACAGTTACCGCCTAACATCTTATAGCCAGCAGGACATTGCCAAATACAGGCATCACCGTCTTTAGAATAACCAGCAGGACATTTTAGCTCGGTAACACAAGAAGTACCGTTCCAAACTTGACCAACAGGACAAGAAGGGGGTTCTTCACAAACATAAGTACCACCATAATTACCATCTGGATGAGCATCAGCGGATACTGAACAGGAAAAAGAAATAACGCCATCAGAATGAGAAAGATTAAAAATACTTAAAGAATCACTACGAAGTTTACAATGCTCAAATTCAACAGCATCAAGACTATCAAAAGAGCGACCACGAATGGAATAAGAACATTGGTCAGACCAAGAACCACCAGCACCACCACCACCAGTTGAACCACCATTCCCACCAAAACCACTGTCATTATCCCAAGAGCCACCAGCACCACCAGCAGCATGAGCAGAGACATTAAAAAAGAAAGAAATAGCAATCAGAATGAAGGCTGTAATATAGAATAGTTTTTTCATACTTTAGCCAACATAATACGGACGGCAGTGACGAGAGTCCAAACGACAAGCCAATTGATGATATGTGATTCAGACATAACGCCCCCTATTTACTTTGTTCAATCGACTAGCCGTAGCTAATCGACTGTGCAAAATAAGCAGGTACTAGCGTACTACTCGACGTAGTAGGCCGATGCCAGCAATCACCACCAATACACCCAAAATGGCAATACCGATTGTTTCGACATTGGCAGTTTGTGCGCTGATAGCCGTGACAGTTTCTGTCATGTCCATTGCAGCGTGTGCGCCACTGGTGGCAACACCAAAGGTTAACGCAGCAGCTAAAGCAGCCATACCGCCTTTCTTTTTGTTCTTAACAAGAACAAGACCGTTTACAGTGTTTTGAGACATGGTTACTACTCCTTTTTTACCCGAACGGATTGTTCGAGTTTTTAATTAAGCGCCCCAATTCCCCGATTGCCCAGCCAGTAACAAGGACTAGGATAATTGCGGCACTGATTTTCCCTGCTTGTGCAGGTGTGATAGCTAATGCATCTAATACATTCGTTTGGATCGCCCAATTAACACAGGTGTTATTTTGCAATTCAACGCATACATAAGATTCATTAGCCATTTCGGTTTAAGCCTTTTGTGTGTTTGGTTTAACATCAATAACAACGAGCTTGGAATTATTACCAGTGGTCTGATTTTCCCAAGTCACTTCACCCACAAATTCTTTGGTGATGTTGTGAGTACGCATAAAATCATGATAATTATCTGACGTACCCCAGTTGTATTGAATAGACGGATTGCCCCAGCCTTCGGCATCACTTGAAAACTGAGTTTCAATATAGACTTTGGTAGAGTCATAAGGGCGACCAGTATCTTCAATAACGCCTTTACTAGGCTTCATGGCTTTAATGACTGATTGTGTTTTAAATTGCATAGATAGATTCCTTTAGTACGTTTTCATAAGGTGAACTTTCAATCATTGGAGCACCGAAAGGAGTCCAATGCGGAGCGCGGAAAATCATTTTTTCAAACAAGCGTAAACGCTTAGGGTAATAATCGGTTTTTTCAGTGATAAGCATTTCTAGTATTTCGCTGTCATCTTGGTATATGTCGCGGAATACTTTCATGTAACGCCCAAACTGGTGTTTAACAACCTGTACAGACTTGTGAAAGCTGATGGTCATGGTTTTTTTGATTGTCTCTATACGTGTAGGGCAAAAATTTTCTTTGTCGGTGGCGTATTGTGCAATCTCTGTCATATAGGGATACGTACCAGCAAAATACTCGCTGGGGTGTAGCAATATATCTAAAGGAATAATGCGAGACTTGTTACCAAGCTCAACTTCATGGCGAAACCAAGGTGATTCAGGATTGCCGAGCTGCTTACCCTTTTCATAACCTCTGTATAGCTTGCCATTGGAACGGCTGCCAACTTGGAGAGTACGACCGCGACCTTCATGACGTTTCCAGTCGCCTAACTGTTGAACTTTAGGTAACTTATTTGTAAGGGCAAAACCACCGTTTGTGTCTGATTCATCGGCTAATTCGGCAGAGCTGTAAAGACCTTCTATATCATCGTGTGCAAGGTCACAGCGTGATATTTTTGGATCTATAACCTTAGGGTTACCATCGGAATCTATTGCAGTGAGCCACTGATATAAGCCAAACTCCCACCACGTTTCAGCGACGTGAGTACCTTCACCGTAAATCATGATTAAGATGCTAGGATTATCAGCGTTAAAATTATGAATACCGATCAAGCCCAAAGGCATAGAAGGGTCACCAATGCGAAAGGTGTAATGATAACGGTTACGGCTTACGCCTGTGTCATGTATGTCGGCAAAGTCATCACCCATGATTACCCTAAGAACGTTACCTATGTGATAGGCGGTTTCGGTTGCTAGCTTGCGCTTTTTGTCGTTGTCTAAATCTGGGTTAATCATGTTCTGGTGTAGCTGTGTATCGAATGTGCTTGGGTGTACTACAAGGTTAAGAGCATCAATAACGGCTATTTCTCCGTTTACAGGGATACGAAGGGATACTTCTTGGGGTTTGCCATTTTTGCCCATGACAACTGTTGTTGTATGTTGCGAGATTTGACGAACACCGTCTAAAGTCGTAGTTTTGTGCATTTGCATAATCCGTTACCCCCGTGTTACTACTTGGGGGTTTCGCTCCCCCGAAAATTATCGTTCTATTGACCTTTACCGAAAGATACGCGCATTAGGTCGTTTTCTTCTTGTACCAAGTTTGCGTAAATACCAATGGCGTTCTTTGTTCCAATGTCAAAAGATTTTGAACGAGCTATTTCGATCAACTCAAAAAGTGCTACTTCTTCGGCTTGGGCAATGTTGCCGTCAGAAATTAAATTACCTGCTGACTCATTTAAGGACATGGCGACAAAGACAAGAGCTGCTTGCTGGAACTGTTTTTCAGTTTCATAAAATGCGTATGTCATAAGAAAAGCCTTCAAAATTTAGCCTAAGTACAGCCCAATAGAGTTCAAGAAATGAAATAGATTGGGCGTGGGCTGTGGGTCAGTCATTAACTTTAAATAACTAAAAAGCCAGTTATCTAAAGTTAATAACTCGACCATCTGTGAATGATGGTGAGTTATTGATTAAATTATTCAATTAATGAAAAAGCGTAAAAAGCCACATAAACAGGAAAGAGAACGCAAGCAGCAATTGATATAACTAAAAATATAATGCCGAAAGCGTTAACAGACCAAAGCAAAAACATATCAATCACTCCGAAATTGGCTTGCAATATTTGCTATCTATTTGAAGCATTTCAGGGCAGTGAATTGCTTCAAACTCTGCATTATTTTTAGTTTCTTTAGAATCAAAGTGGTCAATGAAAGGAAGGCTAAGAATAAGAAAAAGCATAAGACCAAAAATAAGATTAATGGGATTCATGACAATTACTCCGCTGTTTCATCAGGTAAAAATACAACCTCAGAGCGCAAAGGATCATCAATAGTATGTTGCGTATAAACACGAATAAAGATGCCCCCATCCACATCGTCATTGCTACTTAAAGCAGTATCGGAAGTTTCTGGAGGACAGGGGCAAAGGGTTAAGACTTCGACAGGACTATCAGAGATAGGCTGGAAGGACTCAGAAAGGCTTTTATATAATTGATACATAGTAAACACTCCAGAATAGTGTAGAATTAATTTAACGAAAATACGATAAATCTTCGTTATGAAGATAATATTTTAATTATTAAGATTTAGCAAGCAAAGGAGAACGTCATGAAACTAGAAATGCTAGTTGCAAGAGCAAAATTTTATGAAAAAACGCAGAAAGCAATAGCTGAAAAGCTGGAAATATCAGAAAGCAAATTTAGCGATTGGAAAAAAGGAAGGACAAAGCCAACGCCTTTTGAAATATACCGGATAGCAGAACTGGCAAGGCTTGAGCCTGAAATTGCGTTTTATGAAGTGATGGCAGAAATTGATAAAGAGAATGCAGATTATTGGTGCGCTCGGCGGGAATCGAACCCACGACCCTCGGCTTCGGAGACCGATACTCTATCCAACTGAGCTACGAGCGCATATGATAACAATATACTGTCTATGATAAATACCATGCTTAGGTACGCATAATGACCAGCATAAGGTGTCAAAAAATAAAGACCGCCTAGTCTAACAAATAAAAACCATAAAGCCAATAAATGACAGCCATGATTGATGTTTTTTAAGAAAAAACAGACAAGTCATTAAACAAGCATGGCAATTTACCTGCCTTTTCCCTTATAATGTTAGGGAGAATTCATATTTATAATCACCGATTGCAAGTGCGCTGGCATGCGGGATGGCTGTTTGCTATTGAGGACTTAGAGGTCGTCAAAGGAGGACAGACAGAATGTCCGAGCCATGCTAGCCTTTGTATACGTAATAAGAGAACGTGACGAATGAGAAAAGTAGTTATGTTATCGGCAGCTGCCATTCTAGGAATCGCTAGTATCGCGGTGAGCCAAGCTGAAAGTGTTGTAGACACACCTGTAACAGTATCTGACGTCGCAGAAGGCCAAGAGGTCGTAGAGAACGCACCTCAAAAGCTAGGCGATGATACCCAAGCTGCAGCAGATACGACAGATGGTGCTGCTCCAGTAGAGGGCGAAGAAGCAACCGCTGCTGTAGCGCCTGCCGCGGACGAAGAGCCAATTCCAAAAGATACGCCGCAAGTAGAAAAGCTGATTGCATTGTATCCGAACCTGATTGCTCGTATTCAGCCAGTTGCCAATGTGTGCTTTGAAGACGATGAAGTTTGTGATGTGACGGCACGTTCATCTGGCCCATCGGCTGGTGATGGTCCTCGCGATGGTAAAGCGGTATACAATGCTGTGTGTCAAACTTGTCACTCAGCTGGCTTACTTGGGTCTCCTATTTTTGGTGACGCTGGTGCTTGGGGTCCACGTATAGCAAAAGGTAAAGATACACTTTATACCCATGCTATTAATGGTTTCAATGCAATGCCTGCTAAAGGTGGTGCAGATATCCCTGATGAAGAAGTTCAAAATGCCGTAGATTATATGGTTGAAGCTGCAAGCTAATCTTTATCCCGTGTTTTGCTAAGCTTTTACGGTAGTTATCTATAAAGCGCCTATTTCAGTGATGAGATAGGCGCTTTTTTCATCATAAATATTATCAATATGAGACTTCAGTTGCATTGCAGTTGAAATCCGTCAACAGTAGCCTCATTTTATGACATTACAACATCTCTTCTAGCCATTCGTCGTCTCAAAATATTTTTACATACATTTATAACAAACAAAGAGGTCTTCATGTCAGAAGTACCAGCACTTACGATAAAAAACTTATCCAAGACTTATGACAATGGGTTTTCGGCTCTAAAAGGGGTTGATTTAACCGTACCACAAGGTGGTTTTTTTGCGTTACTTGGTCCAAATGGGGCAGGTAAATCCACCATGATTGGTATCATCAGTTCGCTGTTTAAACCAACCACGGGCAGTGTACATATTTTTGGTAATGATTTATTAGAAAACCCTTCGATTGCTAAGCAATACCTTGGGATTGTGCCACAAGAATTTAATTTTAATATGTTCGAAAAAGTCGAAGATATTTTGATTACCCAAGCGGGATATTTTGGTATTTCTGCCAAAGAAGCTAAACCACGAGCAAAACGACTACTGACAGCGCTTGGTCTATGGGATAAGCGTGATAGTAAATCGCGTGAGCTATCAGGTGGTATGAAACGCCGTTTGATGATTGCCCGTGCATTGATTCATAAACCAAAATTATTGATTTTGGATGAGCCAACGGCTGGGGTCGATATTGAGCTACGTCGCTCTATGTGGGAGTTCATGCAGCAGATTAATATCGAAGAAAAGACCACTATTATTCTGACGACTCACTATCTCGAAGAGGCTGAGCAACTGTGTAAGCGCATTGCTATCTTGGATCATGGTGAGATTCGTATCAATACAGAAATGAAAGATTTGTTGGCGCAGCTGTCCGTTGAGACGTTTGTCTTTGATTTGGAAGTACCGTTTACCAGTCAATTGGTGTTGACAGGGGTGACAGGGACATCCCAACCAGATGATCAGACGCTTGAGGTGACGCTCACAGAAGGTGAGTCTTTGAACAGCGTCTTTGCGCAGTTGTCAGAGCAAGGCGTCACGGTAGGAAGTATGCGTAACAAAGCGAATCGATTAGAAGAGTTGTTTATGCGCTTGGTAGACAAAAATATTCAAAGTGAAGACAGCATGAAGGAGGCGGGATTGTGAGTCAAGAAATGATAGATCCTAATAAAACCATGTCATGGAGCAAAAAGTGGATTGCTTTTCGCACCATATTGTTAAAAGAAGTTCGCCGAATTTTGCGTATTTGGCCACAGACATTGCTGCCACCAGTCATCACCATGAGTCTTTATTTTGTCATCTTTGGTAAAATGATTGGCTCGCGTGTGGGTGAGATGGGCGGGGTGCCATACATGCAGTTTATCGTGCCTGGCCTCATTATGATGTCGATTATCACCAACAGTTATTCAAATGTTGTCTCAAGCTTCTTTAGTGCTAAATTCACCTCTAGTATTGAGGAGTTGCTCGTTTCACCCGTATCCAAACATGCGATTCTGATGGGGTATATCAGCGGTGGTATCTTTCGTGGACTGGCCATTGGTGTCATCGTCTCAATAGTCGCGCTGTTTTTTACCGACTTGGGCATTGAGCATATATTTGTGACGATATTTACAGTGCTTGGCACGTCTATCTTATTTTCGCTTGGTGGCTTTATCAATGCTGTTTTTGCTCGCTCATTTGATGATATCTCTATCATTCCAAGCTTTGTATTGACGCCGCTTACCTATCTTGGTGGTGTGTTTTATTCGATGGAAAATCTGTCACCATTTTGGCAAAATATCTCATTATTGAACCCCATTGTTTATATGGTCAATTCATTCCGTTACGGTATTCTTGGCTACTCTGATGTCAATGTTTGGTATTCGATGGCGGCTATTTTTGTATTCTGTGCGGTATTTTATACCATTGCTTATCGCTTACTCAGTAATGGCTCACGTGTGCGCTTATAGTCAAAATTGTTATAAATAAACAAACCGTTTTACTATCAAAGCCTGACATTGTTGGGCTTTTTTATGGCAAAAGTTTAGCGATATGTTTGGGTAATAATACTTAGATAGTAATTTGGGCATTGGCATATTGCTATAGTCAGAGGTTAGTTTTTTAGTGAGCAGGTTATTAGCTAAATTGGTCATCAGCTGACCAGTTATTACTGTAAAATAACCCCTTTATGATTTGAATATATTCTATAGCTTAGAAGGTAATTTATGAGTATCCACGGTATTTTAGGTGAGCAAACCACTGATTATCCAACTGAGTATAGCCCAGAGACGCTATATTCTATCGCTCGAAGCATGGGACGTGATGCGATTGGCTGGCAAGATGATAAGTTAACGGTTGGCGTTGATTGGTGGCAGGCATTTGAGATATCTTGGTTGAATACGCAAGGTATTTCGCAAGTGGCTATCGCGCGCTTTGCGATTCCCGCTAGCTCAGCATTTATCGTTGAGTCAAAGTCGCTTAAGCTATATTTAAACAGTATCAATTTTACCGAATTTGCCATTTGGGCAGAGGTGCAAGCGCTGATTGCCAAAGACTTATCAGCCTGCGTACAAGCGGAAGTCACTGTTGAGCTATTTGGCTTAGATGATGAGCAAGGCAATGAGCAGTCGGGATTATTAATTGCACAGCCTGAAGGGATTTGTATTGATGATGCCTTGGCAAACAGCAGTGAGAAAATTGCATTGTGTGAGCATCCTGATGCGTCATTGCTACATGATAATAGAGCAGAAACGAGTAGCGAGAGCGTGATAAGTGGCAGCACTCAACCTTATACTTTTTATTCTAATTTGCTGCGTAGTAACTGTCCGGTGACCAATCAGCCAGATTGGGGAACGTTGGCCGTATCGATTACGACGGATAAGCCCGTTAATGCGGCTAATATATTGCGCTATATTTTAAGTTTCCGTCAGCATAATGGTTTTCATGAGCAATGTGTCGAGCAGATATTTGCTGATTTGAGTCGATATTATGAGCCAAGCGCCTTGATGGTTCGCGCATGGTACACGCGCCGAGGCGGTATCGATATCAATCCTTGCCGTGTCAGTGATATAACTCTCCTGCCACAGCCAAGCCGTTTAATTCGACAGTAGGCTAAGAGTGCTGTGTCTTTAGAGTTTTCTCAATTATTAAAAAAAAGCGCCTATCTCATTCAATGAAATAGGCGCTTTTTATGGCACAGTTTTTAAGATTAAAACTATTTACCGCTTACTTTTGCCATGACTTCTTCACGGCTTAGCATTTGCTTTTCTGCTTCACGGCGATTGACGTATTCGTACTTGCCTTCAGCCAAGTTACGGTCTGAAACCACGATACGATGTGGAATACCAATCAATTCGAGATCAGCAAACTTAACGCCTGGACGTTCATTACGATCATCTAGCAACACGTTAATGCCTTGCGCTTTTAATTCTTCATACAACGCTGTGGCAGTCTGCATGACGGTCTCTTCTTTTGACTTCATCGGTATGATAGCGACTTCAAAAGGAGCGATTGAATCATTAACCGTTGGCGTCTTCGGCCACATGATACCGTTTTCATCATTATTCTGCTCGATAGCAGCAGCGATGATACGGCTTACACCAATACCGTAGCAACCCATCATTAGCGTGACGGGTTTGCCATCTTCACCAGAAACGCGGCAATTCATGGCTTGCGAGTATTTATCACCCAACTGGAAGATGTGACCGACTTCGATACCACGTTTGATTTTCAGCGTGCCTTTACCGTCAGGAGATGGATCGCCTTCTTGCACGTTGCGAACATCGACGATGCGAGTAATACGTATATCACGTGCCCAGTTCATACCGATGGTATGTTTGTTCACTTCATTGGCACCGCAGACAAAGTCTGACAACGTAGCTGCTGAACGATCGACAAAGACAGGCATGTCTAGGTCAACACCGATGTAACCTTTGTGCAAACCAGCTGCTTTTAGCTCTTCATCAGAGGCTAGCGTCAGTGGTACATTGGCTTCTTCGATTTTTTCAGCTTTAATGGTATTGAGCTGATGATCACCGCGCAACACGATAGCTATCAGTTGTGGCTCATCGTCTTCAGTATGACCGTGGACGATTAAGGTTTTGACTGTGGTTTCTAACGGCACATCTAGGTGCTCAGCTACCATTTTACAGCTGGTCATATCTTCTGTTAAGACGTCTTCGCGCTCCATTTTTGGCGGTTGACGCTCTGCAGTGCTTACCGATTCAGCCAGCTCAACGTTGGCCGCATAATCAGAAGAATCTGAGAACGCGATATCGTCTTCACCACTGTCTGCCAATACATGGAACTCATGAGAAGCAAAACCACCGATAGAACCTGTATCCGCTTGTACTGCACGGAAATCCAAACCCAAACGGGTAAAGATGCGCGTATAAGCGTCATACATATCATGGTACGTTTTGGCCAATGAGGCTTGATCCACATGGAATGAATAAGCATCTTTCATCGTAAATTCACGTGCGCGCATCACACCAAAGCGTGGACGAATCTCATCACGGAATTTGTTTTGAATTTGAAAGAAAGTAATCGGTAGCTGTTTATAACTACGTAGCTCACCTTGGGCAAGATTGGTGATGACTTCTTCATGCGTTGGACCAAGCACAAAATCACGATCATGACGGTCTTTGAAACGCAAAAGCTCAGGACCATAATCGTCAAAACGACCGGTCGTTTGCCAGAGTTCGGCAGGCTGAGTCATCGGCATGAGCACTTCTTGGGCACCAACTTCTTGCATCTCTTCACGAACAATACGTTCGACCTTTTGCAAGATGCGTAGCCCCATGGGCAGCCAAATATACAACCCAGAAGCAATCTTTCGGATAAGACCAGCACGCACCATCAATTGGCTTGAGGCGATGTCGGCATCACTTGGGGTTTCTTTTAGTGTGGCAAATAAAAATTGACTGGCTTTCATAAATAAAGCGTAACCTTATCAACGATAAAAAATAAGAAGAAATAGTAGGATGTTGAGCGTGTGGCTAATCGTTTCATGGCCGCCGCAAGCTTACCTTTATTACTTAGCAATAATCTAGGGTACTTCCTAGTGACTAACATTCAGCGACTAACATGCTCATATAAAAAGCATATCAGTAAAAACCACTCTTATAAAAGAGAGGCAAATTTGGATTGATGTATCAAGATGCCGAAACACAAAATATTCAGGCCAAAAGCCTGATAAATACTTTGATACTGACATTTTATTCATACAATCTGACTATGTTAGGTAAAGTTTGCCTAAGACGCAATGACTTTCTGTTTTTTAAGACCGAACATTGCATAAAGGTAGCGATGAGGTTGTTATAACTCGATTATTTACCAGTTTTGAGCCTATTTTTAGCAAATCTTGACGAATTTTTTGACTAGGGCGTGTCCTCATTTTAAAAATGGTGATAAAAATGAGATAAATTGCAGTCAAACAAGGAAAATGGCGCAGATAATATCGAGATATTAGTCAGCTATTTGACACCGTTTGGCAAGATTTAGCCATTTTTAACCCATTTAGATAACTATCGATTGAATTGAGGACACGCCCTAACAACGCATCAGTAATTATGTAGGGTATTGGTAGCTATTACTTGAAGTTACTGCACAAAAGTAGCATTTACTATTTAGAACGTGATTTTTCGTATGGTGATAAAAATAAACGACAAAACTTTGAGGATACTTAGATGAATAGCCCTGATAATCGATCTTCTGTTAATGCTAATAAGACCAATCCACAAGGCAAAAAACCCATCGCAATGATGTCGTGGGTTGTGTTGCTTATCGGTTTAATAGCTATCGTTTTTGCGATTTATAGTGTTCAAAACAGCACCAAAGAAGCGCCGATAGAAACCATCACTCGTGAAGGCGTGGTTACTCAAATCCAGCAGCTTAATCGCTTACATACAGTGGCATTCAGTGTCGATACGGTGATTACGAGCGAACGATCAGGCAGCTGGATGAAGCTGTGGCAAGATGAGCAAAAAGGATTATTTATTGCGCATGGACGTGTTGAGGCAGGGGTTGACCTGAGTGCATTGACGCCTGAGATGGTACGAGTGGTTCAACCTGTTGCTCCTGATGTAAATGATGACCAAACATCGGAAGCTAACACGATGGCATCGACCATGCCACAGATTAATATCACCTTACCACCATCAGAGATATTTTCGGTGTATTTAGACGATATTGAGATTTATGATTGGCAGACTGGTGCGTTTGGTATGATGCAAGTCGATCCAAAGATATTTGACCAAGCGCAGAGTATGGCCAAAAAAGAAGTCCTCGAACGCGCCTGCCGCGGTGATGTGATGACGATGGCTCTACAAAATGCGCAGACGCAGTTGCAGCAACTGTTTGCGCTGACAGGTGCGGTCGTTACGGTGACCACACAAGGTGCAGGTGCATGTCAGTTTCCATCGGTTACAAATGGCTAATCTACTGTTTATTTTCCCTCAAATTAGCTTTCTTTCTTAAACTCAGCAATGGTTAATAGGCGTGCTGCTTTATGCTCAACCATTGGCACAGGGTAGTCTGTATCGGCGAAGTCTCCTTTTTTACCGAGTGCTTTACGCATTTTCTCTTCTGAGTGCAGGATAGTAGCAGGTATGTCTTTTAGCTCAGGTAGCCAAGTCTTAATAAACTCGCCCTTTGCATCATGGGTTTTGGCTTGGCTAAAAGGGTTCATAATGCGGAAGTAGGGCGCTGAGTCAGTACCCGTAGAAGCGCTCCATTGCCAGCCGCCATTGTTAGACGCAAAGTCTCCATCTATCAGCTGCTGCATAAAGTAGCGCTCGCCCCAGCGCCAATCAATCAGTAAGTCTTTGGTCAAAAACATCGCCGTCACCATCCGCAGGCGATTGTGCATAAACCCTGTTGCATTTAGACAGCGCATCGCGGCATCAACCAACGGTACACCTGTCATGCCTTTGCACCATGCATTAAAGTCATCAGTGTTGTATGACCAATTAATCTTAGTATCAGTCTCATGCTTATACGCTTGATGGCGAATCAGCTCTGGCTTATAGTCCAAGACATGACGATAAAAATCGCGCCATGCTAGCTCACTTATCCAGCGATTGATGTCATTGTTGTCGCTATCATTACCGTGCAATTTTTCTTGGGCTTTATGTGCTTGTAGATAGCAAAGTCTGGGGCTGATTGCGCCAATAGTGAGGTAAGCCGATAACTGACTGGTCGCATGCAAGCTAGGCACATCACGACTCACATCATAATTGTTGATATCCTCAGCGATAAAGTCCTCTAAACGCTGGCAAGCTGCTGTTTCGCCAGCAGGATAGTCATTATGAGCATTTTCGAGTTGGGTGCTTGCATCTGT
Organism: Psychrobacter sp. 5A.1; assembly: GCF_030407455.1. Classification (GTDB taxonomy): domain Bacteria; phylum Pseudomonadota; class Gammaproteobacteria; order Pseudomonadales; family Moraxellaceae; genus Psychrobacter. The sequence goes on from NZ_JASDDJ010000015.1 coordinate 49,700, forward strand.
ATTATTATCAGTTTCATTGCTGTTTAACTGTTTTTGATAGGCGTTGACCGTTTTTGTGCTGAGACTTTCTATCTCTGCCACCGTCTTTGCCGCGTTTTCTGTCGGCTCTAAAGTCACGTTATTATTGTCACTAACAGCGGGTGCTTCATGCATTTGTATATCACTAACCTCCAAGGTGTGTCGCCATTTTTTATAGAACGGCGTAAACACTTGATACATGCTGTCGCCATCGTTGGTCGTAATGGTTTGCGGTGGCAAGATACATTGATCATGCCAGCGTACAAACTCAATATCGCTTTTTGCCAGTTGCTCAGTTAATTGTTCATCACGATCGATTTCGTTACCTTCATACTCATGATTGGCCATGATAGCACTGATATTATTGGCATTGCAGATAGTTAATAGCGCATCAATAGAGTCAGAGAAACTTGGACAAACTTGGACTGTTAATTTTATATTTAATTGTTCTTGTAAGGCTTTTGCGAGGATAGGCAAGGTACGGGCGATGTGATCGACTTGCACAAGCGACGTATCATGCGCTTGCCATTGCTTAGGTGTGAGAAAGAATATGGCACTGACTCGTGCATTATCTTCGTTTGCCCGTTCACAAATAGCTGCCAAGGCGGTATTATCATGAACTCGTAGGTCACGACGAAACCACATCAAGTAATGTGGCGGATTTGCACTAGTTGCCGTACCACCATCACTGTCGTTGCAGTCAGTTGGATTGGCCGTTGCCGATGCAGTCTGAGACATTCAAGTATTCCTATATTAATCAATCGCAATCATAAACAAAACTGAGAATAAAAGTATGCTAGGATAAGTTTTTGGATGCAATTCATTTGCAGTCTGATTAACAAATCACCCTATTTAATCGTTAGCGTTGGCAATTGACATTTGCGCGCCGTCAATTTAGCCAATGTTAGTAGAGCTCAGTCATACTAATAAGTATCATGTTTAAGGTCACGAAATGCACGTCAAGTTCTGCGGTTTTACTCAGCTTAGTGATATACAGACTGCGACACAGTTAGGTGTTGATGCGGTCGGCTTGGTGTTTTATCCGCCCAGTCCGCGTGCCGTGACGCTAGCGCAAGCCCAAGTATTAAGTACTGCTTTGCCTGCTTTTGTGAGCGTGGTGGCTTTGGTGGTCAATATGCCTCAAGATGAATTGGTCGAGCTGGCAGACACTGTGCCTTTTGATATCATACAATTCCACGGTGATGAAAGTCCTGAGCAATGTCAGCAGCTGGCGAGCACAGTCAATAAACGCTGGATTAAAGCGTTGCGCGTCAATGCCGATACGGACAGTGCTGCTAGCGTGCACGCTCAGATTGACGAGTTTGCCCAAGCAGGAGCGAGCAGTATTTTATTAGATGCCTACCATCAGCATAAATACGGTGGTACTGGCGCACGCTTTGATTGGAGTCTCATACCCCAAGACAGCTCGCTACCAATTATCTTAGCGGGTGGACTGGATGCCGAAAATATCGCGGCGACTTTAGAGCTGCCTATTTATGCAGTCGATGTCAGCGGTGGTATTGAGGTAGATAAAGGTAAAAAAGATCCTGCAAAAATGCGTGCCTTTATGAAAGCGGTAAAACGCGACCGATGGCAAAACGCGACGCCTAGCGAACCTTCGAACACAAGTAGCTAGTTTTATATCAGCTCAACAGCTCGCTGCTTAAACTATTTCTCCCTTATTTATTCTAAAAAATACCACTTATTACAGTAGGAATTACCATGAGTCATGTCGATAACAATAATTTATCTGCTACCGCACAAGCTATCAATACCTTTACCAATCCAGCGGACGTACAGGATTTTAATCAATACCCTGATGCCCGTGGACATTTTGGCGTACATGGCGGTCGCTTTGTCTCTGAAACGTTGATGGCCGCCCTAGAAGAGCTAGAGGCGCTATACACCAAAGTAAAAGCCGATCCTGCATTCTGGGAAGAGTATCACAATGATTTGGTCAATTATGTCGGTCGCCCAACGCCGCTTTATCATGCTAAACGCCTGAGTGATGAGATTGGTGGGGCTCAGATTTATTTTAAACGTGAAGATTTAAACCATACTGGCGCACACAAAGTTAATAACACCATCGGACAAGCACTGCTTGCCAAAATGTGTGGCAAGAAACGTATCATCGCTGAGACTGGCGCAGGACAGCATGGTGTAGCGACAGCGACGATTGCAGCCCGTTTAGGTCTTGAGTGTATCGTTTATATGGGTGCGGACGATGTTGAGCGTCAAAAGATGAACGTCTATCGCATGCGCTTGCTCGGTGCGACAGTTGTGCCGGTGACTTCTGGCTCACGTACGCTCAAAGACGCGATGAACGAAGCCATGCGCGACTGGGTCACCAACGTCGATAGCACGTATTACATCATCGGTACGGTTGCAGGCCCACATCCTTATCCGCTACTGGTGCGTGATTTCCAAGCAATCATTGGTAAAGAAGCCCGCATCCAGCATCTAGAAAAAACAGGCAAATTACCAGATGCATTGGTTGCTTGTGTCGGTGGTGGCTCAAACGCGATTGGTCTGTTCTTTGACTTCCTAAATGATACTGAGGTCAAAATGTATGGCGTCGAAGCAACCGGTGATGGCATCGAAACCGGTCGCCACTCAGCACCACTAGCGGCTGGTCGTATCGGCGTGCTACATGGCAACCGTACTTACTTAATGGCAGATGATGATGGTCAAATCCAAGAGACGCATTCTATCTCAGCCGGACTGGATTATCCTGGTGTTGGCCCTGAGCATAGCTTCCTAAAAGACATGAAGCGTGTTGAATATGTCGGCTGTACGGACAAAGAATCGTTAGAAGGTTTCCATGAAGCCACGCGCAAAGAAGGCATCATTCCTGCGCTTGAGTCTGCCCATGCTGTCGCTTATGCACTGAAGCTGGCTAAAACCATGACCCCTGATCAGACGATTATCGTCAATATGTCAGGTCGCGGTGATAAGGATTTGCATTCAGTGATGAAGGCAGAAGGGATTGAACTGTAAAAGCTGTCTTATGATGGAAAAGGATACTCAAATGTCTTCAAGAAAAATACCATACGCAATGTATTCTGATAACTGGACTTACTCGATAGAAAACTATGCCGAGCTGTTAAAAAAACATGAGGCAGTTACTTCAAATGAGTATATTCATGATGTTATGTATGAGAAAATATTTTGTCCAATGTGTTTCACACCTTTAACAAGAACACCCTTGGTAGAATCTCGTTCAAGAAATAACGTATTAGCATATTTTAAACATCTGCCCTCGTATTCACATATTAATTGTATGTATAGGGCAAATAAAGGTGAAGGTCTAAATTATGTCAATGAAGAAGAGGCTAAAGAAGCTGTAGATAATGAACAATTAGTCGTTATAGATAGCTTTATGAAGGAAGTCCCTGAAGTTAACAATGTTGACGATGATGAAGATTGCTACGACTCTTTGATAGAGGATATAGATGGTCCTACTACGGATGTCTCAATAAGTAGACATACAGGAGAAAAATTTTCCTTACCCTCCAAGGTAACATCCGTTAGAGCCATATGTAGAAATTTTTCAAAAAATTTATATAAAGGCTACTACCTGCCCAATTCTAATATAGCTCTACCGTTGAGTGATTTACTAAATGATGTGAGTGATATCAAAGCAGAAGATAATGATAGCAAACTCTATATAGGAAAGATTACAAGATCTGATCATCAGGGCAAAGAAAAACGAGATAATAACATAAGAATGACTTTTCTATCTTTCAAAAAAGGTGGAGGTTATGCAGATTTTTGTATTAAAGAAGAGCATTCATTACAAGCTAAACATGGAATTGATGATAACTCTGTTGGTAGATACGTCATCTTTTATGGCAAGATAGAAGAGAGCGGCGTTGGTTTATGTGTCACCGACCTGAGTTACGGTGAACTGTCCTTGTTACCTAAAAAATATAACACTATAGTTCAAGAGCTATACGATTTATAAAATTCTTTTATGGCAACATTCATTAATACCTACAAAATGAGTATAACTTTTGGATTTTGATATGAGCACTATCAACAATAGCACCAGAATTGAAAGCACTTTTGAAACCTTAAAATCACAAAACAAAAAAGCCCTTATTCCCTATGTAATGGCAGGTGATCCTAATCCGACCACGACAGTCGGCTTGCTACATGACTTAGTGAAGCATGGCGCAGATATGATCGAAGTTGGCTTGCCATTCTCTGATCCGATGGCAGATGGTCCTGTGGTTGCGTTGGCAGGCGAACGCGCATTAGCAGCAGGGACGAGTACTCGTGATGCACTAAAAATGGTCGAAGAGTTTCGTCAAACAGACACGCAGACGCCAATTATCCTGATGGGTTATCTCAATCCAGTTGAAATCATTGGTTATGATAACTTCGTGGCGCTATGTGAGCAGTCAGGTGTTGACGGTATTTTGATGGTTGATTTGCCACCAGCCGAGGCAGGTAGTTTCACGCAGCACTTGACCGATCATTCGATGAATGAGATTTTCTTATTATCGCCGACGACTTTGCCCGAGCGCCGTGAGCAAGTATTGACGCATTGTGGCGGTTATATCTATTATGTGTCGCTAAAGGGCGTAACTGGTTCAGCCACGCTCGATACTGATGCTGTCGCGACTCAAGTTCAAGCCATCAAAGCTGAGACGGATTTGCCAGTATGCGTCGGTTTCGGTATCCGTGATGGTGCCTCTGCCAAAGCGATTGGTACACATGCAGATGGCGTGATTGTTGGCAGTGCGCTGGTACAGAACTTTGCTGATATAGATGCCAATGATGCCGATGCTGTTGCAGCCGCACAGCGAAAAATCATGGCTAAAATGGACGAACTCCGCGGTGCACTTGACAGTTTGAGTGCCTGAGGTAGATAGAGTTAAGTTATTGCTATTTAAGTTATCGCCCATTGCTAATAACGTTGTTTATAAACAGTAAGGTCCATAAATAACAATGTTTATAAAGACGTTGTCAAATGACTTTGCTAAAGTTAGTTTACGTGTGTAAACTAACATCACAATATAAATTGTTACAGTTTCGCGCAAGCGTGCCTTATAACTGCTCATGTTATGACTGTATGTGACTTTTAAATTTACTCTTAGGGACAAGTGAATGAGCCGACTTGTCGATAAGCCTTTGATAATGGCGAATAATATGACTGATACGATAACAAAATCTGATATGACTACTAATAACGCTGAGCCAAAAACCAACAAGTCTGGTCAATCGTGGTTTGATCGCCCGATACCAGGTGTCAAGCAGCACTTGACGGCACCATTGAGTGCGGTAGAGACCGAACCATCAACGAAATGCAGCAACTGCCATTCGATGATTACCAATACGGCGCTGATTTTTAACTGTTATGTGTGCCCACATTGTGATCATCATTTACCGATGAGTGCTCGTGAGCGCTTGAATTGGCTGCTGGATCAAGTCGATGGTGAGACAGGGCAAGAATTCACCGCAAAAGATCCGCTGCGTTTTGTGGATAGTAAGCCATATCCTACACGTATGAGTGAAGCCCAAGAAAAAACGGGTGAAAGCGAGGCGTTGGTTGCTATGTATGGAAAATTACGTAACCTCGATATCGTCGCTTGCGCGTTTGACTTCCGCTTTATGGGTGGCTCTATGGGGTCAGTCGTTGGTGATCGATTCGTCCAAGCGGCCGAAAAAGCGCTAGAAGATAAAGTACCTTTAGTGTGTTTTGCAGCTTCTGGTGGCGCACGTATGCAAGAAGGCCTATTGTCATTGATGCAAATGGCACGAACGGCTGCTGCGATTGAGCGTTTGAGAATCGCTGGCGTGCCTTATATCGTGGTATTGACCAATCCTGTTTATGGCGGTGTGACCGCATCACTTGCGATGCTTGGTGATATTCATTTAGCAGAGCCAAAAGCGATGATCGGCTTTGCGGGCAAGCGTGTGATTGAGCAGACCGTACGTGAGACGTTAGAAGAACCGTTCCAACGTGCAGAATTTTTGTTAGAGCATGGCGTGGTAGATGAGGTGGTGCATCGTCATCAACTGATCGATACGATCTACCGTTTGCTCGCAAAACTATGCCGCGTACCCAATGTAGATGCTCAATAAGTTGAATGGCTCAGTATAACGAGTCATTTATTGAGTGCATAATGGCTTAGCTGCGTGCTAACATCTACTGTATATGCAAGACCCTCAAATAGCATTTATCGTCATTGCACGGTAAATGCTATTTTTGGTTTTAGCTAACACATATATTTTTATCTCTTATTAAAATTTTATATAGGTTTTATTCATGTCTGACCTTTTATCACCCAACCTTCCTAGCCCTAATGACAACGCCAGCTTGACCGAATGGCTAGATTATATGCAGCAGATACATGTGTCTGCGATAGACATGGGGCTGTCGCGTGTATTGCCCGTCGCTGAGGCGCTAGGCGTGGTACAGTCAGCCAAAGACGATGCTTATGTATTCACAGTGGCGGGCACCAACGGTAAAGGCTCGACGACCGCTGTCATCGCGCAAATGTGCCAAGCGGCAGGCCACAAGACGGCATTGTATCAGTCGCCACATCTTAGCGCCTTTAACGAGCGTGTACGTGTCAATGGCGAGATGGTGAGTGACCAGACACTGATTGAGGCTTTTAGCAAAGTAGAGGCAGCGCGCTTGCAGTGTGACTTGACGTTATCGTTCTTTGAGATGACAACACTAGCAGCATTGCTGATATTTGCTGAAGCGGACTGTGATGTGTGGGTGTTAGAGGTCGGGCTAGGTGGTCGTCTAGATGTGGTCAATATTATTGATCCTGATATGGCGGTGATTACCAATATCTGTATCGATCATGTCGACTGGTTGGGTGACAATGTGGAAGATATCGGCGCAGAAAAAGCAGGTATATTGCGTGATAATATTAGTCTAATCTATGGTGCTATCGAAATGCCGAACAGCGTTCAGCAAGCGATTGATAAGCATCAAGCAAACTGTTATCAAGTAGGGCAAGACTTCAGCCATCGTGATATTGATTCAACGACTTGGCAATATAGCAATGCAGCTGTCACCTTGCAACTGCCACGTCCTGCGCTATCATTGACCAACACTGCCAATGCGCTATCAGCGGTACTGGCAAGCCCATTGACTGTCGATATCGATGCCATCGAGCAAGCGCTACAAACGGTCAAACTGGCAGGACGCTTTGACTACCGTGAGAGTCACAACCGCCATTGGTTGTTTGATGTGGCGCATAATGACCAAGGCGTCGAGTTTTTATTGGCACAGTTATTACCGCTTTGGCAGCAGCAGGTGGTCAATCAAAGTCGCCAAAACAGCCAGACTGCTATAGACGTTCCGAAGATAAACATGCTGTTTTCTATGTTGGGCGATAAAGATATCGATAAAGTGGTGCAGCGTTTGACCGAGGCTGGCTTGCCGATCAATGATTGGTTCATTGCGGAGATTGATTACCCACGCGCCGCGAGTACCGAGCAGCTTCGAGGTATCTTAGAAAAACATATTGATAGCGCTCACATACATGAGTTCGATGGTCTACCTGCAGCCACCCACGCGGTGATAGATGCGAGCCAACCACAAGACCTCATCGTGGTGTGTGGCTCGTTTCATACGATTGGCGAGGCATTGAGTGCACTTACCGTATGAGGATTTAAGTTAAAGTAGTGCCTGTTTAGTGTTAATCTTAGTCGTAGCCTGATAGCAGACAGCGCGAAAAATATGCTTTATAATCAAAATGATTTGAAAGACTGGTATAAAAAGGTCGGCTTAAATTTTGAATACTGATGGCAGTAACTGGCGGTAAGAGATAATGATTGAAGCAATTTGCCACATTGCTTTGAGATAATCGCTGCACCGCTCAATCAACCTTATTACCAACCAAGAGACGTAAACGGATGAATTTTTCGAGACAAGCCTTATTGGGCATTGGGATGATTATTGGCGGTAGCGTGATGCTATACGCCATGGTGCAACAGATTGGTGATAGCAACCCACCAGAGCCGATGTCAGCGATGGTAGAGGAGCCAAGTACGGATGAAGCGTCTCCTCAGCCACTAACGACTGATATCGAGACAGAAAAACGTATCCTTGCACAAAAGCAAAAAGAACGTGCGGCTCGCGTTGCAGAACAAGAAAAACGTGCACAGGAATTTTTGACAGAGCAGGAAGTCGCAGAAGCAGAAGCATTAGCAAAAGCCCGTGCCGAAAGTCAGCAATATATAGCCAATAGTGCGCCAGTTAGTAACGATGATGACAGTCCAAAAGCTGCAAAAGATATTGCTACCGCGCTAACCGTTCAACCCCGTACGGATAATGAGTCGGCGGCTGCTATCAAGCAGACTAATGATGCTGAGAAGCAAAAAGCCGCTCAAGAGCAACAAGAAGCTCAAAGGCAAGCTGCTATTCGAGAGCAAGCTGCTGCCAAAAAGCTAGCTGAGAGTAAAAAATTAGTAGAGCGTAAAAAAGAAGCGGAGGCAGAGAGACTAGCCGAAGCAAAAAAGCAGGCTGAGGCAAAAAAACTGGCTGAGGCACAGGCCGCAGCTGAACGAAAACGAGAGGCAGCAGAAGCCGCAAAAAATGAACCACCAAAATCGCCCTTTGATTATCAAATCCAAAGAGGTGACGGACTAATCAAACTGGCAAGACAATACAACATGCCAGTAGAAGTGTTGGCTCACGCGAATAGCCTCTCGCCATCCGCATCGCTACAATTGGGTCAGAGTATTACCATCCCATCGAAAAAACAAGTACAGCGTTTAGAGCGCGAAGCCGCTGCGGCTGAACAAGTGCGTGAAGAAAAACGTCAAAAAGAAGAAGCACTGGCAAAGAAAACAGCAGAAGCCAAGCGTGAGGCGCAGCAAAAACTCAGAGAAGCTCGTCAGGAAGTCAAAGAAACAGATGCCAAAGGCAGTTTTGGGGTGCAAGTCGCCCTAGCAAACGACCAAGCCCGAGCAGATGATTTGGCAAAAAAATTCCAATCAGCAGGCTATCAGGTTAAAACCAGTCATACCAGTCGCGGTGTGCGAGTCATCGTGGGGCCTGAGCGTGGTAAAATCGCAGCCTTGGCACTAAAAGACAAAATTAATAGCGACCCTAAAGTGAATACGACAGGCGCTTGGGTGCTCTACTGGCGCTAAGATAGAGACTAGGTCATGGCCTAAGTTTTTATGCGTACTCTATTCAATTTCTCTTCGATTTTTATCAAAACACGACAGATACTGTCGTGTTTTTTAGTTTATCGTTTGCCGATTGGCAAAAGCTTAGTTACGATAAACACTGATTCCGCTGTTTCTCTTTTTATAACTTGCCAGCCTATAAAGGCTGCCTTGCTGTGGTTGGCCCATCATTAACTGCTATCAATGATGATATTTGGCTCATCACTCTCATATTGTATAAGGTAGAACCATGTCATTTGGCGTTATATTTTTAATCTTAGCCGTTGGTTTTTTAGGGCTGATTACGTTGCCAAAACTGTTAGAAAAACCCCCAGTCGTTGAGTCAGATCCAAAACCAGTACGCGGTGATGAATTGGCTATTTGGCCCTTTGCACCGATGCCGATCATGACCGACACGGAAGTCATATTTTTTGATAAGTTAAAAAATGCGCTGCCGGAATACCATATATTTGTCCAAGTACAGCTGTCACGAATCATCAAGGCTAATAGTAGTAAGGCATCAGAGCGCAGCTTTTGGTTCAATCGCATCTGTCGCCAGAGCGTTGACTACGTGATTGTAGATGTTGATGCGCAGACTACGCTGGTGGCTATCGAGCTTGATGACTGGACGCATAACAGCAAAGCGCGCCAAAAGGCTGATGACAAGAAAGACAAGGCCCTTGCCAGTGCAGGTATTGCGATGGTGCGCTTTCATGCTGAGCGTATGCCAAATGCAGAGATGCTCAGACATGAGCTAATGCAGGTGATTGAAAGTTATTAAAAGTTATTAAGCTTTTCCGTTTTAAGTATCTAGGGCGTGTTATCAATTAGATTGTGAGGCTTAAAATGAGAAAAATTATAGATAAACAAGGAAGAAATTGCCGTCAATATGAACATAT